>WFUN01000076.1 GCA_015484905.1 Hydrogenimonas sp. | reverse complement strand
TGGAAATGGTTTTGTTCACTTTGGAGTTCTTGCTGAACAGTTTAAATTCGTTTGTAGAGCATCCTCCAAATATCAGTCCCAGTGCCAAGATTCCTATGGTTGCGATTCTCATAATATTCACCCCTTTTTCTTCTGCGACGATGAAATTATATATTTCTTTGGTAAAAAAATATTATACACTATTAAATTTAAAACATTATTGATTACATCGAAGCTCTCATTGTATCCTTGTCTCTCCTGAAGCAACATGCAATATGATCAGTTTCAAAACAAAAGTCTCTTCTTTTAAATGTCAGTAAAAAACTTTTATCACTTTTGTGCAGACAAGCTTTCCGCTCCAAAAAATCTATGATAAATTTTTTCATACTCATCTTTGGTTACACTCCCGTCTCTTGCAACGACCCAGTTTTTATCACAAACCAATGCATATAAAGGATGAGGCACAAAACCAAATCTTCTTTTGTTTACAAAGTTGCCACGTAATGCATTTATGCTTTTTATGCCCAGACTACAGGCGAGCAGAGTGGATTGTTCCATCATATCGAAATACCATATCTTGGAAAGATGGCAGTCATCCGTTTCAAACGTACCTCCAAAATATAAAACAACCTCCTTTTTATTGTATGCTATGGCATAAAAACCAACTATTGTATTTTCGAAAAATATGCCGCGCATATACAGATTTTCTTTCTCATAAAAATATTTCAATATTGAAAAAAGTAAAAGCTTTCTCTTTTCCCATGCACTTTTTTTGCCTCTTCGATCGAAATAGTCGATATGTTTTTTCATAATGGACGGGAAATATCTTTCAAGATCTCCGAAAGTGAACGTTTTGAAATCAAAAAGACGTTTTCTGTTATAAATATACCTATAGGTTTTTCTTCTCTTTTTCGTCGGTTTACTTCTTATATATTCCAAAGCATCGAATGGTTTAACGACTTCATACACCCATTGCGGCGGATATGGAACATCATATTTTCTGACAGGCTCTTCAAGAAAGTCGAAAATATCGTTTGTAATACAAAGCAAACGAAAAGAGATGTCTCTTTCAAGCAGATAATCAAGAGCGTAGTTTATCAGGATTTTATCATTTGGAACTCTATTAGCGCTATTGAAGGCAGTACCGCCATAAAAGCTGGCCATATTTTCCTTTGCTACCAAAGGAAGAAAACTGTTTTCGTTAAGAAAAAAGAGGAATTTTTCTGGTTTATACCACTCGTTCAGTATCTTTTTGTATCCATATGAGTCCAAAATGGAAACATAGTGGTTTTTTAAAAAAATTTCACACTCTTTAGGGTCAGATACAACTTTTATCATTCGGTTTTACCTGTTGTTGATACAATCTATTATACTATAAGTATATACGGCTCATAGCTGATATTTATATTCAAATAAAACATTCAGCGTTCCAGACGCAAAGGTATCGAAACCACTCCAAAAACTTGGAGCTCTATTCGTGTTATACCCATCTTTGACGTTTTATTGCCTTATCTTGAAAATCAGTATAAGATTACAGATTCAAAAACAGTTACGTTTTTTTGAATGGAGATATGCCGTGCTACTTGGGCACACTTCAAATCAGATGCTTTTTCAGGTTTATGCTGGATTTATAGAGAGTGAATGTAATCGGATCGATAAGTCTGTTAATATTTTGGAGCTTAAATAAAACTTTATGGTGCGACGGGCGAGACTTGAACTCGCACGGGCAAAGCCCACTGCCCCCTCAAGACAGCGTGTCTACCGATTCCACCACCGTCGCATATTGCATTCGTCAAGAGGCCGAAATTATAGCAAAAAAAATGGCCGGAGGCAAGCACCCCCGACCGAAACATTAATCGCTGTTAAAGATTATCCGAGGAACGGATTGGCATAAAGAGCGATCAGTGCAATTACGAGTGTATAGATAACCTGCGCTTCAATCATCGCAAGCGCAATGAACATCGTAGTCATAAGCTTTCCGCCAAGACCGGGATTACGAGCGGTACCAGCAATTGTAGCGGCAGCGGTATTACCCATACCGATTGCACCACCTGCAGCCGCCAGCCCAAGACCTACTCCGGCAGCGATCACACTGTATGCCTGAATCATAGACTCACCTTCACCTGCAAAAGCGAAGCCTGCAAATGCAGCCATCAAAAGAAAAAACTTTTTCATTCAAAACTCCCTGTAATATTCCGGATTTGCGCCCGGTTGCGCTGCAAAGTCCGTTCGGCTTGCGTATCCCTACTTATCACTCTGCAGGCGAATTATACTTGTCAAAATGTAAAATCTCGATTAATCGATCGGTTTGGCAAGCGCAAGTTCTATCTTATGGCCTTTTTGAGACTTCACAACCACCTCTATCTCTTGACCTTCATGCAAAAGATCGCTCGGGTGAGCGATCCTTTTTCTTGAAATTTTGGAGATATGCAACAGACCGTCTACTCCGCCGGGTAACTCTACAAAGGCTCCGAAATCCACCAGTTTTTTCACTTTTCCCTTTATGGGCTTATCGATCTCGAAATTCAAAATCTCTCTCTTCTCTCCACCGCCTTGTGTAAGCGTTTTAATATGATCACAAGCCGCTTTCACTTTCGCTTTGCTCGGTCCGGACACTTTAACTTCACCCTGTTTCCGATCGAGATCGACACTTACTTCAAATTTTTCTATTATCTCTTTGATCGTCTTTCCGGCCTGACCTATGATATCTACGATCTTGTGAGGCTCCACGTGAAAAACCTCGCTGCTTGGAAGAACTTCTTCGTTTACCTCGATTTTTTTTGCCGCCTCTTCCATAATTTCCAAAATATGCAATCTTGCCTCTTTAGCCTGCTCCAAAGCCTCTTTTAAAAGAGAGGGGTTTATTC
>WFUN01000075.1 GCA_015484905.1 Hydrogenimonas sp. | reverse complement strand
TTGTATACCATATATACAGTTATCTGCAACTGGTCAGAGAAAACGAAGTCTCTATGGGTGAATCTGTATACCTCGTGGTACCAAGCGGAAATTTTGGTAATGCTCTTGGAGGTTACTATGCAAAAAAAATGGGATTGCCGGTAGAGAAAATTCTTATTTCTTCAAACATCAACAATATACTTACCGAGCTCATAACCGAAGGAGAGTATGACCTTACCGGGAAATCATTGGTTCAGACTACATCTCCCGCAATGGATATTTTAAAATCGTCCAATGTAGAGCGTGTGCTTTTTGATAAATTCGGAGCAAATAGAACAAAGCAGCTTATGGATGATCTCAAAGAGAAAGGGAAATACGTCCTGAGTCCCGAAGAGTTGGATATGTTGCGCGAAGATTTCGACGCGAGTTTCAGCAGTGACGATGAGAGCAAAGCAGTGATAGCCGAATATGCTGAAAAAGGGTATATCATGGATCCTCATACCGCTACATGCTTCAAAGCATACAACACTCTTCGCAAAAAAAATCTGAAAACCATTTTATACTCGACGGCGGAGTGGACCAAGTTCAGCCCCACTGTATGTGAAGCGCTCGGCTACGAAGCGGAACATGACCTTGACGCTTTGAGGTGGATAAGTGAAAACTATGGTGTCAAGGTGCCGGAAATGATATCCGAACTTTTTAAGAAACCGATTGTACATAAAAGAGTCGTTAAAAAAGAGGAGATAGAAGAGGAGATTTTAAAATTCCTATGAAGCGTGTGGCCGTCATAGGGGGAGGGCCTGCCGGACTGATGGCTGCCGTAACTGCCGCACGAAAGGGTTTGAAAGTCGATCTTTTTGATGCAGGGAAAGATGTCGGGCGTAAGATTCTTGCCTCCGGCAATGGTCGTTGCAATATATCCAATGTAAATCTTTCTTTCTTCGATTATCATAGCCGACAGCCATCTTTTGTAAATCATGTCTTAAACGAATTTGACTTTAAGGCTTTTGAAAAATTCTGCATTTCGATTGGGCTTTTGTTGAAGACTTCTGTCGATGGCAGGGTATATCCACAGAGTAACGAAGCCCGTTCGATACAGCAGGCGTTAAAAGCGGAAGCTTTGAGGTTGGGCGTTCAGATTTTTACAAAGAGCACTGTTTTTGAATTGAAAAAAAATTCGGACTATTTTGTATTGAACGCCCAAAAAGATGGCGAAATCTATGAAAAAGTCGTTTTGGCAGCCGGTTCGCCTGCAGCTCCGCAACTTGGAGGATCAAATAGCGGCTTGCAGCTTGCCATGGCACTGGGACACGATATAATCGAACCCTATCCGGCTCTTGTAGGCCTTCATTTGGAACAAAAGCTTCATAAAAAGATGAGAGGAGTCAAAATAGATGCAGCCTTGAGTCTGTATTTGAACGGTAAGTGTAGTGAAACTGTAAAATCGGATCTGCTGTTTACAGACTATGGCATTTCCGGTTTTGGAACACTTGATATATCCACTCTTGCCTCAAAGGCACTAAAAAACAATAAAAGAGTAGAAGTAGAGATAGATCTGTTGCCTCTTTTTGAACGGCAACATCTTGTTGCGAAAATGGGCCGTCTTTGCGATCAAATTCCTGATGCACCCGTTATGCAGATGCTCCATGGAGTACTTCCTCGCAGAATAGCCGCCGTTATCCTTCATTCGCTCGAAATAGAAGGCAATACATGTTGTAAAGATCTGAATGCAAAAGAGCTGCGCCGGCTCGCCACCAAAATGAAGATGTGGCGCTTTAGGGTAATAGGAACACATGGATATGAGCATGCCGAAGCAGCCGGCGGCGGCGTAGCAACAGAAGAGGTCAATCCAAAAACCATGGAATCCAAAATAGTGCCAGGCTTATACCTGGCGGGGGAGGTGCTTGATGTCGTAGGCAAAAGAGGGGGGTATAATCTCCATTTTGCTTGGGCAAGCGGATGGATCGCCGGTAAAAATATATAAAAGGGTGAAAAGGGGTCAGGGCTTTACTTTTGCAAAAAAATGAAGTAAACTCAGACTATTTTAACAAAAAGAAAAGTGCATGGCCAGACGTATACGTATAGAAACACCCGGATTTCACCATATCTACAACAGAGGAGTTGAAAAGCGGTTTGTGTATAGTGAAAAAAGTGATAAGGAGAAATTTTTACAGATTCTTTGTGAAGTTTCAGAGCATTATGATTTTATTGTCCATGCCTACGTTTTAATGGACAATCACTACCATCTGCTAATAGAAAACAAAAAAGAGAATCTCTCGGCAGGAATGAGACAAATCAATTCATTGTATGCCCAGTATTTCAATAAAAAATATGACCGTGTCGGACATCTTTGGCAGGACCGATATAAATCCTGGACCGTTCTGGATGAGAGCTATCTGTTTACACTTTTTAAATATTTTGAGAACAATCCTGTAAAAGCAGGCTTGGCAGAAAGGGTTGGAGAATATGAGTGGGCGCTTATGCATGATATCTCTTTTGGCAAAGTTAAAAGGTGCATGCTTAAAAGCTTCGTATTGACATGGTACGACGATACCGAAAAATTTCTCGACAATCTTGGTATCGGTTTGAGCGACAATGAGATGGCTTCTCTTGATTTGATTAAAAAGGAATCTGCCCGTATTAAGCGTATTTCAAAAAGTAAGCACCATCCATTTGATTTGGAAAGTTTTTTTAGAAATATCGACTGCAAGAAAGAGAGAAACAAAAAGATTTTCGAAGCCTATACCATGGGAGCTACGCAATCTGATATTGCAAAGCAGCTTGATATGGATGTTTCGACCGTTTCAAGAATCATTAAAAAACTAAAGTAGATATCTCCCTATAACAGAAAAAATTTTTATTTTTCAAGCTCGTTCAATGCTTCTACTAATTGAAGTATTCGCTCTTCCGTTTGTATAGGATGTATTGAAATTCTCAGCCAACCCGGTTTGAACATCATTTCGCTGTCATCATCCAGTCCAAGCAGATCATGACCATATGGACCTGCACAGGAACATCCGGCACGTGTTTCGATCTTGTATTTTGCAGAAAGTCTGCCGCAAAGATCATAAGGATCTCCGTTTTTTGGTATCAATGAGACTATTCCAATGTTGTTTGCAGCAGGATTGCCGAGAATTTCAAATTTCCCGCTTTTCGATATTTCTGTTATAAGCAGATCGTAAAGCCTCTTCTTTCGCTTTTTGATCCACTCAAGCCCCATTTCGTTTCTGAGTTGATAGGCAAGGGCTGCCTTTATGAACTGCAGTATTGCCGGAGTTCCAGCATCTTCACGTACCTCTGCATCCTCATGAAAACGATGGCTTTTACGGCTTACGTATGTGACGGTGCCTCCACCCGGATATGTTGGAGCTATGGATGTATCGACAAGCTTTTTCCGTATTACAAGAACACCGCTGCTGCCCGGACCTCCAAGCAGTTTATGTGCTGAAAGAAACATTACATCGTAGAGCTTTGATGGAATATTCATATATGCTGATGTCGCAGCCGCATCGAAACATACTGTCGCGCCATATTTTCTTAACAGTGCCGAAATTTCATGATAGGGAGTTATGATTCCTGTTGCATTTGAAGCTATGCAGAAAGAACCGATAATTTCTCTGCCTTCATTTTTTTTCAGTACTGTCTGCAAATTTTGCATATCGACATATCCGTCCGCAGTCATGGGCACTCTGTGAATATCGCAAAGCGACTCTCTAAAGCCCAACTCGTTAGAGTGGTGTTCATATGGCCCTACAATGACAAGTGGTTTTTTTTCGACTTCCGGTTTGCTTCCCAGTCTTTTGCATACAGCTGGAGGAATATAAAGTCCCATGAGCTCCTGGAAACGTTTAATAGCGGCAGTGGCTCCAAAACCGGTAGGAATTACCAAAAAATCATCCTCCAGTTCCAAAGATCGTTTCAGAGATTTTCTGGCAGCCTCGTAACACTCTTGCATAGTTTTGGCCAGATATGCTTCTTTGGAGTGCGTATTTGCATAATATTCCAGAACCTCTGCCATTCTCTCTTCAATTGGCCCATATGCAAGACCTGTTGCGGTAAAATCGAAATAAGTAGCTTTACGAATTCCTATGGTCTTTTCAAAAAGCTCATTTGAGATATCGCTGCTTTCCAGTAAATTCCGGAACAGTTTTGGACACATGAACCCTCTATTTTGTAAAAGATTTTATAGATGCAATTGTAGCATATTGCCCAACCAAACGAACTTGTTATGAAAATGAAATAAACAATTTTGCAAATATGGAAATTTGTAATTTCAGATAGTGTCAAATAGATACTGACGACGCTTTTGGGAGATATAAATAAATATATGAAACTTTGTTTTGCAAGGTATGATTATTGCGATATCAATATCTCATAAGGCCGTCTTAGTCGCTCTATAAATAGGGGTATGCTGATATTTCTGCCAGTCCGTACAAACTCTTTACCATCCAAAAATACAATGACCGATGGCATAGAGAAAATGCCGAAATATGCTGCGATATCGGCAAATTTATCGGTATCGATGACGATACATCTGATTTTGGGAAATTCCTTCTCAACAGCTTTAAAAAGTTTTGGTTTCAGAACTTTGCACAGATTGCACGTTTTGGCCTGAAAATAGAGCATCACGCCACTATTTTCCCGTATGTCATCTTTGATAGCGGACAAGGTCATTTTTTCCCTTTTAAAAATTGTCAAAATTGCGAAATTATACTATTTTAGCAGTATTTTCTCGCCGTTTAACCATTTTATATAGAGATTGGAAAAGGATGGGTTTAAATTTGTATAATATGTTGAATATAATATTATTACCACACCAACCAATAGAGATTGTTTGCCAAAAATTTATTTGGGAAGTTTGGCTGTCGTTCAATCCATACATAATGTGAAGGCGATAAAATGCAAAAATCAAGCCCTGACCCCATAATAAAAGTCAAGCGTGTATATGATGAGCCTGAAAAAGCTGACGGTCTGCGAATTTTGGTAGACCGTTTGTGGCCAAGGGGGTTATCGAAGCACAAGGCTGCGATCGATATATGGATGAAAGAGATTTCTCCATCTACAGAGCTTAGAAAATGGTATGGGCGCGATCCGGAAAAATGGCCGGAGTTCAAAGCCAGATATGCAAAAGAGCTGGATGCAAACAAAAAAGGAGTAAAAGAGCTTATGGCCACGATATATGCACATCCGGTCGTTACGCTTCTTTATGGCTCAAGAGAACGGAATTTAAATAATGCAACCGCCTTGATATCGTATATAGAACAGATGATTTCCAGTTTTGAGACCTGAATTTCAGTTAATTCATCAAGAACCCCGTTGCAACTTTTCTTGCAGCTCAAGCAGCTCAAGATATCTGTCGGCTTTTGTGTTGTATTCGACTTCGAGTTTATTTAACTCGTCTGTAAGATTTTGGATACCTTTTTCCCTGTAACAGTCCGGATCGGCAAGGCATTCGTTTATCTGGGCAATCCGGTTTTCGAGTCTATCCAGCTCATCGGGCAGATTCTCCAAATCGCGTTGCTCGTTGTAACTCAGTTTTTTCTTTTTTGCTTCGCCTCTTTTACTGTTTGAAGGTCGTTTTTTTTCTCTTTCCAGATCTATTGCAAAATGCTCCAGGCTTTTCAACTCTTTTTCTATGCAGAGGAATTCAGAATATAGCTGATAGCTCTCTTCTACTATACCTTTTCCTTTAAATATAAAGAGCTTTTTGGCTATTTTGTCGACGAAGTAGCGGTCGTGGCTTACAAATATGAGCGCGCCCGGAAAATTCAGAAGATACTCCTCGAGAATATTGATGGTAGGTATATCCAGGTCGTTAGTCGGTTCATCCAGAATCAGACAGTCGACTTTTTTGGTAAACAAAAGTGCAAGAGCCACACGGTTTTTTTCACCTCCACTCAATACTCCGATTTTTTTGTCGAGATACTCTTTTGGAAACAGAAAATTTTTCAGATAGCCGTATACATGCATATTTTTTCCCTGAACATCAACTCGATCGCCGCCATAGGGGCAGAAAGTCTCTATGAGGTTTTTATCATCATCAAGCATTTCTCTATGC
>WFUN01000074.1 GCA_015484905.1 Hydrogenimonas sp. | reverse complement strand
ATCATATCGGTATCTATAGGGCTACTGGTCGGATTTGGAACAAGCGGCGTTCTCATTTTGCTGGAAATGGCAATCTCTTATACCAAAACGAACTTTCAAATATATTTTCCTCTCTATTTTCTGCTCCCGGCTGCAATGGGCGTCTCCTCTTCCATCATATACAAAACTTTCAAAGAAGCTTCCGGTGATGGCACGGAAGAGATAGTATGCAGCGCGGTATGCAATGATGAAAAACTCAAATTTTTTAGTTTTGTAATCAAACAGATCGCCACATTCTTGACACTTGTTTTTGGTGGTTCGGCTGGTAAAGAGGCTCTTGGAGGACAGATAGGAGCATATCTCTCTTTGATATTGGCAAAAATTATTGGCCTATCTGTAGGTCATACGGAAAGGATAGTCATAATAATCGCCGGCGTAAGCGCAGGCTTTGCAGTAGTTTTCGGCGCTCCCATAGCAGCCGGATTTTTCGCTCTGGAAGCTCTTTTTGCAGGTAAAATACTTTACCGTGTTCTGGTACCTGCATTTATATCCAGTTTTGTCGCTTACTGGAGTATGCATATTTTGAATGTGGAATATATCTATCATCCAATCTCTCTTGGCTCCGTTCCCGGCTTTTGGGAGTTTCTGAGCCTGATCAAAGCTATTTTGGCTGGTATTTTTTTCGGTGTGATATCCTATGGAGTGGTCGTCGCCATGAATTTCTCAAATCACTTTTCAAGAAAGAATTTTGTAAATCCTTTCTTAAAAGGATTTATGGGAGGCAGCATTATTGTGCTGCTCGCACTTGTTTTCGGAGATGGATATCTTGGTCTCGGATTAGATACAATAGATGCCGCTTTCAGTGAAACGGAAAATTTTGAATGGTATGATCCGATTTTGAAGACACTCTTTACTTCCATAACCCTGGGGTTTGGAGGAAGCGGAGGTTTTGTTACTCCCCTCTTTTTTTCAGGAGCGACAGCAGGCAACTTTTTTGCTCAGGTTGCCGACGCATACATTCCGCTTTATGCTGCTTTGGGATTCGTATCTGTTTTTGCCGGCTCAACAAACTCTCCTATAGCGGCCATAATCCTTTGTGCCGAGCTTTTCGGTATGGAGGCGACACACTATGCAGCTGTGACAGTAACTATATCTTATCTTATTTCAAGCAAAAAATCCATTTTCGCACCTGAAATCATTGAAACAATCGAGAACAGATTCAAAAAACATATAGAAATTTAACTGCCCGGTTTTTTAAAACGCTCCATACTCCACTTTTTCATTATCTGAAGTACCTCTTCATCACTTACATCGTACCATACTTCATATGCATCCGCTACAGCTCTAAAATAGGAAGGAGTGGAGAGTATAACAACATCATCTGCTATTCTTTTGAATTCATTTTTTACTTCCGGGCTGGAAACTGGTGCCGCTACGACCACCTTCGAAGCTCCGTTGCGACGGCAAAATTCCACCGCGGCGCGCATAGTGGAACCCATCGCTATACCATCGTCTACCAAAATAACGGTACGCCCCTTCATGGATGTTAAAGGCCTACCTCCACGAAGATGGTCAATGCGCCGTTTTATCTCATCTTTTTGATATTTTACAATCGCATCTATCAAAGCAGGATCCAAAATTTCGGCATAATATGGGATTATATATATACTCCCATCTTCAGCGACAGCACCGAAACCGGATTCCGGGTTGTCTGGAAAAGGAAGCTTGCGGGCGATAAGCAGATCGAAATCTGTATCGAGCGCCCGGGCGATCTCATACCCTACCTCTGTTCCGCCACGAGGAATAGCCAGTACCAGAGGATGCTCCTTTTTATAACGCATCAAAGCATGCGAGAGTTGCCTACCTGCATCTTTTCTATCTTTGAAGACCATAATGGCTCCTTTGTCAATAGTGAAAACAGAGTTTCACTCAAATAGTAGTGACCCAATCCGTATCATGTTTGAACCGCACTCGATAGCGAGCTCAAAATCGCGGCTCATCCCCATTGAACATATATTGGCACCATCCTCTTTCAGCTTTTCAAATATTGAATAGGTTGTTTCGAAACTTTTGCGTATGACGCTCTCATCTTCTACATAAGCTCCTATTGTCATAACTCCGCGCAATCTGATATTGGGACATGACTCTTTTATTTCAAAATAGGTCTCTATAGCTCTCTCAGGCACTACCCCGGCTTTGTTTTCCTCTTTTGAACTGTTTATCTGCATCAGACACTCCATGCGGACACCATGCTCCAAAAGACGCTTCTGCATGGCTTGTGCAAGTTCAACCGAATCCAGAGACTGCATCAAGAACGGATTTGCACGAATCAGATGGTTTATCTTGTTTTTTTGAAGCCTACCGATATAGTGCCATTCAATAGGCAGATCTTCCAGTTTTTCAACCCTTTCGCGCAGACTCTGAACCTTGCTCTCCGCAAACGCACGTTGTCCCAGATCGTACAAAAGACGTATGTTTTTTTCATCGGTATATTTGCTTACTGCGACTATTTTTACTATATGGTGTTCGCTTCTTTTTATTCTAGCCTCTTCAACTCTCCATACAAGATGGTCGAACCTTTCCTGCATAGTCATTCTATCCATTTGCTATCCTCGCTATATCGTTGTATATTGTAAAAGCCATTAACGAAAGAAGAAGGATCCAGCCTCCCACTGTCAGCCTGTACATAACCTCTTCACTCAAAGGCCGGCGAAAAATCATCTCATAAAGTGTAAAAATAATATGCCCGCCGTCAAGTGCGGGAATAGGGAGAAGATTGAGCACTCCCAGATTGACAGAAATAAGAGCGGTAAGAGCGAACAGAGCCACGAGACCATGCTGACTCGCTTCGGCGGTGATCTGCACTATTGCTATGACACCGCCCATCTCTTTTGCCGGAACGACCCCCTCTATGAGTTTTTGAACACTCAAAATGATCAGCTTGCTCGCTTCTACAGTCTTGTTCCACGCATAGGAGAGACCATCAATGGCTCCATACTGTACGACTGTAAAATCACCCGATGGACCTATACCGATCATTTTGCGTTTGATTCTCTCTCCGAAAATATTTTTGGTCTCCAAAACTTTGGGGGTTATGGTAACAGGTATCAGTGTGCCGTTGCGATCAATTACCATATCGAGTGGTCCATTTGAAGTTGAAATCTTCTTATTAAGATCTTCCCATATTCGTATAGGCTCATTGTTTATCGAAACTATTTTGTCTCCTTTTTCAAGGCCGACCTGCGCAGCCGGAGATCCCGGCTGGACTATTCCGATAATCGGCTTCAAGGCGTTGGCACCGATCAGAGCTACTGCATAATAGAGGAAAAAAGCAAGCAGAAAGTTGAAAAAAGGGCCGGCGAGAAGTATCAGTATACGCTGCCATGGCGGTTTTACATTGTAGCTGTCAGGATCAGGGCTCATTTTGGTCGGATCGATATCATCCTGTCCCTTCATCTTTACATACCCTCCAAGAGGTATGGCACTCAATGCATACTCCGTACCGCCGACAACTCTGGAAAAGATGATTTTTCCAAAACCTATAGAAAAACGCTCTACACGTACACCGAAAAAACGCGCAGCAAGAAAATGGCCAAGCTCATGAAAAAAGATCAAAAAGGAGAGTATTATAATAGATGTAAGCATACCCATTATCGTCCTTTGAGATATGAACGAATATACTCGTATCCGCTATACAGTGTTATCGCTACCGCAATCCATAAAAGAGTGGTTCCGCCCGGCCAGTCCATCGTCAGGAAACCTATGGCTACCATCTGAGCAACGGTTTTTATTTTGCCGATCATGGAAGAGGCTACGTCTCTTCCTTCGCTGACAGCCATGACACGGAGTCCTGTTATGAAAAATTCACGACTCAGTATAAGAAAAATTGCCCACACATCGGCTCTTTGCAATACAACAAGCCCCAAAAAAGAGGCCAACGTCAACATCTTGTCGGCCAAAGGGTCTATTATCTTTCCCAAAACAGTTATCTGGTTGAACATTCGTGCTATATAGCCATCAAAAAAATCGGTTATGCTTGCAAGAACGAAAACAAGTGCGGCGAAATAGTCCAGCCAACTTGAGTGGATATTATGAAAGATGGAGGAGTCGCGTCCTGCAAGCAGCCACAACAGCAAAGGAGCCATAAATAGACGCACAAAAGCCAGAATATTGGGAAAATTCAGACTCATATAAAAGATGTGCCCCCGTCAATAACGATAGTTTGGCCTGTAAGCCATGAACACTCTTTTGTGCAAAGGAACCAGCACATACCGGCAAGATCTTCAGGAAGACCCATCCGGTTGAGCGGCGAACGTGCAACCACTTCGGCTTTCACCTCTTCATAATTCGGGAACGCTTTGAGGGCATCTGTATCTATTGGGCCACCGCTGACTGCATTTACCCGGATACCTTTTTCGCCTAGTTCCGCTGCAGCATATTTTACCATCGTCTCTACGGCAGCTTTACTGGTTCCATGACCTGCATAGTTTGGCGTATATACAAGATTGCCAGTAGAACTGAGTGAAACGATACTTCCTCCACCGACCTTTTCCATCCGTTTTGCGGCTTCTTGCGCACCTACAACAAATGCGGAGACGGTCGCGGTAAAAATGTTGTTGAGCCCTCTTGGTTTCAATCGCATAAAAGGACCGAATCCACCCACCACCGAACGACCTGAGATTATGGCGTTCGATACGAAATAATCTACACGTTTGAAGTCCTCATCAATGAGTTTGAACAGATCTTTGTATGTTTCCGGCTCGAGAATGTTCAGCTGATACGCAACAGCGCGTATTCCAAACCTCTCTTTTACGTCAGTAGCGATCTTTTCAGCCTCTTTTTCATTCGAATTGTAGGTAAAGGCTATATCCGCTCCCGCTTCAGCAAATCTATACAAGATAGCTTTTCCGATTCCTCGCGTAGCCCCACTTATGACAAGAGTTTTGCCTTTCATACTTTCACATTGATTCATATTGGTTTGCTCTCCTTGAGATTTGACAGATTTGGATACTCACGCATCCGGGATTTCATATTTTTTCACTATATTTTCTATCTCAGCCATATGTTTAGCCGATGGCGGAGTAAGAGGAAGACGATACTCAAGACTCTCCAGCAGTCCGGCTACGTACATGGCCGCCTTGATCGGTATCGGATTGCTTTCGATAAACAGGATCTTGTTTATATCATATAGCATATCACTTATCGCTTTTGATGTAGCAAAATCACCTTCTTGTGCAGAATGGACAAGATCGGTTATAAGGTTTGGCAAGATATTCGACGTAACCGATATGCATCCATTTCCGCCTGTCGCCATTATCGGATAGTTGATGGCATCGTCACCACTTATCACTGCGAGTGCCGGGCGTTTCGCTTTGAGTAGAAGAGTGCGCTCCATCGAACCGCTGGCCTCTTTTATGGCATATATGTTGGGAACTTCGTCAAAGAGTCTGAAAACGGTATCAGGCATAATATCCAGAGCGGTACGCCCGGGAACATTGTATAAAATCACCGGAATTTCTATAGACTCGGCAATAGCCTTGTAGTGCCTGAAAATTCCCTCCTGGGTCGGCTTGTTGTAATATGGACAGACTGTCAATATGGCGTCCGCACCGGCCTTTTGGGCAAATTTTGCCAAATCTATCGCTTCTTTGGTAGAGTTGCTTCCGGCACCGGCTACGACTTTTACATTCGTCCCTTTGCATACATTCACAGCCGTCTCGATACACTCTTTGTGTTCGTCATGAGTAAGCGTGGCACTCTCACCTGTTGTTCCGACTGGAACGACAGCATCTATGCCGTTGCCTATCTGCCGCTGAATTAGTTTGGCATATTGAACATGGTCGACTTTTTCTTTTTTGAAGGGGGTTACAAGAGCGGTCATGGCTCCGATTATTGGTTCGTTCATTTTTCACCTTTCCGCAAAATTACTGTTACAGATCTGTTTTTGTCAAGATAGCGTCTTGCAACTTCACGTATGCGCTCCGTATCCAGCTCTTCTATGTTCCGCTCATATTCCAGTAACGGTTTCAGATCGCCGCGGGCCAGATAGCTACCGAAAAGATCCGCCACATTACTCGAGCTCTCCATGCTGAATACAAAATCGGCTCTGGTATTCACTTTTACCTTCTGAAGCTCCTCTTCTGTTACACCATCTTTTTTGATCCGCTCGATCTGCTCCCAGATCACTTTCTGAACATCTTCGGCATCAACTCCGGGGTTACATACCGCAAGAAAGAGAAATATTCCGGGATCTTTCTGTTCGAGGTTGTAGGCATAAAGCTGATTTACCATCTTCTTTTTATCAATCAGCTCCTCTATCAGCCGGCTGCTTCTGCCATGGCTCAGCAATTCGCTCAGCGCAGATAGAGCCGGCTGATCCTTATGCTGGAAATTGGGAATCGGAAACGAGATCGCTACCATTTCCACTTCACTCTCTTTGTAAATCACGACACTTTTAGGTCCGTCAGGTTTCGGTTCACTCTGATGTACCTTTGGAATATTACAACAGTTCTCTATCTTTGCAAAATGTTTTGCCACCGTATCGAAAACTTTTTTTGGTTCAATATCTCCGGCTACTACAATTATGGCATTCTTCGGCTGATAATAGATTTTGTGAAACTCTCTGATATCATCTATACTCCAGTTGAGTATATCGTTCATGAAACCAATTGGGGTCCAGTGGTAGGGATGGTATATGTATGCATTGTTGAAGAGTCTGAAATAGAGATATCCGATCGGATTGTTATCGGTCCTCCATCTCCTCTCTTCGGCAACGACTTTGCGTTCCGGCTCAAACTCCTCCTTCTTGAGTGAAAGGTTTTCCATCATTTCTGCAAACAAAGAGAGGGAACGTTCCAGGTTTCTGGAAGCACTTTTAATAAAATAGTGCGTATAGTCGAAGCCGGTAGATGCATTGTCGATACCGCCAAAACGTTTGACTATTTTATCGAATTCGCCGGCTTTGAGATTCTCAGTAGATTTGAAATTCATGTGCTCGAGCATATGGGCAATACCACTTTTACCCATCGTTTCGTTTCTGCTTCCGACTTTGTAGAAAATATCGGTTGTGATGACTCCGCTTTCGTTATTTAGAGGTATCACTACGATCTGTAGCCCGTTTTTAAGAGTTTTTGTATAGTACTGTGGCAGGTTGCTGGCCATTAGAACTCCTGATATTAGAGTAAAAAATATTAAAATTGCAGAACTTTTTGTTATGATGCTTCTCTCCTGTCGGCTCCGACCGCTTCGGCGATATTGGTGAATCCGTCTTTTTCAAGAAGTTTTAAGAGCGTACGATTGATAGAAGCCGAAATTTCAGGTCCTTTGAATATGAGCCCTGTCAATACCTGTATAAGACTCGCTCCGGCGCGTATCCGCCTATAGGCTTCATAGCCGCTGTCGATTCCTCCGACAGAAACGAGAACGGTTTTGCCGAAAAGTTCCGATGCGATGGCATCGAAAAGTTCGAAACTTTTTTCACGCACTGCACGCCCGCTGATTCCACCTCTGTCAATCGGTTTTTTTACAAGTGTATAATCGATACTGGTGTTGGTAGCTATTATGCCGTCCGCTCCGGCTTCGACAGCTTTGAGACAAAGAGCTATCGCTTCATCTCTGTCTATGTCAGGCGCTATTTTCAACAAAACGGGTTTGTCTGTAAGAGATTTGGCCATGCCAAAAAGTGCCTCTATGAATGATTCGTTTTGAAGATCGCGAAGTCCCGGAGTGTTGGGAGAGGATAGATTTACAACAAGATAGTCGCATAGATTCCTGAAAGTTCTAATACAGTGCTCATAATCTCTCAAAGCCTCTTTTTCGGGAGTGGTTTTGTTCTTGCCTATATTCACTCCTATCGGAGTAACATAAGGAAAACGACTTTTCAGTTTTCGCTCCATATAAAGGCTTCCTTTGTTGTTGAAGCCCATGGCGTTTTGAAGAGACTCCTCTTCTACATGCCGCCACAATCTGGGTAGAGGGTTTCCAGGCTGAGGTCTCGGTGTCACGGTACCCACTTCGGTATATCCAAAACCCATTGCCGTCATAGAGCGAATCAAGTCGGCATCTTTATCGAACCCGGCAGCCAGCCCGACGGGGTTTAGAAAGAGACGGCCGAATATTTTCTGATGAAGCCTCTCGTCGTCGACAAAGTTTTTCACTACCCACGGATTGAGAAGCTGAGGGATGGCCTCTCCTGTCTTTAATAAAGCTGTTACCAGATGATGGGCATATTCCGGGTCGAGCTTGAAAAAAAGAGGTTTGATCTTTTCATAATCCATCTGAAGCATCCGGCTCTTTCTTGAAAAATTGGAGTGATTATACTGAAATTGGAGTAAGGATAGGTTTAACCGGAAGAAGTAAGAGAGATGAAATTGATTCATATTAATTAATATTTCAAAGTTTTCATCAATTTTGCTACAATTTTCACAAAACAATCGATCTTTTGCAATCTCTTCATCTTTAAAATAAATGGATTCGTCGAATCTGGTTGAGATATTGTCCGGTTGTAAAAACTTCTATATCCGATCGCGATTTTTCCATCTACCTCGGATAAAGCCCGATAAAGCGTATCGACGCAAAAGCAGGAAAATATCATGCAGTTTCAGCTGATAAAAGAGAAAAAGGCCGTATATGATTGTCACAGAACGCTTCAGGTTAGATGAACAGTTTAAAAAGAGTCTCCTGAAACAGAAACCGGATTTCGGATTTGACGGTTTTGGAGAGGTCGTATATTATCGAACCTACAGTCGGAAAAAAGCAGACGGATCCCAGGAAAAGTGGGCCGATACGGTAATTCGTGCGATAGAAGGCATTTTGTCAATCAGAAAAAACCACTATATCGAACAGGGATTGAAATGGAACGACGATTTCTGGCTCGACTATGCACACCGTATGGCAAAAAGCTGTTTTTCAATGCATTGGTTGCCTCCCGGGCGCGGTTTGTGGATCATGGGTACACAATACATTTATGAAAGAGGAAGTGCCGCCCTTTACAATTGTGGAGCGGTAGATACAACCGACCTCGTTCTTTCGGCCGACTGGGCAATGGATATGCTCATGAGTGGAGTAGGCGTGGGATTCAATACACAATGGAATGGCGAAGCTTCTCTTCCGGACAAAAAAAAGAGAAAGCTTTACAAAATCGAAGACAGCAAAGAGGGGTGGGTGAAATCGGTCCGGCTGATGCTCGAAAGTTATTGCAAAGGTGCTCCTTTTTACGACTATGACTACTCCCTTATCAGACCGGCCGGCTCGCCTATACGAGGTTTTGGAGGTACAGCCTCCGGGCCAGAGCCTCTAAAAGAGCTTCATAGGCGGCTCGAACAGATAATGGATGCCTACTGCATGGGAAAAATCGACAAAACAAGATGTATCGTCGACGTTTTCAATTCGATAGGAGTATGCGTGGTCGCCGGCAATGTCAGACGCTCTGCAGAAATTGCGCTCGGCTCTCCCCATGATGAGACATTCTTGCATCTGAAAGATTACAGGCGCTTTCCAGAGCGTGAAGAGATAGGATGGATGTCGAATAATTCTGTAATGCTCAAACATCCGGAAGATTTCGAAAAACTACCAGAGATTGCCCAGCTTGTACGTCAAAATGGTGAACCGGGAATCTTCAATCTTGTAAATGTGCAAAAGTACGGACGCTTTGGGAAAGAGTGTGTTGACAAAGCATGGCTTACAAATCCCTGTGGGGAGATCGCTCTCGAAAGTTTTGAGCTTTGCAATCTTGCGGAGATTTTTCCGACACGCTGTAAAAGCGAAAAGGAGTATGAAGAGGCTGTGGAGTTTGCAACTTTCTATGCAGCTACGGTCTCGCTTCTGCCGACACACCGAAGCGAAACGAACAGAGTCGTTACAAGAAACAGACGCACCGGGGTCAGTATCTCCGGTATCACCGACTGGATGGAAAAAATCGGTGCTGCACGCATGACAAGGATACTGCGTAAAACATATGCAAGAGTCAGAGAGATAAATGAAAAACTGGCAAAAGAGGCAGGTATTCCGGCATCTCTCAAAGTTACGACAATCAAACCTTCAGGTACTCTGAGCCTTCTTGCAGGAGTAAGTCCGGGAATGAACTTCCCCGTAAGCAAATATGCCATAAGAAGGTTGCGTATGGGTAAAGAGTCTGTTTTGGCCAAATTTTTGAAAAAAGCGGGCATACCGCATATGCCTGACATTTACAGTGAAAAAACGGAGGTTTTCGAATTTCCGATTTCATATACGAACAGCAGGTCTATAAATACCGTAACAGCATGGGAGCAATTTTCCATACTGGCGATGCTGCAAAGAGAGTGGTCAGACAACATGGTTTCTTGTACCATAAGTTTCGATGAACGAAACGAAGGCAACCAGATAGAACATATGCTGGCCATGTTCGCACCTGTCATCAAATCGGCTTCAATGCTTCCGCGGCGTGAAGAAGAGATTTACAAACAGATGCCGGTGGAGCCTATAACAAAAGATGAGTATGAAAAGAGAGTGAAAAGGATGCCGGAAATCGACTGGAACAGTTTCGGTGGAAGCGATGGAGCGGGAGAGGGGTACTGCTCCATTCTTGCATGCAATATATAGAATCTTAAAATCTTGGCTGATATGGAGGTTCCTTGTGAATAATCCTCTTTTATCCGCTCTTTTCCCACAGAGTACCTTCTGGCGTATCCATAAGCTGAACCCCCATTTTTGCCAGCCTCTCTCTTATTTCATCGGCTTTGGTAAAATTCCGCTCTTTCTTGGCCACGATACGCTCCTCTACGAGTCTCTCTATCATCTTTATCTCTTCCTCGCTCATACCCAGCCTGAAATATTCGTATGCATCCATAGACCCGATACCGAGCAACTCCACAAGCAGTTCGATATTTGCGACAATCGTCTGCTTCAGGGCTTTGTCTTTTCGGTTTTCATCCAGGCGTTCATTGGCGGCCGATACCATTTCATCCACTACGGCGAGAGCCTGCGAAATATTCAGATCGTCGCTTAAAGCGGCAAGTATCTCTTTATTGAAGACTTTATCGGCCGATCCGCTTTTTATACCGTAAACTCTCTTTTTGAGGCGATAGATTCTGTCGAGACGTTTTTTGGAAACGGCGAGGTCCTCTTCGTTGAAATTGAAATTGGATCGATAGTGTGTACTCATGAGATAAAAGCGCAATATCTCACCATTGTACACTTTAAGCGCATCTTTTACAAAAAAACTGTTCCCGAGACTCTTACTCATCTTTTCTCCACCAATATTGACAAAACCGTTGTGTATCCAATATTTTGCCAACTTCCGATGGGTTGCGCATCTGGTCTGAGCCGCCTCATTTTCGTGATGTGGGAAAAAAAGATCCGCTCCTCCGCCATGTATGTCTATCGCGTATTCTTCGTTTTTGTACGCTATACAGCTCTCTATCATGGCCGAGCACTCTATATGCCACCCGGGACGCCCTTTTCCGAAAGGCGAGTCATAACAGATATCATTTTTCTTACAAGCTTTCCAAAGCGCGAAATCACGTGGACTCTTTTTACCTTTGTCACGCTCAATCCTCGACTGCATCTGCTCTTCTTCGCTGCACATATGTGAAAGAGAGCAGTACTCCGCGTCTTTTGCGGTATCGAACCAGACTGTACCGTCATCTGTCCTATAGGCACATCCGTTGTCAAGAAGTTTGGAAATCATCCGGATTATAGCGTCCATAGACGTTGTAGCACGTGGTGATATATCTGCATCCAGAACATTCAAAGCTCTCATGTCACGCAGATAGTGCTCAGTATATCTTTTCGTTACAACCTCAACCGGTTCACCCGTCTCGAAAGACTTTTTTATTATTTTATCATCTATGTCCGTAATGTTTCTGACAAAAACAACCTTGTATCCAAGTGCACACAGTACCCTCCTGAGCAGATCGAATACTATGGCACTTCTGGCATGACCAAGATGGGCGTCATCGTAAACGGTAGGACCGCAGACATATACTCGCACTTCGTTGGAATGAATCGGTCTGAAAACGACTTTTTCTCTTTTCACTGAATCAAAAATAACCATTTGTCAAAACCTTGATACCCCACGCCCCGAACATACACAGCAAAATGAAAAGAAGCGCATAGGGAGCGTATTTTGAGCGCATTATATCCAAAAAGATATCTTTTCCCAGAGCTCTTGCAGTCAAAAATAGGAGTGCCCACCCGCTGATACTGCTTGCCAAAGCGAGCCCGGCCGCTTCAAGAGGCGCTATGAGCAGTATGGAAAAGATTATATTGATACCAAGTGCCATTGCGGCAATTTTTGCGGCATCCGCCTGCCGATGCATCGCATACAGCCAGAGCGAAAAGAGTTTTGAGAGACCGAACGGAAGAAGGCCGACAAGGTACATGACAAGAACGGCTGAAGTATTCCGTGTATCGTCTATATCAAAAAGCCCTCTTTGAAAAAGAAGTTTCACAATATCTGTCGAGAGTAAAACTCCTATGGCAGTGGCTCCTCCCAAAAGGGCAACCAGCAACCACAACACACTTCTGCTTTGAATGATCGCCTCATCCGTTTTCCCGTTTTTTAGAAGTTTGCTGACGGTAGGAAAAAGAGCAGTGGAAGCCGCAATGGCAAAAAGTGCGAGCGGAAGCTGAAAAAGTCTGTTTGCATAAAAAAGATAACTGATGGATCCGGAGACCAGAAACGATGCAAGCCATGTGTCAATAAAAGATGATAGCTGTGCGGTTGAATTACCGAAAACTGACGGAAAAAAAAACCGGGAGAAACGTTTGATT
>WFUN01000073.1 GCA_015484905.1 Hydrogenimonas sp. | reverse complement strand
GCAGCGTCAGATGTGTATAAGAGACAGGACAAATTTGAATATAAAAAAGGGTATAAATTCTCGACATATGCGACCTGGTGGATCAGACAGGCTATAAGCCGTGCTATCGCCGACCAGGCGCGTACAATCCGTATACCTATCCATATGATAGAGACTATAAACCGTATAAATAAAATTATGCGCAAACATCTGCAGGAGACCGGCAAAGAGCCGGATGTGGAGACCATCGCCAAAGATGTCGGGCTAAGTGTCGACAAAGTCAAAAATGTCATAAAAATCACCAAAGAGCCTGTCAGCCTCGAAGCACCTGTAGGAAGTGAAGAGGATGGGCGTTTTGGAGACTTCATAGAAGATAAAAGCTCGGCAAGTCCGATGGATTCGGTTATGAAAGAGGATCTCAAACAACAGATCGACGACGTTCTCGACCAGTTGAACGAGAGGGAAAAAGCGGTAATATGTATGCGTTTTGGACTCATGAAAGATGAGAGTGACAGAACTCTCGAAGAGATCGGTAAAGAGCTGAATGTAACACGAGAAAGAGTTCGCCAGATAGAAAGCAGCGCTATCAAAAAACTCAAACATCCGAAAGTCGGAAGAAAATTGAAAAACTACATCGAAGAGTAGTCTCTCAAGAAGCGCATGGATATGGATTTTTTGGAAAAGTGGATCGAATACGATTATAATCCCTGGATTCTGTTCGACAGCAACGGCAGAGTAAAGACGCTCAACCAGGAGGCGCAGTTTCTTCTGGCTGAAGCGACGGTAAAGGAGATTTTCGATCTCGCTGTAGCCTATGCAAATATCTCCTACGGCTTTAAAACGACAATGCTCGATCTTAATTACGGGCGTTATGAATTTTTTGGAATAATGGTCGGATACGAAGATAACGATACGATAGCGATTCGACTCTATCAAAAACCTCCGGAACGGATCAGCAATCCGCATATAGAAGATATGAGTGTACACAACATATACACTCTGATAGACCTTGCCATAAGTACCAGCTCTATAAGTCGATGCCACGGTTTCGACACTTTGTTCGACCCCACCTTCCCGGAAATAAAGATTCACCCGGAAGAGTTTGTCAAACTAATGACAGAAATATTTCTATGCTTTAAAGATACAAAACCGATAGAGATATCCATGACGCTCAAGACAGGAGAGACTCTCAAGTTTGAAAAGAGGCGATATCCGATTTTCCAGATTTCGACAAGAGGAGATCTTGACCCCTCCTGCAGTATCTTTTCGCTAAACTCTATTGCAAAAAGACTCAACGGGTACATATCGAAAAAAGAGGACCGAATCGTCTTCGAAGCACCGCTGATTACCGCATAACAAAGCGGTTTTCAGCAGCGACCACGAATCCAAAAAACAGATGCCACTGTCACTGGTGCAGCAGCCACTCCTGCAAGAAAAGCCACCGGTTCGAAACTTTTGGCCGACATCAACTCAAATACGATGTAGACCAGGAGAGCATAGGCTCCAAGTCTGTATAAAGAGAACGCCGGTCCCGATGTTTTCAAAAAACTCTTAAAATCCCTACTCCCGCTTTTTATCCGCCTCTTTTGCTCTTTTAAAAGTTTTGAGGCATCTTCCAGATTTTTCGTAGGCTCCTCTTCCCAGAGCCCGAAACGGTCGTCTATACATTCTGTTTCATCAGGCAGACCGCTATATACGTTTTGCTCTCCTTCTCTTTTAATCAATCGCCAGTAACTGAAAGTCGTAGCGGCAAGCACGAGAATGGCACTTGAATACCCCGCTTCAAAATTTATAAAAAAGAGTTTGCCGAAAAAATACCAGGCAGCGATTCCACCGATCAGTGCGACAGCCACCAGTGCCAAGCTATGCATCTTCATCATCGAAACTGCGGTAATTTTTATATTTTGGATCTTTTTTGAGCTCTTCGAACGACTTCATCTGTCTTTTATAGGCCTTGTAAACATTGAGCACCGCTGCAGCCACTCCCCAGAACACTCCAAGCCATAAGAGCCAATCGTATCCGAAAAGTTTTTTCATTCCGATCCCCAGACCTACACCGATAACGATGGCTACAACTATGGAGATGCCGAGAGAGAGCTCACTGGCCCCCTCGATGACTTTTTTTACCTTTGGCTTCTCATCTTCACTCATTAAAGCGCACCCATAACTTCATGCACGTTTCTGACAGTCTCATCAATTATGGCATCGGTCATTTTGGTACAGATAAAACCTGTTTCAAACTGGCTGCACGCAAAATAGAAGCCCCTGTCGAGCATGGCACGATGGAATTTGGCAAAACGGTCGGTGTTGCTTTTGAGTGCATCATCGAAATTTTTCACCGGCCGGTCATTGAAGAAAAACCCGAACATGCTTCCTCTCACATCTACCTGAAGAGGAATCTCGTGTGCATCGGCTGCAGATTTGAAACCACTCATCAACCGCTCTGCACGCCCCTGAAGTACTTCATAGACAGACGGGTCGTTTTTAAGTTGACGAACCTGCGCAAGACCTGCCGCCATGGCTACCGGGTTTCCGCTAAGAGTGCCGGCCTGGTAAACTGGCCCGTCAGGACTCAGATGCGCCATTATGTCGGCTCGCCCCCCAAATGCTCCTACAGGCATGCCGCCTCCTATGACTTTGCCAAGAGTCACAAGGTCCGGCTCTACTCCGATGATTCCCTGTGCGCCTGTAAGAGAAGCTCTGAAACCACTCATGACTTCGTCGAAAATCAGAAGAGCTCCATGCTCGTTACAAAGATTTCTGAGCTGTTGCAAAAAACTCTCTTCTGCAGGCACAAGTCCCATATTGCCGGCGATGGGTTCGATCACTATACAGGCGATGTCACTGCTCTCTTTGAAACATGCCTCAACGCTTTGTATATCGTTATATTCGGCAAGCAGTGTATGTCTGGCAAAATCGGCCGGTACTCCTGGAGAGTTGGGAGAGCCGAAGGTAGCAGCTCCACTGCCGGCTTGGACCAGCAAAGAGTCGCTATGGCCATGATAGCAGCCCTTGAACTTTACAATATCGTCACGACCTGTAAAGCCACGGGCAAGCCTTATGGCGCTCATTACCGCCTCTGTGCCGCTGTTGACAAAACGGACCTTGTCGATAGCCGGAAACAGAGAGACTATCTCTTTGGCCAACTCCGTCTCGAGCAGAGTAGGAGCGCCGAAACTCAAGCCGCGTCGTGAAGTTTCGATAACAGCCGCTTCCACTTCCGGATCGCAATGACCGAAAATAAGAGGCCCCCAGCTCTGTACATAGTCAACATACCTGTTTCCGTCGATATCTACGAGGTAGGCTCCTTCACCACATTCGATGAATGGAGGAGTGCCACCGACACTTCCAAAAGCTCTAACCGGTGAATCGACACCCCCGGGAATCACGCTTTTCGCCTCTTCGTACGCCTCTATACTTCTTGTATGTTTCATCATCATTCCTCAAAATTGAATTTTGTGGCTATTATAGGTAAATACCGGTTAAGACGAAATTATAGTATTTAGAGTATATCTATATAATCTGCAAGAAGTTATGCCATAATTTCCATCATATTTGACAAATCGATCGGATTTGATCAATTTAGCGGTTTACGCTTTTAGACGTATCGCGGTAATATTCTGGAGATGAATGAACAGACGAAAAACGGTAACTCTTCTTCTATCGATTCTGCTGCATCTTATACCATTTACGCTGCTATGGATCTTTTTGTCCGATGAAAAAACGCTCTTATCGACAGGATCTAAAAGAGTGGAGCTCTCTCTTCAGGATTTTGTAACACCGTCTTCCGCGAAACCGGCACAAAAAAAGAGTGCTTCTGTCTCTGCGCCAAAGAGTATGGTACAACCGAAACCGGATCGAAAACAGGTTGCAAAACCAAAAACAGAGCCCAGACATTCTAAACCAGATATGAAAAAAGCCCAAAAAGAGAAGGCGCCTAAAAAAACTCAATCGCAAATTACAAAAAAAGAGACGCCGAAGCCAAGGAAAAAAAACAAGCAACCTGTACCCCAAAAGAGCCTTAAAACAGAACCAAAAAGAGAAAAAGAGCTAAAAAAAGAAGAGTCTTTGCAAAAAGAGAAAAAGGAATCTTCACCACTTTCAAAGCTCGCAGGATCTCTGGGCGCACCCTCTATGCCTCTTAGCCGACCCCAGTCGCCATCTGTTACCGATGTTGCAAACGCACTTTCGGAAAGAGAATTCAAAGCGCTTTATAAAGATGACTTCGACCACTTCACGCCCAACCAGAAGAGTTTTATCAAAAACAACCTTTCTCGTATACAAGAAATCACTCAGCACTATCTAACCCAAAGAGGCTATCCTTATGTGGCTGCGCGTCTTGGAATAGATGGTATGAATATTGTAGAGTTTGATCTTCATCCAAATGGTGACATAACAGGTCTGAAAATCATCAAGGAGGCGGGGTTCGAAGAGCTTGACAAGAACTCTATTGATACGATAAAAACCGCCTATAAAGATTATCCTCGTCCGGACGAGACTACAAAAATCCGTTTTTATATCCATTACAGGCTATACTGAATTACTCTTTGCGAAAATATCAAGAATCTTTTTGGCGTTTTTGTATATCGGCTCGTCTACGAAACCCAGCTCCTCATCTGCGAAACCGCTGCAATTTTGATCCGACTCAAAAAGTTCGACAACACGCCTCGCCCACTCCATCTCTTCCTCGTCAGGAGTAAAAATGCGGTTTGCTATTTCCACCTGGGTGGGAGAGATACATCCTTTGGCGTGAAAACCCATTTTTTTCTCCAGCAGACACCAGTTTTCAAACCCTTCGGTATCCAAATAGTCCTGATATACGAACGAAAGCGGCAAAACTCCCTGCGACGCCGTTTTCAGTAAAAATCTTGCAAGAATATAGTGCATCGTCTGATTGTGCAGTTGTACGATACGCTGTGGCAGATGCATGGAAGCCAAAAGGTCGAACACACCGAGATAGAAAGCTTCCACACGTGAATCGACTCTCAGTGAAGAAAGAGCTTCAAACCCCTCCTTCGTCTCGATGGAGAGATGTATTTTTATCCTACTGTCAATAAGCTCTACAGCCTCTTGCACATCTTTGGCATCTTTTATTTTAGGCACTCTTATAGCATCCGGAAGCACGCCGTTTAGATAGTCGATCTCTTCTTTGCCACCCTCATCAAGGGGGTTGATCCTGACTACGGTCTTTGAGTGTATGCTTTTTATTTCCGCAAGAAAGAGAGCGACAAGACGAAGTGCGATCTCTTTTTTTATAGGAGCTACGCCATCTTCGAGATTCAGTATCACAATGTCCGCTTCAAGCTCATCGAGACGGTTCAGATGACGCAGGCGATGGCCTGACAACATCAATGCGCTTCTTATATAAGGAGGCACGTACCGGACTCTTTGCGCTCTTTTGCGGCGCAATCTCTCAATCGCTTCCAGATCACCGTCCTTTACGATCTTCTCCAATGGTTCCAGATTTTCAAATACCATTTACCGCTCCTTTTGATGCAGATAGTGGAATATGGCTCTTATCTCTTTGTCTGTAAGAAAATAGGTGGGCATAATTCTATGTCTTTTCAAGAGGCTCTTTTTCAGATCGGAAAGTGAAACGTTTCTGATGTCAGGCCCTTTGAGATAGACACTTTTACCGCTCTGTCTATATTTTGCGATCAATGCCCCCTCCCCCCTTTTTCCATGGCAGTGTATACAGCCTATTCCGCGAGGATTGTTATAGAGCATCTCTCCATACTCCCCTTCGGTAATAAAAGAGTCACCCGCAAACGAGAGACCCGAAAGAGCAGTATATAAAAAGATGACAAGCAGATACTTCACTTAACGCCTTTTAATCAATATTTCGATATTATTCTACCCAAATTGTCATAAGGACAGATTCATGCAGATAATCGACGGCAGGAGACTGGCGAACGAAATCCGTTCACAGGTTGCCAAAGAGGTGGAATCGCTCAAACATGAAAGAGATATCACACCGGGGCTCGCTGTGATATTGGTAGGGGACGATCCCGCCAGCCACGCATACGTAAAGATGAAAGCCAAAGCCTGCAAGGAAGCCGGCATCTACTCCATCACACACGAAATGCCCTCTTCCATAAGTCAAAATGAGATCGAAGAGACTATCTTGATGATGAACAAAAACCCGAATATCGATGGCATCCTGGTACAACTGCCGCTTCCCGTGCATATAGATGCGAACAAGATACTGGAGTTGATAGATCCTGAAAAGGATGTGGACGGTTTTCATCCTTACAACTTCGGACGGCTGATGACGGGACTGGATTCGTTCGTTCCTTGTACACCACTTGGTGTCATGAAAATGCTTGAAGCATACCAAATAGATCCAAAAGGCAAAGATGTATGTATCGTAGGGGCCAGCAACATAGTCGGAAAGCCGATGGCAGCACTTTTGCTTAATGCGTTCGCTACGGTTGATATCTGCCATATATATACGAAAGATCTCGCTTCACACACCAGGCGTGCCGATATTCTTGTCGTAGGAGTCGGAAAAGCCGGCCTTATAACAGAAGATATGGTCAAAGAGGGTGCAGTCGTCATCGATATCGGTATAAATCGCCTCGAAGACGGGTCGCTCACAGGTGACGTGGATTATGAAGAGGTCGCCCCCAAATGCAGTTACATTACACCTGTTCCAGGCGGCGTCGGCCCCATGACTATCGCCATGCTGCTTGCCAATACCATCAAAGCGGCCAAGAGGCGAAGCCGATGAAGAGAAATGAATTGACGGAGCACGAAACCAAAAATGAAAAAAAGCCCCACTGGCTGATACGTCTCTACCACTTTTCAAATACGTGGACCGGAACCGTCATAATAGTTCTGATGGTCATATTTTTCGTAGCACAGGCATTCGTGATCCCAAGCGGCTCCATGAAAAACACGCTTCTTATAGGAGATCACCTCTTTGTGAAGAAATTCGCATACGGGGTACCTGTTCCACATATTCCATGGATTGAAATACCGGTCTGGTTCGATAGCGACAAAGATGGGCATATAATAGACTCCGATGGTCCAAAACGCGGAGATATAGTTATATTCAGATATCCCAGAAACGAAAAAATTCATTATGTAAAACGATGTGTTGCCGTCGGAGGAGACATTCTTTTTGTACATAGAAAGTCTCTATATCTAAGACCTCACGAGGGAGACGACTATATCGTTGCGAACTATCCAAGAGAAAAGATTGTAAAAATAGAGGGCATGCTTTTTGTCAAAAACCCTTATCGGGACGAGTTTCCGGGTATCCACAACGATCCAAAAGTGGTTATGGACGGTCTTCAGCCGATGGAAATTTTCGAATTTGGCCCCATAAGAGTCGAAGAGAACCATTGGTTCATGATGGGCGACAACCGCGACCACTCCAACGACAGTCGTTTCTGGGGAACCGTACCCTACAGACTTATAGTTGGCAAACCGTGGTTCATCTACTTCAGTTGGGACAAAAACTACCTTATTCGATGGGATCGAATAGGCAGAAACGTCGAATCGCTTGAGAGAGAAATGCCCCGTTATGTGGAGTGAACTCGACATCATTAAAACGGTGGCTATAATCCTCTCATTGATGGTAGCCATTATTGGACACGAGATTATGCATGGTTATACGGCTTATCTTTTTGGTGACGCAACAGCGAAAAATGCCGGAAGACTCAGTATCAATCCAATCGTTCATATAGATATTATTGGTACCATTGTCGTGCCGCTGATACTTTTCATAAGTGGCGCTCCTTTTCTGTTCGGCTGGGCAAAACCCGTTCCGGTAGATATCCGTACAGTTATCTACAATGGAGGCTACAAAGCCGCTATGGCTGTTGCTCTTGCGGGAGTAACCTACAATTTTATCCTGGCCGGAGCGGCAGCGTCTCTTTTCGGTCTTTTTGACCAGCCAGACTCCTTGTCTGAAGCCTTCATCGGCCTCTTTTTGATGTATGCCGTAATTTACAATGTCGTTTTGGGCGTTTTCAATCTTTGGCCGTTTCCGCCACTCGATGGAGCGAATGCGTTGCGCTATCTTTCCATGCAGTTTCATTGGCGGCCGATAATAGCCCTTCTTGACAAAATTGAACCTATCGGAATGATATTGCTTATCATAGTGATCGCCACACCGCTGAGTGAATGGTTCTTCATGCCTGCGTCGTGGCTTATAAATGTATTGCTCGGATAAAAAAGAGGAGTTTGCGTAACCTTCGGCACAACTCAGATTTTATATACAAATGAGATGTCCATGACTCTTGAATACAGGGTTTTTTGAGACTGCTTCTTGTATAATAGAAAAAATCTTTGAAAAGGGATAATGATGAAATTTTATATTGGCAGCGACCATGCCGGTTTTGACGTCAAAGCTCCTGTTATCGAAATGCTGAAAGCCAGAGGCTACGAAGTGATCGATCTGGGTCCCGAGAACAAAGAGAGAGTCGACTATCCCGATTATGCCAAAAAGGTCTCTCAAGCCGTGGCACGGGAGAAGGACTCCTACGGAATCCTCATCTGCGGCACAGGCATCGGAATGAGCATTGCGGCAAACAAAATTGACGGTATTCGCGCAGCCCACTGTCACGACCACTATACGGCACAGATGGCACGAGCCCACAACGATGCAAATATTCTCTGTTTCGGAGAGAGGGTTTCCGGCCTTGGAGTAATAGAGTCGATGATAGACGCATTCTGTTCCACACCGTTTGAAGGTGGAAGACATACAGGACGTGTCGAAAAGATAATGGCGCTTCAAAAGAGTCTTTGATGTTTCTGGAATGGTCAATCGTAACCGTATCGCTCATTCTGGTTATCGTACTTCTAATAAAAATGTTCTATTTTCAAAACCTCACTATCAAAGAGCAGAAAAACAACGACGTGATGAAGCTGACTCTCAAAGAGGCGGAAGTTCTTATACGCAAGTACCAGATACAGCTTCAGCGTGCTCTCGGCAACATAGACATTCTCAATGAGCAGATGACAAAGCTTAGAAGAGAGATAAAAATGGTCAAACAGCGCAACAGCCAATACCGAATAGAGAACGAAAAACTTCGCAGCAGAATCAAAGATCTTGAATCCAGAATCGAAGCACTGCTGTAAATCAAGGAAAACGAAAATGAAAACATTGACGGATGAACAGAGAAACTTCCTGATGGAATCTATACGTGACGTTCCCGATTTTCCGAAAACGGGTATATTGTTCAAAGATATTACCACTCTGCTCAACAACGCAGATGCGTTTACGCTTCTTATCGAACATCTTCGTGCCAGATATGAAAGTTCAGGTTTGGATTACATTGCCGGTATAGAAAGCCGCGGCTTCATATTCGGTGCAGCCCTGGCTGCAAAACTCGGCATAGGTTTCGTTCCGATACGGAAAAAAGGGAAACTCCCTTCCGCCACGATTGGAGAAAAGTATGCGCTGGAGTACGGTTTCGACGAAGTCGAGATACATATCGACGCTTTTGAAAAAACAAAAGAGGCCCGGGTTCTTCTGATTGACGATCTAATCGCTACCGGAGGAACGGCCGCGGCTGCAGCAAAACTTATCAAAGACGCCGGAGCGCAATGCATAGAAGCCTGTTTCATCATCAATCTCGCTTTTTTAGGCGGCACCGATAAGCTTGCAGGTTTGACTCCGTGCTACTGCGTTCTGGAGGTCGGTTGATGTATATTCCAAAACCTCTTAAATTCGATCCGGACGAGCTTGGACATTTCGGTATATTTGGAGGACGTTACGTTCCAGAAACCCTTATGCCAATACTGATGGAACTCGATGAAGCCTATTGCAAAATACGTTTCGATGAAACTTTCTGGAAAGAGGCACACTACTATCTTGAACACTACGTCGGCCGCCCGAGCCCTCTTTACTATGCCAAAAACATCTCCGACGAAATAGGTGCAACGGTCTATCTCAAACGAGAAGATCTCAATCATACGGGTGCGCACAAAGTCAACAACACCATCCTGCAGGGCCTTATCGCCAAACGCCTGGGCAAAAGAAAAGTTATCGCTGAAACAGGTGCAGGGCAGCATGGAGTGGCGACCGCCACCATTGCCGCTCTTCTTGGATTGGAGTGCGAAATCTTCATGGGAGCCAAAGATGTCGCCAGACAGGAGCTCAACGTATTCAGGATGAAACTTCTCGGAGCCAAAGTACACGCTGTAGAAAACGGCAGCAAAACGCTAAAAGATGCAATGAACGATGCCATCAGGCACTGGGTCACAAATGCGCGCGACACATTTTACATTATCGGCACGGTTGCAGGTCCCCATCCATATCCGATGATGGTGCGGGATTTTCAGGCGATCATAGGCTACGAAGCGAAAGCGCAGATCCTTAGAGCCCAAAATCGTATGCCGGATTATGTTATCGCCTGTATCGGCGGAGGAAGCAATGCCATGGGCATATTCGCCCATTTTCTCGAAGAGAGTGAAACGACCTGCATCGGTATAGAAGCAGGCGGTTTGGGACTTGATACCGATAAACACGGAGCAAGCCTCGCCAAAGGAAGCCCTGGAGTGCTGCATGGGCAGCTTAGCTACCTGCTACAGGACGAAGATGGCCAGATCAAAGAGGCGCACTCCATCTCTGCAGGTCTCGACTATCCCGGCATAGGACCGGAACACGCCTATCTCAAAGAGATGGGAGCGGCAAAATATGATTACGTCACAGACGATGAAGCTCTTGACGCTTTTGTATGGCTAAGCCAAAAAGAGGGTATCATTCCGGCATTCGAGAGTTCACATGCCATCGCGTATCTGAAAAAGATGGATTCCGAAAAGGTGAAAAACAGGCTGATCATTGTCAATCTCTCAGGCCGGGGAGACAAAGATATGGTCCAGGCAAAAGAGTTGCTCCATTTTGATTAAAGAGAAGTGATGGAACAGTTTCTCATCGAAGCTCTGCAGCAGTACGGCTATATCATCCTATTTTTCTGGAGCGTACTCGAGGGTGAACTTGGACTGGTTATGGCCGGAACCATGATCCATACAGGTCATATGGATATGTTTCCCGCCATATTTATAGCAGGACTTGGGGGATTCTTCGGAGATCAGATATACTTTTATATAGGACGTTACAACAAGAAACTGATTCACAACTATCTTCACAGACATCGAAGGAAGTTTGCAATCGCGCATCTGCTTTTGAAGAAGTACGGGTGGCCGGTAATATTCATACAACGCTACCTATATGGACTCAGAACCGTAATACCCATGAGCATAGGTCTTACACGTTACGATTCCAGAAAATTTGCTGTTATAAACTTCATCAGCGCCCAGATATGGGCCGCGATTACGATCATTCTATCCTATATTTTCGGCAAGCAGATACTTATGATTATAGAGTATGGCAAAGAGCACTGGTACATAGCCATACCTATAGCCATAGTTTTGTTCTGGGGTACGATGTATACATTCAAACGTATCGAGGAAAACATAATAAAAAAAAGGGAGGAACGACATGCAGATAGAAATAACGCCAAAAGCACCGGGCGAGATTGAAGCGGATATAGAGATAATATGTCTCATAGACAAAAAATTCGATCACGACTGGGTCGAAGACAAGGAGTTGCTTGAACTATCCGGCTTCAAAGCGGAACAGGACGCCACCATTTTCCTGCCAGAAAAGAGGCGTCTTTATACAGCCTCCGATTCACTTCAACACGACGACATAAGAAGCGCTTTTGCCGCGGCGATAAGGGCGATTCGCAAAACGCCGGCAAAGCATGTCAAAACCGGACTTTATCTTGGAAAGTGCCCACCTCAGAACATAAAAGCGATGGTGGAGGGGATGGTTTTTGGAGATTACGATTTTGACCTTTACAAAACCGAAAAGGCAAAACATCCGATAAAAAAAGTAACGATTTCAACCATAGATTTCAACGCAAAGAGAGTTGAGATAGAAAAAGTAAAAAAATATGTCGAAACCGCCAATATTGTCGCGACAGCGACAAACTATACAAAAAATCTGGTAAATACGCCGCCGGACGATATGACGCCGGAAATATTGGCACTCAAAGGTGTATCTTTGGCCGAAGAGAACGGTCTTGAGTGTACAATTCTCGATGAAAAAGGACTCGAAGGCGAAAACATGAATGCCTTTTTGGCTGTCAGTCGGGCAAGCCAGCATCCTCCCCGCCTCATCCACCTTGCCTACAAACCACAAAATCCAAAATTCAAAATTGCGCTTGTAGGCAAAGGTCTGACTTATGACAGTGGCGGTCTTAGCCTGAAGCCTGCCGAATTTATGGTTACGATGAAGTCGGACAAAGCGGGGGCTTGCGCAGTTTTTGGAATCATGAAAGCCGTCAGCGAACTAAAACTGCCCATAGAGGTGCACGGAATCGTAGGTGCCACAGAAAATATGATCGGTTCGAATGCCTACAAGCCGGATGATGTATTGAGAGCCAAAAACGGTAAAACCATAGAGATTCGCAATACCGATGCGGAGGGCCGACTCGTTCTGGCCGACTCTCTTTGCTACGCACAAGAGAAAGTAGCGCCGGATTACCTGATAGATTTCGCTACGCTTACAGGTGCGTGTGTAGTCGCTCTTGGCGAATACACCATCGGAATAATGGGTCACAACAGAGCTTTGAAACACAGTATCTCAAAAGCGGCCGCCCATGCCGGAGAGCTAACCGGAACGTTGAAGTTCAACCGCTATCTTAAAAAGCTCATAAAGAGTGAAATAGCCGATGTCTGCAATATCAGCAGCTCAAGATATGGAGGAGCTATAACTGCAGCTCTTTTCCTGGACCACTTCATTCAAGAGGAGTATAAACAAAAATGGCTTCATCTGGATATAGCCGGGCCGGCATATGTAGAGAAGGCGTGGGGATACAATCCTGCGGGCGCAAGCGGTGCCGGTGTACGGATGACAATAAAATGGTTCGAGCAAATTATCAAAAAAGAGAAGTAAAATATATAAAACTGCCCGGTCTGTCGTATCAGAACAGATCGGGAGCCGGTTTTCCAAGATAAAAGCCCTGGAACTCGTCTATACCGAATTTTTTGGTAACGTGGAATATCTCTTCACTGCATATGAATTCGGCGACTGTTTTAACGCCAAGCTCCCTGGCAAAAACGGCGATGGTTTTCACAACTATCCTGCTCTCTTCGTTTTTATGTATCTCTTTTATCAATGATCCGTCTATTTTTAGATAATCCGGCTTCAGTTCAAGAATATGAAAATAGTTGGAATAGCCGCTTCCAAAATCGTCTATAGCAATCTGTGCACCTGTGTGACGTATCTTTTCAATAAACTCTTTGACGAGTTCAAAATCTTTTATACTCTCGCTTTCCGTGATTTCAAATACTACCCTTTTTGAGTTCGGATAAGACTCGAGCTTTTCTACTATATAGCGTTGCATATTGATGTCTATTATATCGGAGGGCGAGAGGTTGATCGAAATCTTCTCTTTTCTATGCCTGAATGTATCGAGGCTTTTGTCCAGAACTCTTTTTGATATTTCAAAATAGAGATTGAATTTTTTTGAAAGCTCCAAAAACTCATACGGCGACAACACCTCCTCTTTACCATTCTCCTCTTTTATCATTCTAACAAGAGCTTCATACTTTATAATATTGCCGTTTTTGTCTGTAATAGGCTGAAAATATACGAGGATATTGTCACTTTGCAGCGCTTTTTTAATGTAATATTTCATCGAAATTACTTTTTGGGTATATTTTTTCGTATCGATACTGCTGCTGTATACAAGATAGTCCTCTCTCTTCTCCCTCGCTTTCTCGAGCGCCATCAGCGCTTTTTCCAGCGATACTTTTTTCCCATAAACGATACCGGCAGTGACCTCTATCTCTATTTCACTTCCAGTCTCAGGAATTTTGAATGGGTGTTTTTTTATGGTATCCTGCAGATTTTTGACAAAGTATTTGCACTGACTCGGATCGAGTTTTTCATACTCTTTTACAAGAACAAACTCATCTGATGAGACCCTGTAGCAAAAAAAACCTCTATCTTTTGCAAAATCCATCAAAACGGAACCAAACTGCCTGAGTATTTCGTTACCAGCTTCTATTCCGTAAAGTTCGTTTACAGTCTTGAACGAATTGATATCTGTAAGTACGAGGACTCTTTTTTTCACCTCGTTTAGATCCCTTTTCAAGGCCACTCTGTTTCCAAGTTTGGTCAAATCGTCTTTATATATCAGATTGTATATCCTTTTTATAAAAAGATTGAAGCTGTAATTCAAAATGAGAAAAAGAAAAATAAGTGGAGCCGTAAATATAAACAAAAACGTATAGAAAAGTTCCCTTTTTCTCTCAAACTCCTCTGTAACATCTTCTGCCGCCAACAAAACAGCGGCCTTGTTGCCTTTAAAATCGTTTAAAACCAGATCGTTTTCTACAAAATATTTT
>WFUN01000072.1 GCA_015484905.1 Hydrogenimonas sp. | reverse complement strand
GTGGTTATTGGCGGAGGAAATATCATAAGAGGGGTTACAGCCGCCAAAGATGGTATCATAAAACGTACCAGCGGAGATTATATGGGGATGCTTGCGACGGTTATAAACGCTGTAGCCATGCAGGAGGCTCTGGAGTATCTCGGGATGCGGGTAAGAGTGCAGAGCGCCATAAAGATGGAAGAGATCTGCGAGACGTTTATCGTAAGGCGTGCGATCAGACATCTCGAAAAAGGACGAATCGTTATATTTGCCGCCGGAACGGGAAATCCTTTTTTTACGACCGATACTGCGGCTACTTTGCGTGCTATTGAAATCGGTGCCGATATGATTATAAAGGCGACCAAGGTAGACGGCGTGTACGATAAAGATCCAAACAGGTTTCATGATGCAAAAAAACTTCCGGAGCTCAGTTACGATGAGGCCCTTGCCGACAACATCAAAGTAATGGACGATACGTCAATTGCGCTTGCAAAAGAGAACAGATTGCCCATTTTGGTATGCGACATGTTCAAAAAGGGCAATCTTTTGGCGATTATTCAAGGTGACTACGAAAAGTGTTCAATAGTAAAATAACAAATTTATCAGGAGAGAATGATGAGACTTGAAAAAAAAGCGGCAAAAGCATTGGAAAAGGCCAACTTCAACAGATATCTTCTTTCAGCGGCGGTTTCCAAAAGAGCGAACGAGCTTGCGGCAGGAGCCGAACCGCTGGTACAAATGGATATCAAGAAGTATAAGTTTTCGGATATCGCTATTGTTGAAATAGCCGAAGGTCGTCTCGAAATAAGAGAGGGAGAAAAGAGCTAAGGTCTTTATGTGCAGCCATCAATAGAGCCACTGCTGCAAAAAATCCGTTCCATTCAGAGTGTATCTCAGGCGCAGACACTTCTTTTTGAGACTATACTTCCTTCCCAGAAGATTACAGATGCGCTCGCTTTCGCAAAAAAAGCGCATGAAGGGCAGTTGAGAAAAAGCGGTGAACCATATATCGTACATCCAATACTGGTAGCGGTCATAACGGCTTCTATCAGTTCCGACGAAACTATGGCGATAGCGGCACTTTTGCATGACGTTGTGGAAGATACGGCTTTTGGAATAGAGGATATAAAAGAGCGTTTCGGAGAGGATATCGCACATCTGGTAGAAGGCCTTACCAAAATTGTGGAGTTGCGTGACAGCGAACTGGCTCCATCGAGCTCCAACGAGAAGCTGGTTACATCCGCTTTGAGTTTCAGGAAGATGCTGATATGCTCCATAGAAGATGTAAGAGTTCTGGTTATAAAGCTGTGTGACAGGTTGCACAATATGCTTACACTTGACGCCCTTTCGCCGGCAAAACAGAATCGTATTGCAGAAGAGACGCTTGTCGTATATGCACCTATCGCACACCGTCTTGGAATAGCAGCTCTTAAAAACAAACTTGAAGATCTCAGTTTCAACTATCTATTTCCAAAAGAGTATTCGAAGATTAACGACTATATCACCTCTCACAGCCAGGATTTTCAGATAAAACTGAATGACTTCATCTCCAAAGTGAAAATGCTTATGGTGCATAACGGATTCAAAGCTGGCAGCTTTGAAATCTTCGGAAGAGTGAAACACCACTATTCCATATACCTGAAGATGCAGCGAAAGGGTATTTCAATCGATGAAATTCTGGATCTGCTGGCTATCAGGATACTTGTCAATGAGCCTATCGACTGCTACCGTTCACTCGGAACTTTGCATTTACATTTCAGACCCTTGATAGCCCGTTTCAAAGATTACGTCGCACTTCCCAAAGAGAATGGTTATCAGACTCTTCATACCACCGTTTTTGATGACACTTCGATAATAGAGGCACAGATAAGAACTTTCGATATGCACCATGTCGCAGAGTACGGTATAGCTGCGCACTGGAAATATAAACATGGCGAATCTGTAGTCAATACCGAATGGCTGAAAAATCTGCAATATCAGAACGAATCCATAGAAGAGTTTTACGAGCTTGTGAAAAACGAGCTGTACAGTGAAGATATAAGCGTCTTTACACCTGCAGGCGATCAGATAACTCTTCCACGCGGCGCGACTGTTTTGGATTTTGCCTATGCAGTCCATACACAGGTAGGAGAGCGGGCAACTTCGGCACTGATCAACAAACGACCCGCCTCTTTGCTGAGCGAACTTAAAAATGGTGATCTGGTGCGAATAATAACCTCTGATGAGCCGATTTACCACTGTACGTGGATAGATGCCGTAAAAACCTCCAGAGCCAAAAGTAATATGCGGGCAAGATGCAACAAGAAACGAAAAGAGATCGACCATATGAGTGCGCTGAACATTCTTTCCACCACACTTGGTATCGGGTCCAAAGAGGTGCAGGATTGGATATCGGGCCAGACATTCGAAGATCAGCTGCATCGTATTCCACGCGATCAGAATTTTTACAAAGAGATGGTTAACCGTTTTGTTGCGCAGAGACGACAGAAGTGGATTTTGCCAACAATCTTCAAACGCTCTTTCCGCAAACTGAAACAGTATAATTTCGAAAATTTTATAATACTCTCTGCCGAAAGTGTGGCGGATGTTGAGTTCGATTACTGCTGTCATCCAAAAAGAGGTGATCCGATAGTCGCTTTCAAGTCCGGAAACAAAGTGATCGTGCACCACAAATTTTGCGAGAAGGCCTATGTGTTGATAGAAAAAGGTAGGCCGATGCTGTTTGTCGAGTGGAGTGAAAGCAGAATGCAGCGTTACCGTCTGCTCGTTACGCTAAAAGACGAAAAAGGGGCTTTGGCCAAGATACTCTCATATCTGGCTAAAATCGGATGTAATATCATTTCGATAAAACTCGGAGACGGCACCTCTCAGAGCAATCTGTGTGAAGTGGTTTTCGAAAGCAAAGATCACGATCAGGCGCATCTGAAAGAGCTTCTGGAAAGAAAATTCAAAGTGATAGAGCTTGTAAGCCTGACGGATGCGTATAAATAATAGATGAAGGGAAAAGAATGATTAAAGAGGCATTGAATGAAATAAGACGCGGCGCCGCAGAGATCATAACCGAAGAACAGATAGAGACGTTGCTAAGACGCTATTATGAAAACGGAGAACCCTACTATGTAAAGGCCGGATTCGATCCTACTGCACCGGATCTGCACCTGGGGCATACCGTATTGCTTCAAAAACTTGCGGCATTTCAAAAATATGGGGCTATAGTGCAGTTTCTAATAGGTGATTTCACTGGAATGATAGGAGATCCGACAGGCAAAAGTCAGACAAGAAAAAAGCTTACGAAAGAGGAGGTGAAAGAGAACGCCAAAAGTTATGAAGAGCAGGTTTTTAAAATTCTCGATCCTGAAAAAACTGTTGTGGTGTTCAATAGCGACTGGCTCGGAAAACTGAACAGTTACGAAATGATAGAGCTCGCTTCCAAAAGAACGGTAGCCAGAATGCTTGAACGTGACGATTTCGAAAAACGCTTCAAGAGTGGGCAGGACATCTCTTTATATGAATTTTTCTATCCTCTTTTTCAAGGATATGACAGTGTGGTATTGAAAAGCGATATAGAGATAGGCGGGACGGATCAGAAGTTCAATCTCTTGATGGGTCGTCATCTGCAGCGCGCATACGGTATGGGAAAAGAGCAGGCTGTTTTGATGATGCCCATTCTCGAAGGGCTCGACGGTGTTCAGAAAATGAGTAAATCGCTTGGCAACTTTATCGGTGTCACTGAAGAACCCAATGTGATGTTCGCAAAAATAATGAGTATCAGCGATGAATTGATGTGGCGCTATTATGAGCTTCTCAGCTCCCGCTCTTTGAAAGAGATATCGGAAATGAAAAGAGAGGTTCGGGCCAACAGGCTGCATCCCAAAAGGGTAAAAGAGATGTTGGCGGAGGAGATTGTTGAGCGATTTCATGACAGAGCTTCCGCTCTGGCTTCTTGCAAAGAGTTCAACAAGGTTTTCAAAAACAGAGATCTGCCTACTGAAATACCAGAATTTGAAATGAAAGGTCCGGTATGGATAGCCAAAGCGCTTGTGGATGCCAAGCTCGAACCTTCAACATCTCAGGCGAGGCGTGACTTACATGCCGGGGCGATCAGAATAGACAGACAGAAGATAAGCGACAAGGACTTGCAATTGGAAGCGGGAGAGTATATACTTCAGGTAGGAAAGAAGAAATTTGCGAGAGTGAAGGTGAAGTAGTGGAGTTGAAACCTGTAAAAATAGGAAAACATACGCTGAGATATCCGATCATTCAGGGAGGAATGGGTGTAGGTATAAGTTGGGACAAGCTGGCAGGGCACGTCAGTCTTGAAGGCGGGCTCGGGGTAGTCAGCAGTGTTGGCACCGGATATTATGAAAACAAGGCATATGTCGATAGGCTTGTAGAGCAAAGACCTTTTGAAGTGGAAAATTTCTACTCAAAAAAAGCTCTTATAAAGATATTTGAAAATGCGCGCAAAATCTGTGCGGATGCACCACTTGCATGTAATGTGTTATATGCGATTAACGATTATGGGCGTGTTGTCGAAGATTCATGCGAAGCGGGTGCCGATATAATAATCACCGGAGCGGGGCTGCCGACCAATATGCCGGAGTTTTCTGCCGATTATCCGGATGTTGCTCTTGTACCCATTATCTCTTCGCCGAAAGCTCTGCGCCTCATTTGCAGACGCTGGGAGAAGCGTTACAACAGAATACCTGACGCCGTTATTCTGGAAGGTCCGTTGAGCGGAGGGCATCAGGGATTTACCTATGAGCAGTGTTTCATGGAGGAGTACCGCCTTGAAAACCTTATAGGGCCGGTTGTGGAAGAAGCGGCCACATGGGGAGGTATTCCCGTTTTTGCCGCAGGCGGCATATGGGATAAAAAAGATATAGAGCGGTGTATACAACTCGGTGCAAGCGGCGTACAGATGGGAACCCGTTTTATAGGAACCTATGAGTGCGATGCGCACAGCAACTTCAAAGAGGTTCTTATAAATGCGAAAGAGGAGGATATAGTTCTTCTGAAATCACCGGTCGGCTATCCCGCACGTGGAATCAGGACAAATCTCATCGATCTTGTTCAAAAGAGACAAAGTCCTCCCATAAAATGTATCAGTAACTGCGTAGCGCCGTGCAAGCGGGGTGTAGAAGCCAAAGAGGTGGGATATTGTATCGCTGACAGACTGAGCGATGCATATATGGGAAACAAAGAGCTTGGGCTCTTTTTTACAGGTTCCAACGGTTATAGAATAGACAAACTGATCTCTGTCAAAGAGCTGATGCATAAACTGGTCTACGGAGAGTAGTCATAAGCCGTATCACTCTTTTTGTTTTTCTACTCGTTTTTGCCGGTACTCTTGTGGCATCCGATACATCCATGCGTCTTAGGAGTGCTTCAAAAGCTATCTCTTCAAACTCAAAATCGGTTGTATGGAGAGGATATCACGACTATCAGTCTTTATATATGAAAGCTCTTCTGGATCAGAATGTAACACTGCAGATCAAAGCCCTGAAGGGTCTTATACGTGCATCGGGAGTTTTAGGTCTCGATCCTTCTCGTTACAAAAATGCTCTAAGGACTATACAGCCCGATACCGCCGGCGAAAAATATGGAAGCGATAAATATGCAGGCAAGAAAAAGAAGCATACTGAAAATACCACCGCATCCATACAAAAGCCTGCCATAGCTTCGTACGGTTATAGAAAAAACAGACTGCTTGACGCTAAAGTGAAAAATGGCAGAATCCATCTCCTTTTTTCACGACAAATAAGCAGAAAATCGGTAAAACATTTTATCCTGGAACGTCGTGGAAAAATACTTTACGTATTCGATTTTAAAAATGTGCGCTCCCGCTTTTCTATAAAACGCATCAAAGGGGGAGATTTCAAAGAGATCAGAATAGCCCAGTTCAATCCGAAAAAGGTCAGGGTCGTCATAGAGACACACAGGCCCTACAGGCCCATTGTGCAAACAGATGGAAAGAGCTTGAGCATCACTCTTCCCGCAGCCGGCAAGAGAGTTAAAAAAAGTTCCTACAGCAAAAAGGTCTCTTTGGTTAAATCGCTTCCTGTTTCAGGATCCAAAAAAAACAGAAAAGGGAGATTCACGGTCGTTATAGACCCGGGGCATGGCGGCAAAGATGCAGGGGCGGTAGGATATAAAAAAAGAAAAGAGAAAGATGTTACGCTATCGGTAGCGAAACGATTGAAAAAAGTACTCGAAAAGAGACGGTTTCGAGTCTATCTGACCAGAAGCAGCGACAGATTCATACCTTTGAAAAAAAGAACCCATTTTGCCAACAGAAAGCAGGCCGATTTTTTTCTCTCGATCCATGCGAATGCGGCCCCTAAAAGGGGGAAGAGGTTCAAAAACAAAGGTCTTGAAACGTTTTTTCTCTCTCCTGCAAGAAGCGGCAGAGCCAAACGCGTAGCCGCTCTTGAGAACAGGGCGGATATCGGAGATCTTGACAAGTATACCAAAGATACCTATCTCAATGTTATAAATCGCGAAAAGATTATTGAATCGAACAAATTGGCTATCGACCTTCAAAAACAGATTCTCTCTTCACTGAAGAGAAAGTATAAAGGAGTAGTCGACAACGGTGTCAGAGAAGGGCCTTTTTGGGTACTTGTAGGTGCCCAGATGCCCGCAGTTTTGATAGAGATAGGGTATATAACCCATCCAGTCGAAGGAAAGAGGCTTTTTAATCCCAATTATCAGAAACTTCTCGCTGAAGGGATCGCCAACGGCCTGGAGAGTTATATACGTCATAACAACCTGTAAAAAGAGTACCGGTTGAAAAAGCCCGTTTCTGTAAAGACAAACCGATTCTGCCACTTGGCAAGTTTCAAGCTTTAAAGGGGTGCCATACAGCAGAGAGCAGATATCTATCCATAATTTTTTATTGCCGCTTCAAGAAGCTTTTCAGCCTCATCTTTGCCTTGAAAATCTTTTACTTTGACCCATTTGTTCGGTTCGAGAATTTTATACGTTTCAAAGAAGTTTCTGATTTTGTCGAGCATAGCTTTTGGAAGATCCTCGTAGCTTTTTACGCTTTCGTAGTAAGGATCGAGTTTTGTAACCGGTACCGCGAGCAGCTTTTCATCCATTCCGGCCTCATCTTCCATAATCAATACCCCGATCAGTCGACATTTTATTACACTTCCCGCCTGCACCGGATATTCGTTCAGGACAAGAATATCGATCGGGTCTCCGTCATCGGCGAGAGTATTTGGCACAAATCCGTAGTTTGCCGGATAGAACATTGCCGAATAGAGGACTCTGTCGACAAAAAGTGCGCCGCTCTCTTTGTCCAGTTCGTATTTGATATTTGATCCGTATGGGATTTCTATAAGTGCGTGAACCTTTTCCGGACACTCTCCGCTTCCTATTTTAGATATATCCATAAGCCAATCTCCTGTGAAGTTGATGCAGAATTTTAGCGCAATGTGATTGAAAATCAAATCAAGTCAGGAGTATGTTACAATTCCGTTGATTTCAGATTTGAAGAGTCAGCAGTATGGAAAAGTTTTATTTGACAGATTTGGACAAAACATTTTTGCGGACAGATCTGAGAGTCAGTGAGTTTAGTCGCAGAAAATGGAATGAAGCCGTCTTTAAAGGTGCCAGACTCTCTATCGCTACTGCACGCAGCTATACAGGAGTTTTAAAACTGTTAAAAGGACTTTGTCTGAGTGAGCCTCTTATTCTGTTGGATGGCGTAATGATAGCTTCGCCAGATGGAGAACTGATTGATATAAGCGCACTCGATCGGGAAATAGGGGACGAGATAATAGAGTTTGGTTTCAAAATAGCGGGTTTTTATCCTCTGATCGTTGGGCTGAATGAGGATAATGTGGAGAGATTTGTCTACCCCCAAAAGAGAAACCGTTATCAGAATGAACTTCTACGCACCTATCACAATGACAGAAGAGTTCTGGATGCCGGACCGCTGCGCGCAATGAAGAAAAATTTAAAAATCGTATATATGGAAAGAGAGGATGTGACCGCTGCTCTTGAAGAGGAGCTTAAAAAGAGGTTTGAAGAGAGCATTGAAATAAAACGTTCGAAAGATTCTTATATGGACTGCTGGTTTATGACAGTTCTTCATGCCGATGGAGACAAAGCGCACGCTTTGCAAAAGCTCGAAGCCATGGAAAAGGTGGATCGTGCTCACACAACCGTGTTCGGAGACAGCCATAACGATATCGGGCTTTTCGAAGCGGCAGGCACTAAAATAGCAGTTGCCAATGCCATTGATGAGCTGAAGGTGCTTGCAGATACCGTGCTGCCATGGAGCAATGACGAAGACGCGGTAGCGAGATTTTTACAGACGGATCTTTGCTTGTAAATTTTTTCAGGCCAGCTCATAAGAGATCTCCATCTCGATTTCAGGAAATCTTAGTTCGAACATCTTCTCTATCTTCTCTATCTTCTGTTTCGCTCTCTGTTCATCCGTGCTTAAAAAAGCAATGGCGATGAGAGCCTCTTTGGGGTACTCTCCGGATATATCCAAAACGGAGCAGTTCATTTTCGATAGGCGCTCTTTTAGAGAATTAAGTATCGCCCGTCTCCCCTTTTTTGATTCCGCGGTTGGAAGATCAACTCTTATGGTCGCATATGCCAGGGTCATCGTGCCTGTCCCCCTCAACCCACTCAATCTTACGATTTTGCATAAACGATTTGAACTCTTCGTACCATTTATCGACACTTTCTCGGTTTTTTGAAACGAGGCTGATTACCGCAATTCGTCTATCGCCACAAAAAGCGGGAAGCGAAGAGAGCTCTATATCTTTGGGGATTTTTTGCATCATCTCTATAAGATCGTTTTCGCTTGCAAGCGCAGTGAAGGTCTTTTGGTAAAACCGTTTTTTTTCAAGAAAGAGTCTGTCGAGCACATCCAGTACCATGGGATGCGCCATTTGCGGAAAGCCTGGAGTGAAAAAGTACCGCCTTTCGAGGCTGAAACCCGGAACTTCGTTTATCGGGTTGTAAAGCAAATCGGCCCCTTCCGGTAGATCCGCCATCCGAATACGATATGGATATGCTTCATCTTTAAATTGTCTTACTATCAGTTTTTTGGCCTCTTCATGCAGATGAAGCGGTTTGCCGGTAAATATTTTCGCGGCAACTTCTCTGGTCAAATCGTCTGGTGTGGAGCCTATCCCTCCAAAGCAGAACATTATACTATGCGAGTCGTTTTTTACAAGCGTAAATATGTTTTCTAAAAGAGATCTCTCATCTCCTGCAATAAAGACGGCATAGAGTCTCTCTCCACGCTTCAGAAGTTCGCGGGATAGAAACTCGAAATGTCTATCCTCTCTTCGTCGGTTCAGTATCTCCGATCCGATGATGACCTGATAGAAGTGCATCAGAGTCTGCTTTTTATGAAGTTTTCCATCTCCTCCACGATCTCTTCGATACTTCGTTCACCGTCTATGACATGCAGTAAACCTTTCTGTTTGTAAAACTCCCTTATTTCATTGATCGGTTCGAGGTATACCTTCATACGGTTTTCAAATACCTCTTCATTGTCGTCTGCGCCGCGCGCTCTTCCAAGTACACGCTCCCGTGCCACATCTTTGCTGACTCTGACTTCGATTACCGACTCCAGTTTGATATCGGGCTCTTTTTCAAGAATTTCGTCAAGAGCTTTCATCTGCTCTACGCTGCGGGGGAAACCATCTATGATAATGACAGGCTTGTCACACTTTTTGATAGCGTTTACGATCGTATCGAGTACTATATCGAGAGGAACGAGATTGCCTTTGCTTATATACCTCTCGATTGCGGCACCAAGCATGGAAGCGCTGGCCACTTCGGCACGAAGCAGATCACCAGTGGAGTAGTGTGCGACAGTATCCGGATTGTTGGCAGCTATAAGTTCCGCGTCTGTGGTTTTGCCACTTCCAGGCGCTCCGATAACGAGAAAGAGTTTTTTCATGAAATTCTCCTGAGTTTTATTGGTTTTACGATAATTTTTTCAGCCTGACCGCGGCACAATGCTATATCGACCTCTTCGTTTCTGATCTCGATGGGTCCCAGAAACGCTTTGTTTTTTATTTCGACGATATCTCCGACTCTGATGCCCAAAGAATCGAGTCTGCACTTGAACTGGTCGCAGTCTCTTTCGAAACCCTTGATCCTGACAATGTCTCCGGGCCTGGCATCACTTAGACGCATCGGTTTTAGGCTGCTTCCTGATACGTATTCCAAGCTCTTTTAGTTGCTCTTCTTCCACAGGACCGGGTGCCCGAGTCAGCAGACATGTGGCGCTTTGCGTTTTTGGAAAGGCTATAACGTCCCTGATACTCTCTTTTTTGTCTATAAGCATCATCAGCCTGTCAAAACCGAGTGCGAAGCCTCCGTGCGGAGGTGCGCCGAATCTGAGTGCATCAAGCAGAAAACCGAACTTCTCTTCGGCCTCTTCGTCACTGATGCCAAGCATTTTAAACACTTTTTGCTGAATATCCAATTTATGAATACGGATACTCCCTCCACCGAGTTCTATGCCGTTTAAAACGACGTCGTATGCCATAGAGTCGATCGCTTCGAGATCATCTTCGTCTATATTTTTCGGCATGGTGAACGGATGGTGCAGAGCCTTCAGATGAAGCTCTCCCTCTTCAAGCTCAAACATGGGAAAATCGATCACCCATACAAACTCGAAACGATTGTCGTCTATCAGATCGAGACGTCTGGCCACTTCGGTACGCAGTCGACCCATGTAGTCCCATACGATCTTACGCTCTCCAGCACCGAAAAATACAATATCTCCAACCTGCAAGTCGAGTCTGGACTTCATGGTTTCAACCGCATCTTCGGGGAGGAATTTCAGTATCGGGCCTTTCAGCCCCTCCTCTTTTACCTGAATGTAGGCGAGACCTTTTGCTCCGAATCTTGATACAAAACTTTCGAGCTCTTTTATGGTTTTGCGTGAAAACAGAGTGTCGCCTCCCGGTACTTTCAGCGCTTTGATGCGATTGAGTTTTTTGTATTGTGCGATTTGTGCAAAAATAGGAGACTCGCAGTTTTCAAAAAGATCGATTACATCACTCAGTTCAAGAGAGAAGCGCAGGTCGGGGCGGTCGTTTCCGTACTTTTCCATCGATTCACGATAGGTTATGCGTTTGAAAGGGGTCTTTATTTCGTGTCCGCATGCAGAAAAAACCGCTTTTAGCAGATCCTCCGCCACCCCCATTACATCTTCTTGTGTACAGAAGCTCATCTCGACATCTATCTGGGTAAATTCCGGTTGACGATCGGCTCGTAGATCTTCGTCCCGGAAACATTTGGCTATCTGAAAATAGCGGTCAAACCCTCCAATCATCAGTAGCTGTTTGAAAAGTTGCGGAGATTGCGGAAGGGCATAGAACTCGCCATTATGAACTCTGCTCGGAACGAGATAGTCTCGTGCTCCTTCAGGTGTGGATTTCGTCAGGATCGGGGTCTCAACCTCCAAAAAGCCGAGTGAGTCAAGCAGATTTCGTGCAGCTATTGCAGCTTTTGAACGCAGTTCGAAAGTTTTGAACATATCTTCGCGCCGCAGATCGAGATATCGATATTTGAGACGGATATCTTCTCCGACGTTGGGGTCACCCATTGTAAATGGTAGCGGGTCGCTTCTGTTTTCCACTCTCAGACTATCGACTACGACCTCTATTTTCCCCGTCTTTAAACGTGGATTCTCCAACCCCTCTTTGCGCAGACGCACCTTTCCTTTGGCTATGAGGACAAATTCGTCTCTTACGGTTGAAGCTGTTTTGTGTGCATCGGTGCTGTCAGCCGGATCGCACACCAGTTGAATAAGTCCGCTTTTGTCACGCAGGTCTATGAAAATAACGCCACCATGGTCTCTGTAACTGTTTACCCAGCCAGCGAGCGTGACCTCTTCGCCAACGCTGTTTTGATCAAGATCGGTACAGTAGTGTGTTCGCAAGTTGGATCTCCCGTATCAGAGGCGGTTGTCTCACCTCTCTTGTTGATTAATCTATGCCCGGCCGATATCGGATGCAGCAATAGTGGCGCGATTATATCAAAACCAAACTTATTTTTTGTTAGAATCTTCAGACATGAGACGCTTTGTATGACAAAGCACGTACCAAATTATCAAAAAATTCAAAGGCATACAGTGCGAACCACTCTGGAGATAAAACGTGTAGGTGTTGTTCTTCGTCCCTCAACACCTGAGCTGAAAGCTCTTTTCTATCAGGTAAAAGCGGCTTTTGAAAAACATGGCTCGGAAGTAATGATAGATTCCATAAGCGCCGGAATGATTGGGGTGCTGGGGCAGGAGTTTTCAGCCATGTGCGAAGCCAGCGACATTCTGGTCTGTATCGGTGGAGACGGAACACTGATTTCACTTGCAAGACGCAGTTACAGCTACCATAAGCCGATTCTTGGGATAAATGCCGGCACACTAGGTTTTTTGGCCGATATAAATCCGATAGAGACCGAATCTTTTATCGACAAACTCTTTACAGGTGAATTCAGGATAGATGAGAGAATGATGATTGAAGGAGTACTGTCCTGCAAAAACAAAAAAGAGGAGAAGCTGTTTCACTCTTTCAATGATATTGTAATAAGCCGTCCTTCCATATCCAAAATGGTCAAAGTCGACGCATACATAGACAACAGATGGTTCAATACATATTATGGAGACGGTCTTATCGTATCTACACCTACTGGCTCTACCGCCTACAATCTCGCAGCCGGCGGGCCGGTCACATTTCCTTTGACCGATGCGTTTATAATGACACCGATATGTCCGCACTCTTTGACCCAGCGACCTCTTGTGATTCCGGCAGATTTCGAAATAGAGATAAAAACTCCTGAAAAAGAGTCGCTCGTCATTATCGATGGGCAGGAGCAGTACGAGTTTGGACCGGATGATATGCTCGTTATAAGAAAGGCGCCAATAGGTGCCAGACTGATACACCGTGTAGAGCGGAACTATTTCGACGTACTTCGGGAAAAACTTTCATGGGGACAGGGGCGATGATAGAACGCTTTTATGCAAAAAATCTGGTCGGTTTCGAGAATCTGGATCTGGAGTTCGCTCCAGGTCTTATAGCTGTCACGGGACCCAGTGGAGCAGGAAAGTCCGTTTTTATGGGATCTTTGCTCTCACTCTTCGGTCTTGGCGAGGTAAAGGCCGAACGGTCCGAGATTCTTCTTCGAAAAAGCTCTATGCTGAAACTCGAGAGTTACGAAAGTGACGAGCCCGATATAACTCTTCGGGCTGTCAGAAAGGATAAGACAAGATATTTTCTGAATGATCTTACGATTTCCAAAAAGCGTCTCAAAGAGATGATGAAACCGCTTGTGGGACATATATCCCAGCGTAACAACCGCGAACTCTCATCCGAGCTTCTGCTTGAACTGGTCGATGCTATGGCTCTTTATTCCGATCCGGAATTTGGCATACGCAAAGAGAGGTTTGCAAAGCTGTATAAAAAGTACCGCTTAAAGAGTCATAGGCTTGAGACAATGCGTCTGGATGAAAAACGCATCAGAGAGCTTATCGAATTCGCCGAGTTCGAGATCTCCAAGATCGATGAGATAGATCCGCGGCCCAAAGAGGATGAAGAGTTGATGAGTATCAAACGCAAACTTTCGAAAAAAGAGAAGATTTCGGAAGCTATAGCCGCGGCATCGCGGATTTTCGAAATCGAACACGACGTGCATGATGCTTTGGGGCTTATAGATGCCGACTCCGCTCTTTTCGATGAAGCTATGAACATGCTTCGTAGTCAATTTGAAAAAGCCAAAGATATGCTTGAAGAGCTGGAAGATACCGATGTGGAACGTATTTTGGATCGTATTGAGGCGCTGGCCTCTTTGAAACGCAGGTACGGTTCCATCGAAGAGACGCTTGTTTATAGAGACGAAAAAATGAAGGAGCTTGAATATTACAGAAATATCGACCATGAACTCGAAGAGCTCGAAACCGAAGTTGAGAAGATGTTTCTTGCCTTGAAACAAGAGGCGGAAAGCATCAGCAGCAGAAGAGAGGATGCTTCGAAAAAAGTGGAGCGCTTCATAAACGGATATCTTGAAGATTTGCGTATGCCGCCGATAAGAGTGGAAGTTTTACAAAAACCTCTCGATGCTTCCGGAATTGACCAGGTAAAGATAGATCTGCAGGGCTCCACGATAGAGACGCTTAGCGGCGGAGAGTTCAATCGTATAGGTCTTGCTATACTGCTTTGTAAAAGTGAACTTGCAGGAGGAGAGGGAGTATTGCTTATAGATGAGATAGATGCCAATGTCAGCGGTGACGAATCCATAGCTATTGCGAAACTTCTAAAAGCCCTTTCGAAAAATTACCAGATTATCGCCATATCGCATCAACCGCACCTGAGCGCTGCCGCTACGCAACATATTCTTGTAACCAGAAAGGGTGGCGGCAGTGTTGCGAGAATATTGCGGAAAAATGAGAGAGTCGATGAAATATCACGGATGATAGCCGGTGAAAAGGGTATGTCCGAAGCCTCTTTGCTGGCGGATAGAATTTTAAAGGAGTTTTCCTCATGAAGTGCGGTTATGGTTCGGACTTTGAAGTTTGCATGACTCTTCATTGGGTACAATCATCGCAAAATTAGATCCGGAGAGTACATAGGTATGATAATAGATACACACTGCCATCTCGACGATCCGCGATTTGAAGAGGATCTCGATGAGGTTGTCGAACGGGCCAGGAAAAGTGGAGTAGGGGCTTTTTTGATTCCGGGCGCAGATCCGGAGACACTCTGTAAGGCCCGTGAAATCTCGTATAGATATCCAGAAGTTTTCTTTGCAGCTGGAGTGCACCCCTACGACATGCAAAAGTATGACGAGAGGCTTTTGTATGAGTTCATAAACGATCCCAGGTGTATCGCCATTGGTGAATGTGGTCTTGACTATTACAGACTCCCTGAGGATGAAAAGGAGGCACACGAGATTGTGGCCAGACAAAAACATATCTTTTCTTTGCAGATAGAGATGGCAAAAAAGGTAAAAAAACCTCTGATAATCCATATAAGAGATGCCGGCAGCGACTCCATGCAGGTCATAATGGACCATGGAGGCTCTGAAGTTGGAGGAGTGCTTCATTGTTACAATGCGGATGAACAGCTTTTAAAGCTTGCAGAACACGGTTTTTACTACGGAATCGGAGGAGTCGTTACATTTAAAAATGCCAGGAAGCTGCCTCATGTCATTTTGAAAATCCCAAAAGACCGCTTAGTGGTGGAGACAGACTCACCCTATCTGACACCTCACCCTTTCAGGGGAAAGCGCAACGAGCCGGGTTTTTCGGTCTATATTGTAGAAAAGTTGGCCGATATTCTCTCTATGACCTATGATGATGTTGCCGATTTGACTACAGAAAACGCCAAAAGGTTGTTTAAAGAGTTTGCTACCTTGTAAATGGTATACTTATGACGATTTTAGTATGGCAAACGGCTTTCTTTCTTATGAAAAAGTGTCGGATTGGGAATATGCCAAAGGCGTATCGGGCGAAAATTTGTCGTGCTGTGCAACGAATAGTTCAGGCATCGAAGCAAGATGGCTTGGATAGGTCCAGACTCTGTATGTGACAAGTCGTCAACAATACTCATTTTTGGGAGAGAGTGTGAAATATCTGTTGTTTCTGTTTATGACGGCAGGAACGTTCCTGCATGCCTCACTGTTTGTCGAGCCTCAGTACGGTGACGATATCAAGGTCCTGCAGACACTGGATATAGAGCCATCGTTTCTTGGCGACCCTATATTTATGCAATTGAAAAATGATCTCTCCACTGTCAAGAGAGATCACTATATGCGGATGCTGGAGCGCGGTGATCTGTATATTCCGACATTAAGAAAGATGATCCACGACAGCTCAATTCCTCCGGTTTTTCTCTATATGGCTATGGCTGAATCGTACTTCGATGCCCGCGCCCTCTCCCATGCCAAAGCTTCCGGACTATGGCAATTCATGCCGGAAACGGCAAAAAGGTATGGACTCAAAATCGATCGTTACATTGACGAACGACGTGATCCGATTCGTTCTACCGAGGCTGCCATCGCCTATTTGAAACGGCTTCATAAACTTTTTGGAAAATGGTACCTGGCCGCATTGGCATACAATTGCGGTGAAGGCCGGGTACTGAGAGCCATAAAAAAAGCAGGTAGCGACAATCTGCATGTGCTACTGGATGAAAAGAGAAAATATCTGCCCAAAGAGAGTAGGCACTATCTTAGAAAAATACTTTCACTCGCTTTGGTATCCAACGATGCAAGCATGCTTTTTGCAGATATAAGTACCCACTCTTTTAATCTAAGCGAAGGAAACAGTCTTGTTCGCGTGAAAGTCAGCGGAGGAGAGACACTCGAACATATTGCTTCGAAAATCGATATGAGAAGCGAAGATCTTATAAAGTTGAACCCACAGTTCAACTACGGGTTCACGCCGCCGCTGGAGAGTGTTGAAATCAATATTCCCTACGATAGATTGACTCTCTTCAAAGAGTCTTACCGGCCGGGCAGACAGAAAAATATGTTTCTTGTGCACAAAGTGAAGAGAGGAGAGAATCTGAGCAGGATCGCTCACAGATACGGTATCAGTTACAAGATGATTCTAAGCTTCAACAATATGAAAAGGGCCACAATTTTTCCGAAACAGGAGCTTATCATACCGGTTCCAAGAGGAAGTATCAGACACTATAGGGTCAAAAAAGGGGATTCGATCTACAAAATCGCAAAACTTTTCGGTATAAAAGTCGCCACACTCAAAGCCCGTAACGATCTTAAGGGCAATATTATCCATATAGGGGATAAGATTGTCATTCCGAATTGACAGAGCTTTTTTTATCACGACAATATCGTTTCTGATATTTACAGGGTGCAGTAAAGGGCCAAACCCCCAATATTTTGAACCAGCGACATCCAAGCCGCGCTCTTCCAAAGCGATACACCGAGCGACGTTGAGACCATACACGATAAATGGTAAGCGCTACTTTCCTACGGTCGTGTCGGTTGGATGGAGGCAAGAAGGCATCGCCAGCTGGTATGGACCGAATTTCCATGGAGGGAAAACATCCAATGGCGAAAGATACAACATGTATGCCATGACGGCCGCACACAAGACTCTGCCAATGAATACGATGGTGCGCGTTACAAACAAAAGAGACGGCCGATCGGTCGTAGTACGCATAAACGACAGGGGTCCTTTCGTCAGCGGTAGGATAATCGATCTCTCATATGCCGCCGGCAGAAGAATAGGGATAGATAAAACCGGAACTGCACCGGTCACTCTTCAGGTATTGGGATTTGATTCTCTCATAGCATCCATGGCTGCAAAAAAAGGAGCTTCGATCAGGCAGGAGGTTGTTCTCTCGGGCTTTGGTGTGCAAGTCGGATCTTTCAGGCGTATAGAAGGTGCAAGGATCTATAAAAAGAGGTATGATAACTTCGAAGGCAGATATCGTACCCGGATCAGGAAGTTTATCGTAGAAGGAGCTCCGTTGTACAGGGTATGGATGACCGGTTTCAAAAGTGAAGCGGAGGCAAAAGACTTTATCAAGGCCTGGGGTATACCAGGAGCATTTATTATAAGAGGATGAGCGAGATGACAGAAAAGAAAAGAGTGACCAAAGAGACCGAAATCGGATTGAAACTTGATATCGAAGGTACCGGAAAAGTCAATATCGATACCGGTATAGGATTTTTCGACCATATGCTTGAAAGTTTCGGCAAACATTCCCTTTTCGATATTGAGATCTCTTGCAAAGGAGATATACATGTCGATTATCACCATACCGTGGAGGATATCGGAATAGTTCTGGGTGAGGCGCTGAGCGAAGAGATATATCCTGTTGAAGGGGTAGAACGTTTTGGTGACAGTGTAATCGTAATGGATGAAGCGGCAGTCGCATGTGCAATTGATCTGAGCAATCGCCCCTATCTTGTATATGAGATAGAAATGGACGGTAAGGTGGGAAGGTTCGATGTTGAGCTTGTGGAAGAGTTTTTCAGAGCATTGACATTCAACGCTTCGATAACGGCACATTTGACTCTATTGCGCGGCAGGAATCGGCACCATATCGTCGAAGCGGCCTTTAAAGCATATGCGGTGGCACTCCGCAGGGCGCTCGCTCTAAACAGCAGAGCCGGCATTCCGAGTACAAAAGGTGTTTTGTGATAGAGTTGATAGTTCTTGATGTGGACGGATGCCTTACAGATGGGAAAATTATCTATACGGCAAACGGGGACGAGATAAAGTCTTTCAATGTCAAAGACGGATTTGCCATAACGAACTGGATAGCGTTGGGACGTACCGCTGCGATCATTACCGGAAGAACTTCCAAAATTGTTGAACGTCGAGCGAAAGAGCTTGGCATCCAATACTATTATCAGGGTGTCGTGGACAAACTGGCCACTCTCGAAACTCTATGTGCAAAACTCGGTATAACGATGGAGCAGACGGCTGTAATAGGAGACGATCTAAACGATTATAAAATGCTTAGAGCGTGTGGACACTCTTTCGTGCCGGCAGATGCAACACATCATGTTGTCGAGATTGCGGATACGGTTTTGAGTCGCAAGGGAGGGGATGCAGCTGTAAGAGAAATGATAGAACTTCTCATTTTGAAAGAGGGGCTGGAAGAGGAGTATCGTTCAAGGTGGCTTTAGATATAAAACATCTGCTTTTTGCCCTTTTTTTCATAACTCTTGCAGCCATATTTTTTTTAAAGCCCCACAAGGTGAGCATGATTGATAAAAAAGGAATCCCACAGATCATGTTTGCAGACTTCATAAGTTTCGAAATAACCAAAAATGGTGTGGAGAGTACCGGACGGGGAGAAATAGCCGAAAAATTCGGTCGGATAATGAAGATAAAAGCTCCATATTTCAGACGGTTGACATCTCACGGAATAGAGTCTATAGAAGCCAAAGAAGCTCTTTATACCCAAAACAGGAGCATATATTTCAGCAAAGATGTGAAATTGATGCGTGAAGATGGCTGGTATGTTGAGACTGACAGACTCTATTTCGATCTGAAGAAAAAGATATATACCACGCAGGGTCGGCCATTTACAGCCTATTATGGCAAAAGTGTTATTGTAGGGAGAAGTATGGTTTATTATCAAAAAAGTGGTAAAATCAGGGCCGATTCAATAAAGGCAAAAATCGCAACAGAGGATATATAGTTGAAGAAGATACTGACGGCTCTTTTTTTTGTGCTTATATCGATTGGCGCTGCAGAAAATGTCGAAATAACAGCCGACCATTTCGAAGCGGACCAGTTGAAAAAGATTACCGAGTTCATCGGTAATGTCCATATGAAAAAAGGAAATGATGAACTGAACGCTTCAAAAGTCCTTGTCTTTTTCGATAAAAACAGAAAACCTATACGGTATGAGGCTGTAGGGAAGAGCTCTTTTATCGTATATATGCAAAATGGACGCTATTATGTAGGCAGGGCCGACAGGCTTGTATATTTGCCAAAAAAAGAGGTATATGAGCTGTACGGCAACGTCGTTTTAAAAGAACCCTTGCTTGAGAGAACGATATTCGGAGAGAAGGTCGTTGTTGAAAAAAGTACCGGACGAGCAAGAGTAAAAGGTGACGAGAAGAGACCGGTAAAATTTATTTTCAAAGTTGAAGAGTCAAATGCCAGCAAGAATCGTTGATGCAAAGTTTATAACTTCTGCCAGTAAAATTGAAGAGGCTCCTGCCGAAGGAGTGGGAGAAGTTGTATTTCTCGGGCGCAGCAATGTAGGCAAAAGCTCTTTGCTGAACTCTTTGACACACAGGAAAAACCTTGCCAAAAGTTCATCTACTCCGGGAAAAACAAGACTTATAAACTATTTTGAGGTTACATACAAGGATGATAGTACGAACGACAAATATCAGATTCATTTTGTGGACCTTCCGGGATTTGGGTATGCGAAGGTATCTAAAAGTATCAAGTATGAGTGGCAAAAAAGTCTCAACGAATTCATTAAAAAGCGAAAAACAATCCGACTTTTTGTCCATTTGCGCGATGCAAGACACCCCAATGAACCGATAGATGAAGAGGTAAAAAGATATATACTTAACTTTGTGCGACCTGACCAGTGTTATATAGAAATTTTTACCAAGTCCGACAAATTGAACCAGAAGGAGATGGCCAGGATAATCAAAACCCATCCGGGTGCGATACTTGTTTCAAATCTAAAAAAACGTGGAATAGAGAAATTGGAAGCACTTATCTTCGATATCGCGATAGGTGGAGCAAAATGCCGGTAACATACTCAAAGCCCGTGTTGACAGATATACCCCGTATGCAAGAGATTGTCAAAAAAGAGGTGGAAGAGGGGATAATTCTTCCACGAAGTGACGATGAACTGGCCACCAATATAAGATCATATACGATAGCCACAGATATAAAGAGCGCAGAGATAGTAGGGTATGTGGCATTGCATATCCACTCTATGCGTCTTGCTGAGATCCGAAGCCTTATAGTAAAAGAGGAATTCCGTCATAAAAATATTGGCAGAGGTCTTGTCGAAAAAGCGGTTGAAGAGGGGCGGAAACTGCAGGTAAAAGAGATACTTGCGCTCACATATATGGGAGCTTTTTTTCAACGTCTCGGTTTCGTCGAGATTCCAAAAGAGGCTATTCCCGAACACAAAATCTGGACGGACTGTATCAAATGCAAACATTTTCCGGTGTGCAACGAAGTATCTTTGATAAAAAGACTCTGACGCACTTTTTTCTTTTTCTTTCGATTCTGATCTATCCGACGATGGAGGCTCTATATCCTTTTTTGCCTCCTCTGCTCGGCTTTGTCTATATCCAGTGGAGAGGTGCTGTCAGGTCACGCAACCTTTCCAGGATAGTTGTGTGGATGATATACACCGTTATTTTCGAATCGGTATGGGGACTGCCGCTTTATGGTATATGGAGTGTTATGATCGTCACGTATGTCCTTTTCGATACCAAAATCAGCCAGACGCTTCATATGCACTCTATGATAAAAGTGGTCGGCGCGATCGTTTTCGATCTTTTATATTTTATCTTTCTTTATGGCTACGGAACTTTAATGAATGAGAAACTGCTGGATATCGGTTCTGTTCTACTCTATTATTTGGTAGCGGATATCCTGGGGGTAGTTCTGTTTTGAAAGTCAGGATAGTAATCGTATTTTTTATTTTGGTGTGGATTGTTCTGCTGGTAAGGGTTTATCAGCTGACGGTCAAATCTAATACATACTACGAAACTCTCGCAAAACAAAATATAATAAGAAAAGAGTGGATTCTTCCTGTTCGGGGTGAAATTCTGGACCGCTTCGAAGAGCCTATCGCCATAAACAGGATTGGTTTCAAAATTTTGATAGATGCACACTTGAGCACAAAGAAGAGGTCGCACCTTCTCAAACGTGCACTCGGTGAAATCAAGAGCCGTTTTCCGGACCAGAATTTGACCAGACTCGAAAGAAGGTATAGGCGCCTCGATTCACCCTATCGTCATGATCCTATTGTCGTAATAAGATTTATACCTTACGAAAAAGTACTTGTGCACTACACTGCACTATCCAGAAAAGAGCATATACATATACGTCCCACTACCAAGCGGTACTATCCATATGGTGCAATGACAGCACATATCGTTGGGTTTGTAGGGAAGGCTAACGAAAAAGATATGGCGGATGACGAAGTGGTAAAACTTACCATGACTACCGGCAAGAGCGGGTTGGAGAAATATTACAACAGATTTCTGGAAGGCGAACCCGGCTACCGAAAAGTCAAAGTCAGTGCATTCAACAAGCAGATTGGAGTGATAGAGACTGTTCCTCCCAAAGAGGACAGGATTTTGAAACTCAATATAGATATGCGTTTGCAGGCTTTTATTTACGATCTTTTTAGAAAACAGCACAAAGCCGGGACTGTTATCGTTATGCGCAAAGATGGTGCCGTGTTGAGTGCCGGCAGCTATCCGGCCTTCAACCCCAACGAATTCGTCAGCGGAATCAGCAGGAAAGAGTGGAGAAGACTTATAGAAGATCTTCAACACCCCTTTACGAACAAGCTTATTCATGGACTATATCCACCAGGGTCTGTAATCAAACCCGGTGTCGCTTTGGCTTTCATAGATTCGAAAAAAGTTTCTCCATATACAAAGTTCGGCTGCACCGGCTCTATAGAATTGGGGAAACACCGTTTCAGGTGCTGGAAAAGCGAAGGGCATGGAGAGACCGATATGATAAAAGCCGTCAGAGAAAGCTGCGATGTCTATTTTTATAAAGGAAGCCTTCTTGCAGGTATCGACAAACTGGCACAGGAGCTCAGAAAAATGGGTCTTGGAGAAAAATCGGGAATAGATCTTCCCAATGAGTTTATCGGTGCCGTTCCGGACAAAACATGGAAGATGAGCAAATATGGTCAACCTTGGTACATGGGAGAGACTCTTAACGCTTCTATAGGCCAGGGGTATCTTCTCGTCACTCCCATGCAGATAGCGCGATTTACCGCATTGATAGCTACAGGAAGACTTCCAACGCCTTACATTGCCGAATCTCTCAGTGAAAAGAGAGTAGAGCCCAAAATCGAAGATGTTTTGACGCTGCGTGAGAAACGTGTGCTTCCTCTTATACAAAGAGCCATGTACGAGGTGTGCAACAATCCGAAAGGTACAGCATACAAGGCTCTTAAAGGTACCAAAGTCAAAGTTGCCGGCAAGACGGGAACGGCTCAGGTAATCGGAATTCCGCAGGAGGAGAAAAAGAGGATGAAAGAAGCTGAATTAGCGTACTATCATCGTTCGCATGCATGGCTTACAACGTACGCTCCTTACAAAAATCCGAAATATATTGTTACAATTCTTGTAGAGCATGGCGGCCACGGAGGATCGGCAGCCGGCCCGATAGCCAAAGAGATTTACAACTGGCTGGTCGATAATGGGTATATATAAAAATATGAATATGGAGTCTGAAAAAAAATCATCCGTAGAACGCATTTTGTAGAAATATTGCCAATACAATGAGAAGCATCACTCCGGATGCCTTTGTATAAAGCTTGTTGGCCGTTATGAATACGAGCATTATAGTGATGCCCATCATGAGGAATATATCGAAGGAGCTTGTACTCAGGTCGGTAGCCAGTGGTTTTGTCATAGCGGCAGATCCTAAAACGACAGATGTGTTTGCCATATTTGAACCAATAATGTTTCCGATACTCATATCCGCCTTTCCCTTGCGGGCCGCCTTTATGCTGACGACAAGTTCAGGAAGACTGGTTCCAAAAGCTATCAGCAACAGACCGATGATCCATTCGCTGATGCCGAAACTTTTGGCTATACTTGCGGCACTCTCTATAGCATAGTCCGCGCCGATTACTACGAAAGAGAAACCAACGAGCAGCAGGCCGACCGTTTTTGGCCAGTTGAACGGCTCTTTTTTCAACTCCTCATCTATCTGTGCAATCTCTTCTTCGTTATGCGACTGCACAAGAAAGAGCACATATGCTCCCATCATGGCAAAAAGCAAAAAACCGTCGATTCTAGAAAGAGAGCCGTCAAGAATCATAAGAGGGAATATGATAGCGGGAAAAAGAAGCCATGCGCTGTCTTTGAAAAAGAGATCTCTTTTCGGTGCGATTTTTTTTGCTATTAAAAAAACAGAACCAAGAACCAGTGAGATATTCATGATATTTGAACCAATTACATTGGCTATGGCCATATCGCTCTGCCCTTTTGCGCTCGCCGCTATACTTGCGGCCATCTCCGGTAGACTGGTTCCAAGAGCTATGAGCGTAGCACCGATTATAAACTCGCTTATATTGTAGTGAAGAGCTATTCTCTCGGACTCTTTTATTATAAATTCGGCACCCCATATGAGTGTGCCCATGCTGATTATAAAAACAATAAAATCCATTATCCCTTCTTTACGCTTCTTACTATAAGACTCTCCGGAAGACCGAAGTGCAGAATCAACTCCTCCTCTTTCTTCCTCATCTCACCTTCATCACTCTCATGATCGTAACCCAGAAGATGTAAAAGACCGTGGATAAAAAGCAGTGTTATCTCATCATCCAGAGAGTTTTTGTACTGGCTCGCTTTTTCCTTTGCGTACTCTACGCTTATAACAATCTCACCGAGCGGTGCAAACGGCACTTTTTCGAGCGGAAAACTGAGTACATCGGTGGGCGCATCTATACCACGGGTCTGTCTGTTCATTTCACGTATAGTCGAATTGTCGGTCAAAATCAATTCGATGTCACGATCTGTCAGCTCTGCGGCGATAGTTTCAAGAAGGTTCTCGTTCGGCCTGTAGTCTGTTTCATTCGTTATCTCAATCATAGGCGCGATTTTATCCTAATTTTGATAAAAAGTCCCTCCAAAGGGGTCAGGCGTTGAAAATCAACCAATACATGCTATAATGCGGTAAAAAAGAGGAAGAGATGCCTCGAAAATCACGTATTGACCTTGCAGGTTTTCATCATGTGATGAACAGAGGGGTAAACCGTTCTGATATTTTTGTTGACGATAGTGATTATGAAACTTTTTTAAAAATAGTCTGCAAAGCTTGTAAAGACTATAAAGTTGTATTGCATGATTATTGTCTAATGAGCAATCACTTCCATTTGCTTATAGAGACAAAAATGGATAATCTATCATTGTTTATGAAGTATATCAACTCCAACTATGCAATCTATGCGAACAGAAAACAGAAACGTTCAGGACACTTATGGCAAGGAAGATTTTACTCACGCTATATTACGAATGAAAACTACTATTACACACTAATACGATATATAGAACAAAATCCTCTTGAAGCAGGAATCACGCAAAATATAGGAGAATACCCATATACATTGGGTGCTGTGATAGCAAAGAGACAAAAGCCTATATCTTGCACTAAAGAGTCCAAGCTTATAAAAGAGCTTAACCATGAAAACATACAAGATATAGTAGGCGTGAAATTGGATGAGGAAGCACTAAGCCAGCTAAAAGAGATACAAAAACAGAAAATTGTATCGAAAGATGGAATACAAAAAATAGCCTATAGTAAAAGCTTAGACGAACACTTTCAAAATGGTGAACGAAACACGGCTATATACAATGCTTTTAATGATGGATATACACAAGCAAAAATTGCATCATATCTGAGTGTGTCACGCTCTTTGATTTCAAAGATACTCAAAGGTAGATAAGAGATCAATAAGCGAGAGTAGATATTCAACGTCTGACCCCTATGGATGATAAAAGATTCAATCACAATTGGATAAAATTCCAATATTCAATTTATTAAAGAGGCGGATTTGAAAAAAGCAGTAGTTATTTTAAGCGGCGGTATGGACTCTTCCACTGCGGCGTACATTGCAAAATCGAGAGGGTATGAGATAATAGCTCTGCATTTTGATTATGGGCAGCGTACCCAAAGCAGGGAGAGGAAAGCTTTTGAGGCTGTATGTGATGCTCTTGGCGTTGGCGGGCGCTATGTCATAGATCTGCCGTTTTTCGCTCAGATAGGGGCATCGGCTCTTACTGACAGCAGCATCGAAGTACCAACAGGGGGTATCGAACCGGGGATTCCTGTTACTTACGTTCCGTTTAGAAACGGTATTTTTCTATCCATTGCAGCAGCAGTAGCTGAAAAAGAGGGAGCGGAGGCTATTTTTATAGGTGTGGTTGAAGAGGACAGCAGCGGATACCCGGACTGCAGGGAGGAGTTTATAGAGGCTATGCAAAAGGCAATAAAGCTTGGAACCAAAGAGGATACAGATATACGCATTCATGCTCCTCTTATACATCTTAAAAAAGAGGATATTGTAAAAAAAGCGGTAGAATATGGTGTTCCTCTCGAACTGACATGGAGCTGTTACTCTCAAGAGGAGGAGGCCTGCGGTGTTTGCGACAGTTGCCGTCTGCGTCTTAAAGGATTCGAAAAAGCCGGTATCGAAGATCCGGCAAGATATGTTTGCAGATAGTTACGGTTGGGCTTTCAGGTAATTTTTCCTTAATTTCTGATGGCATTTTACGCACTGATCGAATACTCCCGAATATGCGGTTGCAATTTTACTAAAATCGTCAGTGTTATGAATCTGTGAGTTCATCATCTTTACATATTTTTTAATCTGTTCGGCACTCTTTTTTGCCAACGAGTATGCAAGTTGAGGATTGTCCGGCATCTGTTTTTTCAAAATTTCTCCATGTCTTTTGAGAAAGTTTTTCTTTGCCTGGCGCATTACCCTCACTCCCATCTCTATCCTGTCGCGATTATTGTAAATAATCCCTTTTTGAATCTGATCGAGTCCTGTCGCAAATTTTCTCATTGTATTTTTAAGTCTTGAGGTTGAAGCGAGCTCTTCTTTGCCTATATCTCCTGCCGCGGTTACGGAAATTGTCAGAACCGATGCAATCAGGATACTTACAGATCTGTTCATATATATTCCTTGAAATATTTCTTGTCTGGTTATGGTCCAGTATTGTCAAATAAATCGACAGTTTTGCCGAAAAAATAATACCGATGACAATAGTAGATCAAAAGCCATTGCAAACATTTTCATTATCTGATCGAGTAGAAACGGCTTTCACTGATTTCTGTCCATGGTTTCACAAGTGAATAGTAACGTTCCATGGAGTCGAATACCTTTTCAAAATCTGCACTCGATGTGCTCTGCTCTTTTGCTACTTCCAAAAACGCTTTTTTTGCGGCTTTGATTATTTGAGGAGGGAAGTCTTTTATTTGTACGTTTAATGATTTCAGTTTTTTCAAAGCGATTGCGTTTTCATGTATAAATTCGTGGTACATCTCCGATGTCATGGCTTCCGAAGCGTATTGAATGATCGCTTTGTGCTCTTCGCTTAATTTGTCGAAACGGCTTTTGTTGAAAGTCAGCTCCAAAATGGAACCGGGTTCATGCCACCCTGTATAATAATATTTCGCGACTTTGTAAAATCCCATCCTGATATCCAGAGCGGGCCCCACCCACTCGGTGGCATCTATAGTGCCACGTTCAAGGGCCGTATAGATCTCTCCGGCGGGTAGCAATACCGGATTTACACCGAGTTTCGCCATCACTTCACCGCCAAGTCCGGGAATACGCATTTTAAGCCCTTTTAGATCTTCGAGCGAATCGATCGGTTTTCTGAACCATCCGCCCATCTGTACACCCGTATTTCCTCCGATGAAAGGGTAGAGATGTATCGGGCGTATAGCTCGCGCCAAAGTTCGTAGCCACCCCCGTAGTTCATCCAGCAGGATAGTTCGTCTGCAACCATTCTCAGCGGTGCACCGCTGAAGAGTGCGAAGGCCGGGTTTTTGCCTTTCCAGTAGTATGGGCCAGAGTGAAAACCGTCTATCTGGCCGCTGCTTGTCGCATCGAAGACCGCCAGAGCAGGTACAAGGATATTTTTGGGATAGATCTTTACCTTCAGAGAGCCACCGCTCATTTCGTAAACCTTTTTCGCAAAACTCTCTATGCCGGTTCCCATGATGGGAAAGTGGGCGGGCCAGCTGGTTGCGATTTTCAGCTTGACTTTTCGGCGTCGGTTTATATTGAGACTCTTTTTCCCCTCTATCTGTTCACGCGTGCAACCTGTAAAAGTCGCCGTAGCGGCAACGGCTGCCGAAGCTTTCAGAAAATCTCTTCGTTTCATAGAAGAAGGCCTTTTGTCGTATAGTTTTTAATTGTTGCCGCACCAACCGATAGACTGAAAGTTTTGGTGCGGAAAATAGGAAGTAGATTATAGCGACTCGAAGCACAGTAATCGATAAAACTTTTGCTACAAGAGGCTTCTCGATCTTCCGGGCGTCGCCCGTCTGCCCGCGAGGGCAAGCTTCAGTGCCACAGCGGCCAGCGTAGTTTCGGAGGCTTTGCCTTCGAAACGTTTCTCGATCTTAATGATAGAACGCAGCAATCACTGCAAAAGCCAAAAAGAACATAAGGTGCGAAATCCCTTCGACATAATTGGTTTCGCCGTTGTCCGTTGTCTTCCAGGCCAGAATAACGGTCAATACCAATGCCCCGACTTGAAGCGAATTGAAATCGAGTGTCAGCTTTACGTCTGCAAACGGTGAGAGCAGCATCAGTATCGGGACGGTCAAAAGTATTGAAACCGTAGAAGCTCCCATCGCTATGTTGACCACTCGCTGGATCTGATCCGCCTTTGCAGCTTTTACAGCAGTGAAAAGTTCCGGTGAAACACTTATGATGGCTATGACCAGACCGGCGAGAGCGGGAGAAATATCAAATTCGTTAGCGATCAGCATGCCGTCATTTGCAAAAATTTCCGCAATTATTCCGATAAGAAATATCAGAAAGAAAATGATTATGAGGTTGGCTGAAATAGGAAGTTTTTCAAAGAGATAATCCTCCTCTTCCTCTTCTTCATCTCTTTTCGCGCGTTTTCTTCTGAGTCTGAAGATTCGACTTCTTGCTGTAGCTTTGAAGAAATGGATATGGGTTTTTGTCTGAAAAATAAAAATACTCATATAATACAGAGCAAGCAGAAAAGCTATGATATAGCTTGCATTCATCAGGTTCTGTTCTCCGCCCTGGGAGTAAGCCAGAACACTTGGTACGAGCAGCGCTACGGAAGCTACCAGCAAAATGGTCGTATATGTACTCGAAGTGTCTTCGTTGTGCTCCTGTTCTTTGAAGCGAAGACCGCCTACGAAGACGGCGATTCCGAGAAGTACGTTCATATCTACGATAACAGCGGAAATGATACCGCTTTTTACCGTCTCAAGCGCATGTGCACCATGGGTGCTTTCCAACAGTATCATAAACAGAAGCAGAATTTCAACTGCGACGGCACTGAAGGTTAGGACAAAACTGGAGTAAGGTTCCTGAAGCCGTTCAGCAAGAATCTCTGCAATCTCTGAGACTGTGAAAGAGAAAGCCGCAATCCCCAGTCCGGCACACAGGACGGCAAGATAGGTAAAGCCGTTGATATGAAGAAGAAAAGCAAGAATTCCTAAAATAGAACCTGCAAAAAGGTCCCAGTAGTTACCGAAAAAGTCCTGTAAGTCCGACGACGAAGGTTCGGATGTACTGCTCATTTAAAATAGTCCTTTTGTGGTTAATGGATGTGCATCAGTTTCACAACTGCAAAAATTATCGAAAAATTTGTTGCTTTTTTGGCCTACGATTACAATGAACCCACGCTTTTTTCGAACATGGGAAAGCTTTTGAAAAAGTTCTTGTTCTGATCTATACCCAATCATCGGTATTTTTATATCACATTGGAACTTAATTTGTGTTGGAATGAAGAGCTTACACTCGGTCCATTTAATTTTTTGAAGTTCCAAAAAGCATCTTTCAGGAAGTGATGGGTCTGCAAAAATTATTACACGTTCACTTTCTCCGAAAGAGACTCTTCTTATTTTCGAATCGATAAAAACCGGTTCGAACGATGAGGGAAATGTAATATTTGATAGAGTATATGAGACTTTGGCAGCTTTCAAAAAACCTAATGACTTCAGCAGTTCGGGCAGAAGGCATCCGGTAATAGGCAGCCTGGCATAATAGATATCTTCGATGATCACAGAAGAGTCGAAGATCCTTTTTGTAATGAGTTTTGATGCAATGTCAACGGGCTCCAAGGGTGAAATGTACGCACCTATCCGTTCGAGAAACTTCTTGTTATCACAAAAAAACCTCTCTTTTTCGGATGAAGTGAGAATCTGTTCACTGGCTTCTTTAGGATCATCGCAAAGAGTTGTAACTCTGTGATCGCTTGCCGTCATCTTTATAAATTCCATTGTCAAAGGAGAGACGAGATGGAAGGTGCGGGGGTTTATCACGAGCCATAGACGCAGCAGTTTCAAAAGAGTGACAGAGAGATCATCGACACGTATCCATGCTATTTCCTCATCTGTAGGGGTTACAGCGAGGTCGGTAATGATTCCATAAGTACCGTTTTTTAGTGCAATATCTATATCCGACAGCTCTTTGGCAATAAAAAGAGAGCCGCGAACCGCTTTGGCAGGTGACAGGGCTACAGTTTCAAACCTGGATATCGAAGGTTTGTTAAGCAGCAGTCCGCCAGTGACGGCTACCACGTTTTCTATATGCATTTTTTTCGTCAGCCAATCGGGGTTCCGGCCTTTTTGGGAGATTCCGGCCTGATAAGCGAGAGCCCCTTCTCATCTTTCGCCGCAAGAACCATTCCTTCTGAAACCATTCCCATAAGTTTGGCCGGTTTCAGATTGGCTACGATACAAACCTGTGTTCCTTTCAGATCGGATGGATTGTACCACTCTTTTATACCGGCTACTATCTGGCGTGGCCTCTCTTCTCCAAGATCTACCTGAAGTTTGAGAAGCTTTTTGCTTTTGGGTACATCTTCTGCTTCCACCACTGTACCGACTTTCAAGGAGACCTGTAAAAACTGGTCGATGGTAATTATATTGTTTTGTGTATTTTCCTCACTCTTTTTCTGTACAAAAGCCGTTTCTCTTTCCTTCTTCTCTTTTTCGATAGAAATTTCAATGAGAGGCTCTTCTATGCGGGGAAACAGGGGAGGGACTTTTTTTATTGTGAACGATTCGAGAAGTTCCGAATTTTTTATAAACTTGACATAACTTTTATGATCTATTTCAAAACCAAGAGCGTTGGCTATGGTTTGAGTCGCCTTTGGCATAAAAGGGTGCAGCAATATTGATACTTTCGCAAGGATATTTGCCACAAGGGCTATTGTGGCCATCGCTTCATCTTCTTTTTGTTCTTTCATCTTTGCCCACGGCATGCTCGTATCTATCGCCTTATTGGCTATGCGCAGGGCTTTCCACAAATCTTCCAGATAACGGTTGGTCTGGATTTCATAAAGGTGTGGTTCTACGGTAGAGAAGATGGAGCCAACAGCTTCGAGTTCGTTTTTATGATATGTGTCCACCTTTTTGCTATCTATTTTAAAATCGAAATATTTACCGCTCATACCTATTATCCGGTTCAACAGATTACCAAGATCGTTTCCAAGATCTGAGTTTATGCGGTCTATCAGTGCTCTTTGACTAAAATCTCCATCCTGTCCGAAGGGGACTTCCCTTAACATGAAATAACGAAAATTTTCGAGTCCGTAGGCATCCGCAATCTCTTTGGGATCTATCACATTTCCTTTGGATTTACTCATCTTTTCGCCATTTCTGGTCCACCATCCGTGCGCTGCGACGTGATGCGGAAGCTCTAGGCCGAGACTCATGAGAAATGCCGGCCAGTAGATAGCGTGAAAGCGGAGAATATCTTTGCCTATAAGGTGGACTTTCGCCGGCCAGTAATACATGAGTCTTTCATCTGTACCATAACCCAATGCTGTTACATAGTTCATCAAGGCGTCCAGCCATACATAGATGACATGTTTCGGGTCGTTGATAGACTCTGGAAGCTTTATACCCCAGTCGAAACTGGTGCGTGTGATCGAAAGATCGTCGAGCCCGTTTTTAACAAAATTTATAACTTCGTTTCGCTTTGATTTTGGAAGAATACGGTCAGGTCGGCTCTCATACCACTCCAAAAGTCTATCCTGGTATTTTGAAAGCCTGAAGAAGTAGCTCTCTTCTTCCACAATGGATGTAGAGCGCCCACACTCCGGACAGAATTCATCATCCACCAACTGCTGTGCCGTAAAAAATGTTTCACAACTGACACAGTAGTGACCCCGATAGACATCTTTGTATATGTCACCGTTTTTGTACATCACTTCAAACGCTTTTTGTACACCTTTTATGTGCTGCTCGTCGGTAGTGCGTATGAATTTATCGTAACTTATTTCAAATTCATCCCATAATTTTTTGAAACGCATGGATATTTCATCGGCATACTCTTTGGGAGTTTTGCCTCTCGCTTTGGCTGCCTGTTCGATTTTCTGGCCATGTTCGTCGGTCCCGGTAAGGAAAAAGACTTCCATTCCGGCGAGTCTCGAGTACCTGGCGAGCGTATCTGCTATGATAGTGGTATAGGCGTGTCCGATATGTGGAACATCGTTTACATAATAAATGGGTGTCGTTATATATACTCTTTTACATTTCTCTTTATTCATGGAAACCCCGTTTTTCATTAAGATTGTATGGCGTTACGTACTACTATGGCCGGTATCTTGCTATCATCAGTACGTAATGCCATATCTTTAAAATTCAAATCCTCCACCCCGACCTTTGCTCATGCTTTCATAGACTTTTTTAACGTATTCGTTTCTGGTTTCGCATCCTATGACCTTTTCACATTCAAGACAGCTTGTTACATTCATCTTCTTTTGGCATGTTTCAAGTTTTATTTTTGCCTCTTCGCGTGCCAATTCCCAGCGGTCAGGACCCTTTTCAAGCGACTCCATAAGCCTCTTTCACTCTCTTTATTTCATATTCGCTGCCAAAGAAGCAGGGAGTGGTTTCGTGCGGGTCGTCGCAAGAAAGCGATAAAAGAGGCTCTCCTTTGTCGTCTATGGCCGCTCCCCCGGCGGTTTCGTAGACAAATGCAAACGGAAACACTTCGAAAAGCTTTCGAAGTTTGCCGTTCGGTTTGTCGTCTGTACCGGGATAGCTAAAGAGTCCGCCACCTTTAAGAAGGATCTGGTGCAGGTCCGGCACCATGCCGCCGGAGTATCGCAGGCGGTAACCTTCAGCAAAAAGAGAGTCTACCAGTCTCTTGTGGTATTTGGGCCAATACTGCTGCGTGCCTCCGGGAGCGTTAAGCTTCCCCCTTTTACCGAGTTCTATAGTATTTTGCTCCATGAAACGGCCGTGACGGAAGATGAAGTGGCGTACGCCCCCTTTGTAGGCGGTAACCATCTCCAGGCGCGGACCGTAAACAACATATACGGCGGCAAGCATGGACCTGGCCTGAAACTCTTCGTCGTAAATGCCGAAAATAGAGCCTACACTCAGATCTACATCTATAAGGCTCGACCCGTCCAGAGGATCGTATGCGACCATGTAACGACCGTCCGGGTGCAATATCTGTGGCTTCTCCTTTTCTTCACTCGCTATGACTTTTATAGCAGCTATTTTGGAAAACTCTTCGGCAATGATAAGATCGCTTTGAATATCGAGTTTGAGCTGCATATCTCCGGTAGCGTTACACAGCTCGGAATAACAGAGCTCCTCGTTGCCTATTGCATCTCTGATTCTGTGTGCGGAACGTTCTATGGCATCAAAAATCGGTTTCAGTGTCATCTATACCGCCTTTGCATGTTTTTTGACCCAATCTATGATCTGAATCGTATCGTTAAGATCCAGAATATCGATATTTTCAGGTATCTCATAATCGTTGATATCGATAGAGTCGTCCAGTGCTATCGCTTCGGAACATAAAAAGTAACTTTCATCTATCGTGTTCCTAAAAATGGCAATACGCGGCAGAGGCAGCGTTTTTAGACCTTCGACCAGCAGATAATCAAAATCATCCACCATGCGGACTATCTCTTCTATACTCTTGTTACGATGGGAAAAGTAGGTTGTTCTTGTAGGAGAGGTGACGACCACCTCCGCACCGGTCTGGAAAAACTTCCAGCTGTCTTTACCTTCCACATCAAATACCGCTTTGTCTTTCGGATCGTTTTTGACTATAGCAACCTTGTGATCACGAATGAGTATATTTGCGATCTTTTGAATAAGTGTCGTTTTGCCGCTGTTGGATGGGCCTGTGAATGCGACTGCAGAACGTTTTCTCAATGAAAAAAACCTTCGATTGAAATTGATAGCGATTATAGCCAAAAAATTTTTAAACCCAGATAGTGAAGCGAAACTTCCGATTAAAAGGTTTTGTGTTAGAATAATTTCCGATGGCGTCTACAGCCATTTTCCAGTATTTTTTACGATTTTATATTCACATAAACCCGTACAGGAAAAGAAAAAGGCAGTAAAGTGAGAAAAAGTTCGTTTTTGATTATAACAGGAGCTGTTTTGTTGTTTCTGGGGTGTAGCTCGAAACCTTGTACCCAAAATATTTTGAAGCCAGATATTATTTATGAAAAAGCTCTCGTCAATACCAGAGAGGTTCAGATAATAAAATCTCTGGAAACCAAAGCTTCAATCAATGCCACGCTTTTAAACGAAGTGTTCGCCGAGAGATATCCATATAAGAAAGGGGTATATTTTTTTATAGGGGTAATAACCGACAGGAAGATGCCTGAGGATAAATTTCCAGATTTTTTACACTTTAAACTCGACGGTTCACCTGCGCTCAATATCGAGCCGATACGACGGGGTGACGAGCTTTATTCACTTATGCCAAGCGTAAACAGATGGGGTCGCTACTACGTCGCTGAATTCGCGCCACAAAATGGTCGAATTTTCAAACTGACTATCGGAATCGATCCGTACGATCCGGTTGTGTTAACGTTTCAACGACCGACGCCACGGAGATAGGCTCTCCAAGAATCTTTTTGTAGACAATATAGTTTGAAAGCACTTTTTTGCCGTATCTACGGCTTTCATCATAATGTATCAGTTCCATGCTCAACCACGGTTCATACTCCCCTTTTTCAAAAAGAGCTCTTTTTGTAAGCAAGCGTTTTGTGAAACCGATTCCTCCATTGTAGGCGTAGGCGATGAAAAGCGGATGTTTCAGGTATCGACGCAGATATTCCAAGTGCTTTATCGCGTAATCGATACTCTTTTCGGGTTGAAACATAGCGTCGAGATTAAAGGGCTCGTTTTTCTCTTTTGAAAGCTCCTTGACCAAAAAAGGCATTATCTGCATCATGCCAAGAGCATAGGATGAAGAGATTGAAGAGGGAATGAAGCGGCTTTCTTGTCTCGCAAGGGATAGAAGCATTGCTTTTTCATCTATGCCAAGCTTATTATAGGCTTTTTTGTATGGCAAAGGAAAATAGTGTGTCCGGTATTTAGAAGCGCGCTCCATTATATATGAGTAGTGGCCCAACGTTTTTGAGGATCTGAATCTTTTGGCATAATCTATCAGCTCCTCTCTTTTTTTTCCTCTGATCTCTTTCAATACCTTTATCCATGCGAAAGGGTCGGAAATATTGTAGTCTGTTCTTCTTGGTGGAAAATCCGGGACAACGATACGAGAAATCTGTTTACCAAGTTTTTCGGATGCATACAGTGAGTAGATGTTGATATCCAGACTTTCTGACAATTTTTTAAGATAGTTTTTTTTTGGATGGAGTGTGGCAAGCCAGAAAAGAACTTTGTCTTTATCGAAACGATAATAGGCTTTTTTGTAAGCGAGTGTCAGATAGTGGGTCGCCAGAGTTCTTTTATTGTGCTGCAATGCATTAATAGCCAGAAAAAAAGTACTCTGGTGCGAAAGTCCGTTGGCATCCATTCCGAGCAAAGAGCGCTGAAGATGGTCGAGTTTTTTATCTGTAACGATTATCTTGATTGTCTGGGCAAACTCTTTTTTTGTACTTAGTCTCTTGATTAGGAGTGGCGGCAGGGGATGGTTGAGATATTTCTCTCTCCATGACATGCCACATCTGTTGAAAATTTTGAAAAAGGTGTCACTGTCAGATTTTACCAGCTCAAAAAAGGGGTGTTCGGATGCCATAATATTGGCCCACTGCAGCTCTTTTGGAAATATGGATATCTGCTGAAGAAGCCTGTATCTTTTCAATTTTTCAATTTTTGTAAATTTATACGGAGTTAGAGCTATAACGCTGCATTCTGCCGTATCGGCCGGCAAATCTTCAGGCTTTAGAAAATAGCAGTTTGCCGCCTCCCGGAAACCGGGCTGTCGCGTTTTTTGTGCATATCGGCGTAAAATTTTCCAGTTGACCGATTTTACCTGATAAAATGCCGAGTCCGCTTCGTGCGGTGATATATCCATATCCATAAAACGCCAGATGTAGAAATCCTTGGCGTAACTTTTTGGCATTTTTTCGATCTGCTTCAGCGTTACAGCCGGCAAAAGAAGCGGTAACAGAAGAAGGATCGAAAATCTCATCATAAGCTTGCAGCGAGCTCAAAGAGCAGTTTGACTAAAAAAAGGTCTATGAATTGCAGTCCCAGAATCACTATGAGGGGGGCAAGGTCTATGCCGCCGATCACTGTTGGAATGTAGCGTCTTATCCAGGCATATACCGGTTCTGTAAGACGATAAAGTGTCTGGACAATGGGATTATATGGATCGGGACGAACCCAGCTTACGAGTGCGGCGATGATGACGACCCATATATAGATGCTAATGGCCATATGCAGGATCTGTGCGAGTGCCTGAACAAATGTGGAAAGTATCATTTTATTATCTCCATAATGTAAGATTTTAGATATGGATAAAGATATGAGAGTTCCGGACCGTGTTGCGTACCTGTAAGAAGCAGGCGTAACGGTTTGAAAAAGTTTTTGCCTTTTAACCCGGTTTTTTTCATCAGATATTTTTTAAGGTCATCGAAGCTATCAAAAAGTGGGGCGCTTTTCATCGCTTCTTGAAGTATTTTCATCTCCTTTTCCCATTCAGTGTCAAAAGGCTTGGCGGAAAAAATCGCCTCTATTTTGGGCTTGATCTCTTTTATCGTACTTCCCTCTTCAAGGTAGCATTTTACAAGATTTCCAATAGCTGCATCGGCAAAGCCGAAAGCTCTTGAAAGATCTTTTGGATCCATCATCTTCATATGTTCTCTGTTTAAAAACCTGAGTTTGTCTATATCAAACTTTGCGGCCGCTTTCGATAAATTTTTCAGATCGAACCATGAGATGGCTTCTTCGAGTGTAAAAATCTCATCTGGTGTCTTGTTCCCCAGCAGAATAAGATAGTTGGCTATCGCTTCAGGTATAAACCCCTCATGAAACAGCCATTTTACACTAGAGGCCGAATCTCTTTTGGACATCTTTTTGCCATTTTCGTTCAAAATGATTGGTAGATGTGCATACTCGATCTCTTTGTCATAACCGAGAAGATTTCGTATATGAATCTGCTTAGGAGTGTTGCTGACATGGTCCTCTCCGCGTATAACCAGGCTTATATCGTGGATCATATCGTCGAGTGAGCATGCGAAGTTGTAGGTGGGAGTTTTGTCAGCCCTCATGATGACGAAGCTGTCTATATCGTCGGGAGCAAAAGAGAGTTTCTCTTTTATTATATCTGTAAATTCGACCGGTTTTTTTGGCTTTTTGAGCCGGATTGTAAAAGGTTTTTCATTCTCCAGTACCTCTTTGTCGCTCAAAAATTCACACTTTCCACCATAACGGTAGGCTCTTTTCGCCTTTTTTGCGGCTTCTCGTTCCGCTTCCAGCTCCTCGGGAGAGCAGAAGCATGCAAAGGCTTTTCGCTCTTCGAGCATCTTTATCGCCATATGCTGGTGAATGGTGAGATTGTGGCTTTGGTAATAGACTTCGTCATATTTTAGTCCAAAAAGATTAAGGATCTCAAGGATCTCTCTATCCTTGCCCTCGATGTTGCGCTCTTTGTCTGTATCTTCGATTCTGACGATAAACCGTTCGTTACGCTGTTTCGCGATAATATAGTTGAAGATGGCGACGCGGAGATTGCCTATGTGCATATCTCCTGTCGGACTTGGTGCGAAACGAAGCATTGAAACCCTTTTTTGACCGGATTATACCAAAAGAGACTTTATCTTGAAATATTCAAGATTTTTTTCACGACACCAAACGCCTCATCCGCGCTTTTGCCGAAGATCATCACCCCCTCTTCGTGGCCGGCCATCGCAAAGAGCGGATTTTTAAGCGGGTCTGTACCTTTGTATATATTTTCGACCTCTCTGGCCATCTCTTTCGTACCATATGCTACATCCGCCGTCTTCAGATACGCACCCTCCATCATCATCTTCCAGATCGCGAACGAGTGTATATGTATGACCCACTCTATATGCGGGCTCAGAGCGTATACCGCCGCATGGGTGAACGCTTCGCTGCTCGGTTTCGCGGGCCCCTCGGACTCTATGCGAAACTCCGCTTCGTCGTAGCTCTTTACGAGCGAATAGCTCTTTTCGTCCAGATAGGGCAGATGGCCCGTCTGGGTCGCGGTGATGACAAAACCGCCCCCTTCGATTCTGCGGCTGATGTTGCCGTAGCCTACGCCATCTTTTACACCGATGAGTCCAAGCTCGAAAAGGCGCGCTCTGATCGGCTCAAGAGGCTCCCACATGGCGGCTTCGAGCGGATCGGTTTTGACAAAATCGAGGGTATATTTTATGACCCCCTCTGTCATAGTTTCTCTTTGAACATCGATTCTATCGACTCTCGCTGCGGAGTGCATACACCCCTCTCCGTTATGAGCCCCGTAATCAGGCGCGCTGGCGTTACATCGAAGCCGTAGTTGAGTGCCGCGGAGCCTTCGGGAACTATTCTCACTCTTTTGTATAGGCCCTCTTCGTCTACGCCTCTAATGTGCGTAACCTCCTCTTCGCTCCTCACCTCTATGGGTATCTCCTTTATGCCGTCGTTTACGGAGAAGTCGAAAGTGGAGGAGGGGAGCGCTATGTAGAAGGGTACGCGGTTGTCGTTGGCGGCGAGCGCTTTGAGGTATGTTCCTATCTTGTTCGCCGCGTCGCCGTTTCTGCTTACCCTGTCGGCCCCGGTTATGCACAGATCCACCATGCCGTGCTGCATCAGATGGCCGCCGGTATTGTCGGCGATGATTGTATGGGGGATCAAGCTTTTTTGAAGCTCCCACGCCGTGAGGTTCGCACCCTGGTTTCTCGGGCGCGTCTCGTCTACCCATACATGGATATCTATTCCCCTTCTTGCGGCTTCGTATACGGGTGCGAGGGCCGAGCCGTCATCGACGATTGCAAGCCACCCGGCGTTGCAGTGGGTCAGTACGTTTATGCGCGTAAGGCCCCTATTTTTCATCAGGCCCTCTATGATGTCGGCGCCGAATCCGCCTATATTGCGGCTTGCCAACCCATCTTCGTCGCATATGGCTATCGCCTCCTCTTTGAGCCTTTCGGTGCGCTCCTCTTTTTTTGAAGCCGCCGCTACATCCATCATTCTGTCCACCGCCCACATCAGATTTACGGCGGTAGGTCGGGACTCTCTTATCTTTTTCGCCAGCCTCTTTATGCACCCAAGCTCTCCATTGCACTCTCTGGAAGCCAGATATACCCCGAAAGCCGCCACATTGCCTATGACCCCGGCTCCTCTTACCGTCATATCGGAAATCGCTTCGCTGCACGCCTGCGCATCCTCGATCCTGACCCACTCCTCTTCGAAAGGGAGAATCCTCTGGTCCAGAACCAAAAGAGCGCCGTCACTTTCGAGCTTCAAAGCTCTGTAGACCCCTTTCACGAAGCCCCCTTTACAATCTTTACGACATCGTCGATAGACTCGATTCGTTCATGCTCCATAACCAGCCTGCGTCCGCACTCGAGGGCATCCATCATCGCCCTTTTTCTCAAAACGGGATCCTCTATGCCCCGAATCTCTTCGACTCCGGCTATCCCGAATACGCGCCTCGCCATCTTGCAGCCGGCAAAACCCGCACTTTGACGGAGTATATCTTGCATAAACTCTCTTCTAAAGCGCTCCAACTCCTCATCCGGCAAGAATCCGGGCTCTATGAGAGCGCTCTTTTTCGTCTCTCTCCAAAGATTCAGGAATTTGGCTTCGAACCTCTCCCATATATCTTTTATGAGAGCGGCTATCCACTCCATGTAGTCTCTATCTTCACTCAGATGGCGATGCGATATGTAGGAGCTGCCGAGATTGGCCACTATGGCCCCTATGTCGAAGCCAAAAGGCCCCACAAACGCAAACTCCGGGTCTATGACGAAGGTCTCTTTGCGGTTCACCATGATGGAGCCGGTGTGCAGATCGCCGTGGATCAGGGCGTCGGTCTGGGTCATGAAGATGTATTTGAGTCGCAGCACGTTCTGCTTGAATGCGGTGTCGGCGAAGAGTCTTTCGGCCTCCTCTTCGCAGCCGAGCTCTATATGGTTGGTTTCGTTTCGCATGTAAGGGAAGGTGAAGACGAAATCTTCGGTAAGCTTGCAAAGCTCCCTGTTTTCGTTGAAACGCTCTATCAGGGCTCTCTTCTCGTCGCTCTGAAGGTAAAAAGAGGAGGTCTTAAAGAGTGTTTCGGCCAAAAAGGTGCTTATATGCTCCGCGAAGAGTTCGTAGCGCTCTTTCTCTATCAGCCCTTTTCTTAGAATCTTGTGCGATTTGAGGTGTTCCATGACGACGAGGCTCATCTCTTCGTCGGCATGATAGACTTTGGGAGCGTGTGTTTTGTAGCTTTGAAGCGCACGAATTTCAAACTTCATCCGCTCTCTTGAAAGAGCATAATCCTCTCCAGCGCATCTTAGATATGGAACAGCCTGTTTCACTATCAGGCTCTTTTGCGGATCTTTTGTGCTCTTTACGATGAAAACGAAGTTCAGGTTTCCGTCGCCTATCTCCTCGGTCATCAGTTCGTCTGTTTCGAAAAAGTCGGCTACTGATGGTATGGAGAGGAGATATTTTGGAAGCGTTTTGGGCGTCATGATCTCATAGTTCATCATCATCCTTTGCAGGCTGGTTGAATTCAGATGAATTATACTGTAATATTGAATTACCGCACAAAAAATTCAGTCTATCGGTCAGTGCGGTAATAAAAACAATTTTTTCCAAAAAGGTTTTTTCAGGGTGCTGGCTCGCCACTTTGATGGCGGCTTTTCGGCACATTCTCCTTCTGCACACTTCTTGCACACACTATCTATATAATCGTAAAAAAGATTCAAGATGGTACTCAAACAGGCATACATCGAATTTTCCCGACTGGCAGGCTATTTTAAAAGCGTCTCTTTGCTGGCTGTGCGGCTGATTCTTGCATATGGGTTTTACGGGCCGGCTATGATGAAATGGAGCGATATAGACTCTGTCGCCAAGTGGTTCGGTTCGATGGGTATGCCGTTTCCTGCACTCAACGCCTATATGGCCGCTACGACGGAGCTTGCAGGCGCAATGCTGCTGACACTCGGACTCTTTACGAGACTCATATCAATCCCTTTGATGATAGTTATGGTAGTGGCTATAGTGGTGGTCCACCTTCCGCACGGATTCTCCGCAGGAGGCAACGGTTTCGAGATACCGCTCTACTATTTCATAATGCTCTTTGTCCTTCTTGCGCACGGTGGGGGACGTTTCAGTCTCGACAGAGTGATATTCAAAGAGGAGGCGTGATTGGAAGAGCTGCTCATCAACTATCCGCTAATAGGCCGTATGTACTGCTTTTTCTATCTTATACGCGACCCTATGCGCCAATATCTCGGTGATGAGAAGTTTTATGAGAGTTTAGACAAAGTCAAAGAGGTATACAATGCAGTCAAAGGAAAACCGCTTGTCTCTTTTTTTTACCTATACAGCCGATAAAAAAAGAGATATTCGTCCTGAGAAATGGTTCCAGGGTACTAAACAGTGAAGGGGTCCAAAACGGTTTCAAAGCTACATTTGAAGTAAAAACCGACAAAGGAGCTGCCGATGAAGAGTATCATAAACAGCGCTTCGGATGAAGCGATAGAGATTGCCGGTGCGGGAGTTGCGGGGCTGGCGGCTGCTATAAAGCTGGCTCAGGCCGGGTGCCGTGTAGTGCTGCATGAGATGCATGATAAAGTGGGCTACCGTTTCGACGGCGATTTTCAGGGACTTGAAAACTGGACCGAAGAAGAAGATGTTTTAAATGTACTTAAAGAAAAAGGATTGACAACAGATTTCAATGTTGTGCCGTGCCAAGAAGGTACTCTTTACGGTCCATCCGGCAAATCCTATGAAGTTAAAACAGACAGACCGCTGTTTTATATGATAGAACGGGGGCCCGGTTCAGGTACGCTCGACAGTGCTCTGCTCGAGCAGGCGCTCTCTTTGGGTGTTGAGGTAAGATTCAAGAGCCGTCTTGAAAAGATGGAAAACGAAGGTATTCTTGCAATAGGACCTAAAGCGGCAGATGCCATTGCCGTGGGATACCACTTCGGCACGGATATGTCGGATGGGTACTGGGTAATATGCGATGACACCTTAGCTCCCAAAGGCTATGCCTATCTTCTTGTAATAAACGGCAGAGGCACAGTCAAAAGCTGTATGTTTTCCGATTTCAAAAACGAAAAGCTCTATGTGAAACGGACGGTGGAAGCATTCGAAAAAAGGGTTGGATTGAAGATGCAGGATCCAAAACCGCATGGCGGCTACGGAAATTTCCGTCTGCCCGAAAGTGCTTACAGCGGCCGTCATCCGCTCGTTGGAGAACATGCCGGGTTTCAGGATGCTTTATGGGGATTCGGCATGCGTCTGGCCATATATTCCGGTATTCTTGCAGCTGAAAGTCTGCTCTGCGGCAAAGACTACGACAGACTCTGGAAAAAAGAGCTTAAAGCCCAAATCGAAACCTCAATAGTCAACCGGGCACTTTACGATCTCATAGACAATCGCTTCTACGATTATTTTCTGGCTCTCGTCGCTTCGAGAAAGGATCTGCATGCATCGATGAGAAAACAGTACGGCCCTTCATGGATGAAAAGGCTGCTCTACCCCTGGGCAAGCAGACATTACGAGAGCCGTCGCAAAGATGTATCCTGTAACCATGTCGACTGTAACTGTATATGGTGTCGCAGCAGACTCTGTGATGAAAAAGGGGAGAGCAGTTGCAAATAAAGCTCATAGAATATTCCATAAAACTACAAAAGCAGCGATCGATCTGCAATTTCCGGCAGGTTTGGGCCCCATTACTTTGGGGGCTATTGGGGTAATAATGAAAGCACTCAACTTTCCTCAAATTCCTTTTCGCTTATACTTTTTACCAATTCATCTATTTTTTTCATAAAATCGGCCTTTTCATTTTCGGAAAGATCTTTGCATCCTTGCTGCAGCAGTATCGATGTCATCTTCAGCACAAAGTCTCTCCTTCTTTTTTTGGAGAGTTTTGGAAGCATCATATTCAGGCATTTCGGCATCATCTCGCTCATCATCTCCGGCATACCTGACTCTCCCATTTTGCTCCTGCACATTTGCATCATGTCGCCTTTGCTCTCTCCCATCATATTCATCATCATTTTGGGCATCATATCCATCATATTCATTCCTTCCACCATTTTTGGCATCATCTCTGAGATCATTTTCTGTTTGTCATCCGGTGTCATCTCCGCAAAGAATCTATCCATCATACTGCTCATCATCTCTTTTTTCTCCTCCTTGCTCATTTTCCCCATCATGCCTTGCATCATTTTGTCCATAATATTCATCTTATACCCTTTCTTTTTTGTCAGGTGTTGGCTGAAACTCTCTGCCTTCTGTGCAAACCCTGTTGTGCGGCAGACGGTGGCTTGCGCTTTTTCAAAAGCGGACCCCGGACCGGCCGCCAACTCTTTTAAAACCAGAACCTCAAACCGGCTACAAAAGCGGTATCTTCCGCTCCGCCGTATTTCGAGGCGGTTTTACCGAAACTGTTCGAGTATGTGACACCTATGTAGGGTGCGAACTCTCTTCTTATCTCATATCTTAGCCTCAGACCCACGGCGGCCGAGGATATGCCTCCACCTTTTTGAAGCTCGGGTACCTCTTCGCTGTAGGCTTCTATCTCCATGCGCGGGGTCAGTATGAGTCTTTGTGTTATGAGAGCTTCATACTCGAAGTCGAGATTGGCCCCGACCGCGCCGTCGCCTATCTTAAGACGCATTCTGGTATCTATGAAGTAGGGTGCCAGCCCCTGAACCGCAACCACTCCCCATGTTCTGTTTTCGCTTCCGGCCCTGTCGTACTCTATACCCGCCTGCAGGTCCCAAAAGGGTGTTACGGCGCGGCTGTAGAGCAGCTCGTTTTCGCTTTCGCTCTCATCCGAGGTTCTGCTCCCCTCGCTGTAGAAGTAGAGCTTGTCGTAATCTTTTCCTATGTATGCGGAGGCATCCCAAACCGCCGGGTCTCCATCAGACGACTGAATTTCGAGCCTGTCCATTAAAAGAGTAGCCCTCAGCGGGTCGCCCGCGCCCGCAGCCATCAACGAACCTGCCGCCAGCAGAAAAATAAGTAACTTTTTCATCACACCACCTCCACTTTTCTAAACATTCCGAGCATATGGTAGAGCAGGTGGCAGTGAAATGCCCATGCCCCCTTCGCATCCACTGTAACACGGCAGCTCAGTTTGCTGCCCGGCTGTACCAGCAGCGTATGTTTTCTTACAAGATGCGCATCGTCTCCGGTCTCGAGATCGCTCCACATGCCGTGCAGGTGCATCGGGTGGTTCATCATCGTATCGTTTACGAAGGTTATGCGAAGCCTCTCGCCGTAGTTGAACCTCAGCGGCTCCGACTCGTCGTACGTTATGCCGTTTATAGACCAGATGTAGCGCTCCATGTTTCCTGTAAGATGAAGCACGATCTCCCTGTCGGGCTTGGGATCGTCCGCGGTCGAGCGCAGGCTTTTCAGGTCTGCGTATGTGAGTACTTTGCGGCCGTTGCCTCTAAGCCCCACACCCGGGTCGTCGAGTCTGTAGCGCGGATCTTTGGCCCACATCGTAACAGCCGGTCCGTTTCGCTTTATGGGAAGCGGCGTTATCGGATATTTCGGCTCCTCTTTCATGGCCGGTGCCATCTTCATATGCGCCATGTTCATCTTTTTGACCTTCGGGCTGTAGCCTCCCATTCCCATGTCGGCCATAGTGAGCGGCTGCGGGGCGTCCATCTCGGGTCTTTCGGCTTTGGATGCGGAGTCGGGCGCGAGTGTTCCGCCGACAAATCCGGAGCGCTCGATGCTCTGTGCGAATATGCAGTAGGCTCTGTCGTCCGGTTTCACTATGACGTCGTAAGTCTCGGCGACACCGATGCGTATCTCATCTACCTCTACCGATTTTACGTAGTTTCCGTCGGCGGCTACCACCTCCATCTTGAGGCCGGGTATGCGCACATCGAAGTTGGTCATCGCCGACTCGTTTATGAGCCTCAGTCTGACTCTGTCTCCTTTTTTAAAGAGCCCCCTCCAGTCCTGCGCGTCGGTCATTCCGTTTAGCAGGTAGGTGTATGTGTAGCCGGTAACGTCCGAAAGGTCGCGGTCGCTCATTCGCATTCTGTTCCACATCTTGCGATCGTCGAACGCCTTTAAAAACCCCTTCTCTTTGACCTCTTCAAAAAAGTCACCTATGGTGCGCTGGTTGAAGTTGTAGTAGTCGCTGAATATCTTCAGTTTCCTGAATATCGCTTCCGGTTTTTCGTCGCTCCAGTCTGAAAGAGAGACTACATAGTCGCGGTCGTACTCGAACGGCTCTTTCTCTTTCGGCTCTATTATGATGGAGCCGTGCATTCCGGTCTGTTCATGAAAAGGTGTGTGAGAATGGTACCAGTATGTTCCGCTCTGGCGCACTTTGAAGCGGTATGTAAAGGTCTCGCCGGGCGCGATACCCGGGTAGCTGATGCCGGGCACTCCGTCCATGTTGAAAGGGAGTATGATGCCGTGCCAGTGGATGGAGCCGCTTTTGGGCATATTGTTGGTTACGTGTATCGTCACCTCTTCGCCCTCTCTCCACCTGAGCGTTGGCCCCGGCAGCATTCCGTTTATGGTAGTGGCGATCTTTGGAGTTCCGGTTATATTCACGACCGTCTCTTCGAGCGTAAGATGAAACTCGTTTCCCTCGAGCTCCTCTTCCGGTTTTCTTGTACCGAACCTTCTTTTGCTCTCTTTTGCGAAGAGTGTTCGATGAGACCCGAAGAGCAAAGCGGCGGCAGCAACTGAGTGCATAAAGCCTCTTCTGCTTATACTGTTTACGTTCATGGCGGCTCCTCTATCCAGTTTTTATAGTAATATGCTATCTGTGAAGCGTGTATATAGTGTGTAAGAGGTATATCTTTAGCAGAGATAAAGGGAAAATTTTAAAATTTATACCAGATGCTTTTGTATTTTTATTACAGCACCGTAAATAATTCAATTTTTGATGAAGCAATTTCGTTCATAATTAAGGCAGATTTTTGCAAGACTCCCCAAAGCGAATTCGAGAAAAATCAACGCCGAGTATGAGCGAAAGTTCTGCACCCTTCTGGAAGAACGGTACGAAGCGATCTGTGTGTGAAAAAATCTGAAGGAGTGACCAAAGCCGAATCGAAGATTTTTGGTAATAAAATCAACTATCTTTAAAAGGAGTTTGACAATGATGATTACCAAACGTGTAACTTTTATCGCCAAAGAGGGGAGCGAGGAGAAGATGAGAGAGCTGCTATCTGCCATGGTGGAGCCTAGCAAAGCCGAGGAGGGGTGCATCTTCTACGAGATATTCCAGTACAAGGATAACCCGCGCAAATTCATGGCGGTAGAGACGTGGCGTGACGAAGCGGCACTCGATGGACACAAGAGATCCTCGCACTATGCTGTTTACAAATCGAGCTACGAACCCTATTGCGAGAAAAAATATACTGACGAACTTACCGTACTGGGGTAGGTCGTGAAGAGCTTATGGGACGAAAATGCGGCGAGGTATTGTAGCGGAGACCTGGCATTGAGGGTCTACACTTCCAACCTGCTTGGCCGAAGCGACGAACTGGTGCTGCACGGCGGTGGGAACACTTCGGTAAAAATCGAAGAGAACGGTGAAGATATCCTGTATGTCAAGGGGAGCGGCTGGGATCTCGCCTTCATAAAGGAGGAGGGCTTCGCCCCGGTACGTCTTGCCGCCCTGCTGAATATGGCAAAACGAAAGACGCTGAGCGATACACAAATGGTGGCAGAGCAGAAGGCGGCGATGATGAATCCGAAAGCGCCGAATCCATCCGTCGAGGCTATTTTGCATGCTCTAATCCCTTTCAAATTTGTCGATCATACGCATGCCGACGCCGTAGTGACGATCTCCAATTCGCGCAATGGCGAAGCGCTGATCGACGGGCTTTTCCCAGATTTCCTGATCGTCCCATACATTATGCCTGGATTTATCCTTGCCCATGCCATTTACGAGATGACAAAAGATTTCGACTGGCAAAACTGTCGTGGTATCATTCTGCACCACCACGGTATCTTCACCTTCGGCGACGATGCCCGAAGCTCCTATGAAAAGATGATCGATGCCGTATCGCAGGCGGAGACATTTTTAGAGAAGAGTGCGCCGCTGAATACAGAGAAGCAGAGAGTACCGAAGCCGTTCGATCTTGACAGGCTCAAGGAGGTAATAGAGAGGGCCAAAGGGCACGAAGTTGTGATGAAAACAGACCAGAGCGATCTGGCGCTACTGTACAGTTCTCAGGAAAACCTTGGCGATTTCGCCACCAGGGGGGTGTTGACGCCGGAGCATATCATCCGTACCAAAAGAGTGCCGCTTGTACTGGAAGATGACGATATCGAAAAAGCCGTAGCCGCTTATATTGCGGCTTATGAAAGATACTTCAAAACATATGCAACCGATGAGATTATGCTAAACCCGGCACCCAATTATGCCGTTATCAAAGGTTTTGGAGTTGTGCTTTTTGGAAGAAACCGGAAAGAGGTGGATGTGATGGGTGATATTGTCAAACATACAATGCGTGCCGTGCTGCGTGCCGACAAGTTGGGAGGCTATCGTAGCATCGACGAGAAAGAGAGCTTCGAGATGGAGTACTGGGAGCTCGAACAGGCAAAACTGAAAAGGTAGGAAGTGATGAAGTATTTGATGGCGATCGATGCGGGAACGGGCAGTATCAGGGCAGTTGTCTTCGATAGTGAAGGCAATCAGGTCTCCGCTTCTCAGCGGGAGTGGAGACACCTGCACGAGGAGGGTGTCGAAAACAGCATGACCTTCGATACAGAAAAAAACTGGACGCTGGTTGCGGCTTGCATACGTGATGCTCTTGCAAAAGCGGCTCTTCGCGGCGAAGATATAGCGGCGGTCAGTGCGACGAGCATGCGCGAAGGGATCGTTTTGTACGACAGCGATGGGGAAGCGCTCTGGGGTGTGGCCAATGTAGATGCACGCGCATCTGAAGAGGTCAAATACCTTAAAGAGCATTTCCCCGGTATCGAAGAGGAGTTCTATGCACGTTCGGGCCAGACATTTGCGCTGGGCGCGCTGCCTAGACTTCTGTGGCTGAAGAACCATCGCCCCGAACTTTATGAGAAAACGGCATATATCTCTATGATCGGCGACTGGATTCTTGCCAAACTATCCGGTGTCATCGCCACAGACCCAAGCAACGGCGGGACTACAGGGATCTTTTCGCTCTCAAAAAGAGTATGGGAGCCGCAGATGGCTGCCATAGTGGGGATTAAAGAAGATATCTTTCCGCCTGTACTGGAGCCTGGAACAGTCATGGGAAAGGTGAGGGAGCAATCAGCCGCTGAAACGGGGCTCGCCACGACGACAAAGGTTGTCATGGGAGGCGGAGATGTGCAGCTTGGTTCCGCAGGACTTGGCGTGGTAAGAGAGGGGCAGGTCGCGATCCTGGGCGGCTCGTTCTGGCAGCAGGTAGTCAACATCAAAAACAGTACGACACCGCCCGAAGATATGGGTATTCGTGTCAACCCACATGTCGTCGACACTCTTTCACAGGCGGAGGGGATCACCTTTTTCAGTGGACTCGTCATACGATGGTTCAGGGACGCCTTTTGCGATAAGGAAAAAATCGAAGCTCTCGAGCAGGGCAAAGATGCCTACGCCATTCTCGAAGAGAAAGCCAAAGAGGTTCCCATCGGTTCGCATGGCATCATGCCTATCTTTTCCGACAGCATGAAATACGGCAGATGGTACCATGCCGCTCCCTCTTTCATCAATCTTTCCATTGACCCCGCCGTCTGCAACAGGGCTTCGATGTTTAGAAGTCTTGAAGAGAATGCCTGTATCGTCTCGGCTATCAATCTTGAAAAGATCGAGGCTTTCACGGGACTCTCTTTCGACGAGATCGTCTTTGCCGGCGGTGCGAGCAAAGGAGATCTCTGGTGCCGGATCCTGGCCGACGTTACGGGTGCAGTGATCAAAATTCCGGAAGTGACAGAAGCGACTGCACTGGGTGCTGCCATGGCCGCCGGCGTCGGAGCGGGCATCTACGAAAGCATCCCGGAAGCGGCGAAGAGACTGGTACGCTGGCAGCGGCGGTACGAACCGGATATGGAGAATCACAAACAGTATCGCAACATCTCGCGACAGTGGCAAGAGATCTATGCCGCGCAGCTGGAACTGACGGAGCGGGGATTGACGCAGCCGATGTGGAAGGCACCGGGTCTGTAAGTGTAAAACACTTCACTTATTGCTCTACTTGTGAGCTTGTGAGGGGGTCAGGTGATAATAATAACATAAGTCCATCAGTGTTAAACTCCCAAATAGCCAGATAACAAGATAAAAAGAGCGTATTAGTATCACCTTGTATAATAAGACATAGTTAGACTACCAGATAAAAGTGCTTGTTAGCGTGCAATAAATAGCGATCGGTAATAGTTGAAGAGTCGATAACCGATTGGGCCGATAATTTTGTCTATGTTACAATTATCACATGGAAACAATAGAAGATCTAAAAGATTATCTGATCGAGGTTTTTCCGGATGCACAGATCTACTTGTTCGGTTCGCATGCCAGGGAAGAAGAGACAGAGTGGTCCGATCTGGACATCGCGCTATATTCTAATACCGATCTTGGTCAAAAACTGGCTTGGACGAGGTACGAAATAGAGGAGTCGCACTTGCCGTACAAAGTGGACCTTGTCGACCTAAAAAAGGCCCCTTATCTGAAAAAAATCGTAGAAAAAGAGGGTGTACGGTGGCATTAGATAAAAAAGTAGAAGACTTCGACAAAGCTCTTGAACGTTTGAAAGAGGCCTACAACAGGACAATAGAGCAGTTGAATAAGGATGAGCGCAGCTTTTTCAGAGACTCGACAATCCAGCGCTTCGAATTTACGCTCGAAATCTGCTGGAAAAGCATAAAATCTTTTCTGCTAGTTCATGAAGGTATGGAGTGCCGGTCGCCGAAAGGGTGTATTAGGGAGTTTCATGCAGCAGGCTATATTTCACGCTCCGAAGTGGTATCGCTGCTGCAGATGATAGACGATAGAAACCTCGCTTCGCATACATACCACGAAACCCTTGCCGACGAGATATTCGCGCATATAGGCAGCTATCTGCCGCTACTTGAAAAGGTTTACAAAACAGTTGCTTCACCAGAAACTGAAATGTAGATATGCAACTCATTTTTGACATAACAATCGTTTGATTTCATTTCCCAATCTTGGAACCTCTTCTCTACCTTTCTTTAAAACAGCTAAAAGCGATATAATGGCACACCAAAATACTATTGCCAAACAGTTAACAAGAAGTGCAAGTGAACGAAAAAACAGGATAATGGATCATATGATGAACTCCGCAACTATGGCAAGCTCGATCAGATGCCGCCTGAAGAGGCGGCCTGTTCGGAGATGGTGGCAGAGGCTTTTTTGGCGGCGCTGGAGCAGTATGAGGCCCAAAAGAGCGGTTCAGACGCTTCGTCTTCTGCGAGTATGATAACCAAAGCGTGTGCGTTTTATAATGGTAAAAAAGAGAAGGATGAAGATGGCTAAGAGACTATTTACGTCGGTTCATGAGGGGTGGTTGAGGCTGCTTTTTGCCTCGTTTGCGGTAAGAGACAGGGAGCTCGGCGAGAGACTTTATGACTTCTCCGAGATTCTTTACAGACATCTGCGTTTCATAGAGTCCGTATATGTAAAAAAAGGCATAGAGTACAGCTATGAGCGACCCCCCGTAAAGCTTGGCTTTAAAACCGAAGGCGAAGCCGCCCTCTTTTGTGTCGAGGCGCTGGAGCGCATAGAGTCGCAGCTCGGTCCGAGTGCGGACCCCCTCGCAAACAGGATGATAAGCGATCTTGGCTACATTCGCTCTGTTTTAAAAAAAGAGAGTGAAAGAGAGGCAGAAGTTACCGCCTTCGACAACTCTTTGAAACTGGGTGGCAGGGAGCTCGACAAGAGGTCTGTGGATGCGCTGGTCAGGTTTTTGTTCGAAGAGAGTTACAAGGAGTATGAGCTTATCGTCATCTGCTCGTACGCCCAGACTCAGGTAGATGACAAGAGGGTGACCGAGATCTTTCAGATACTCATAGACGAGTCCAAATATCACCTGAGGTCTTTCGCCCTTATGATGGCGAAGATGGGTATTTTGGCGGTTCCGAGAATGGTGACACAGGAGATCTACCGCTTCGAGTCCCTGAAGAGGTCTATTGAAAATGGCATAGAGGAGGAGCTTGGAGCCAAAAAGCGGCGCAAAGAGCTTGCGGTAGCTGTTAATGATGAAGAGCTGAGCTCCTTTTTCGATTTCATAAATTTTCAGAAAGATTACCATATAGCGCTAATAAAAGAGGCGCTCGGGAGGATATAGATTGACTAAAAAGCATGTAACAAACACCGTTTCGCAACTTTTCGGAAAGTTTGCCGACCATGAGTTTCCATCCAAAATACAGTCGTTCATAAACCACGCCTATGTAAATCTGCTGGGGCTCGACATGAGCGAGTTCGCCCCTCCATCGACGTATCCGACGCTGAACAAACTCTTTACAAGGGAGCTTAAAAAGCCGCGCCCGATCGACCAGAGGGCAGGGGCGCTCATTTCGCCAGTGGATGCTTACGTAACCGAGTGCGGAAAGCTTAAAAAAGATGTCTCCATGCAGATAAAAGGGATGGAGTACAGCATAAACGACCTTCTGACTCTGCAGTACGGCAAAGAGGCAAAAGCGTTGTACGACGGTACATACATAAACCTCTATCTCTCACCCAAAGATTACCACCGCTACCATATGCCCTACAAGCTGCGTGTAGTATCCATTCTGCACCAGCCAGGTAAGCTCTACCCGGTCAACTTTCCATCGCTCAGACGAACAAAAGAGCTATTTGTGGAGAACGAGAGGGTCATTCTTGAGTGTTTTACCGAAAACGGCGGACGTATTTTCATAGTGTTGGTGGGAGCTTTGAATGTTGGAAAGATGACGATAGCTTTTGACCACCGCATCAAGACCAATGCAGACAGATACGAACCGACTCTTTATCGTTACGATGACAGATCTTTGTGGATATACAAAGGTGATCTTCTCGGTATGTTCATGATGGGCTCGACCGTACTTCTTTTTGCGGAACCAGGCCTAATGGATGTCCGCACAAATGACAGAACCCACGTCAGATTTGGAGAGAAGATAGCTCATATTAACGAGTAGAAAGAGGTCTCAAATACGTAATTAATGTATATTTAGCTTTTTTTAGGTTTTGAATTTGTTCAATTTGTTGTTTAGTTCGTTGACTACATGAATCATTTCATCGGAAAGCTTACCGATTTCGTGTAAAAGCTCTTGAGATTTCAAAGACTCTTTTGAAAGGTCTTCTATCTGTTCTATAATACTTCCGGTCTGCTTTGAGACTTTGATAGACTCTTCGACGCTCTTTCCTATAAACTGTGTGGTCTCATTCATAACAGCCGCCATCGATTCCATACTTGTCTGTACATCGCATGAAATATCCGCAAGTCTCTGGGTCTTTTCAACGTTTGAGTCGATCTCCTTGCTGACATCTGCAACCGCCTGTATGATTGTGCCTACAGTCGCATTTATCTCCAATATGCTTTTTTGTGTTCGTTCGGCAAGCTTTCGTACCTCATCCGCTACCACTGTAAAGCCCCGTCCATGCTCACCAGCCCTCGCAGCTTCGATAGCTGCATTCAGTGCAAGTAGGTTGGTCTGCTCAGCAATATCTTCTATTACCTGTAGTACATTTTTAACGTCGTTTACACTCTCCAACAGATGGTTGAGCTCGCCCGCAAGCTCCGATTCTCTCGATGCGTTTTGTTGAATCTCATCTACCATCCCTCTAATCTCTTTGTGAACATTTTGCAAAGTATCGTTTATTTTATGTACATCTTTTATGGTGCTGTTTGCATCTTCTGTATTGCTCTCCAGACTTCGTTTTACTCCAGAGCTCGTTGCGGTTATCTCTTTGAGCTTTTTCGTTTCGTGGTCCATGATTTTTTCAAATCGGCGTCTTACTTCATTTAAATGTTCCGATATTGCCATGTTCTCCTTTCCGGACTCTTTTGCTTCCGAAATAACCTCATGAACAACTTGCAAAAATCTGTTTATATATCGACTCGCTATGCCGATTTCATCGTCTGAGTGAATCTTGAGCTCTCTTGTAAGATCACCGTTTCCGCTGCTCAGCTCTTTTGCTGTTGCAGCAAGCTGTCCTATTGGTTTCAGGATCGATTTTGCCAATATGGGCATAACGATTAAAACCAATCCTATTATGACAATAAGTAGAGTGATGACCTGGATTTTTATCGCCTCTTTTACTTTATACGCTTCTGTGTTCAGCTTTGTTGAGAGGTTTTGTGCCAAAAGAGTAATATCTCTCAACAGTCTGAAAATATTGCTCCTTTCTGCATATAATTCTCTAATATGTGCAATATGATTTTTAAAACCTTCGTCATATTTTGTCAGTCTGGAGAGTATTTGAGAAACGAGCTTTTTGTTCTCTGGCTCGCTCCTGATCTTTTCTTTCAGATAAGCAGTATAATTTAAAAGCTCTTCGAGACTGTAGAAGATGTTTTTTTCACCTTTTTCGGTTAACAGATATGAGTAGTTCAGCTCTTTTATTCGAAGATTTTTGAGCATGTCTATTAAAGTATTGGCGGCAGAAGCCATTACTACGCTCTCTCTGATCTCCTTGATAGGTGCGTTGTTTTGAACCAGCTTTACTGTGGCAGTATCGATTTTTCTACCAAGCTTCTGAATTTTTTCACTAACCTCTGTTGAAATGCTTTCAAGTGAGGTTTTCGCTTTTTTTGTAGCTTCAAGAGTCTTTTTGAAACGTTTCAATTCATCTGCTATTTTTTGTGACATGGAGCCGATCTTTTTAGCTTCTTTGCCCATGAAGCTGTTTCCAAGGCTTTTTTGAAGTTTTAAGCTCGTTTTTTTTATAGCTTTGATATTGGCAATGACGGAGTCGGTTTTCAATGGCTCCTCCTGCCATAAAAGCATATTGAGTTTGTCCATATTTTTATAAAGAGAGTTGTTTATATGGATAGCGAGAGCCGCTTGCTCGTCAATTTTTTGCATAGTGTCGTTTTTGTACTGAAATATGGCATAAAAACCAATCATAAGAGAGATAATAAAAAAGGTCAAAGAGTATATTTTTGTTTTTATTGTAATTTTTTTCAACATTCTCTTTTCCGCATCTATTTACTCCGTAACGTAAATTGTGTAAAACCACCACTCTTTTTGAAATTTGACTCTCTTTATAGTGAAAAACCGTTTTTTCAATTTTGAAGTAAGGGAGTATCGCAGAATGGATTACAAAAAAAGTTAAAACAATTCACCGACACTCCTTAAGTTTTTATTATCGTACGTGACTATGTTAAAAATCGAAACAGTTCATAAAAAATTATAGAAACATTGTGTCTGACTGATTGAAATGGACTAATTTACATGCTAAAATCGACACTAAAAATAAAATATTAAGGGGAAGAGATGAAATATGGGAAATTTGTTTCCGTTTCGATATACGCAGCTGCACTGCTTTGCTCAAATTTACATGCGCAGAGCGCATTGGGGGGTGCTATTAAAAATGGCAAGATTTCGGGAAATATAAAATATTACTATATTAATACGCATAAAGAGAAGAGTAGCGGAAACAGTACCGCTTTTGCAAATTCCATCGGAGGACAGCTTACGTATACAACCGGTGAATGGAAGAAACTGAAAGGTACAGTTACTTTTATGACAACACAGCCTTTCGCTCTTCCGGACAATGTCGATACATCCATCATAGGACGCGACAATGCCGTAAAAGCTGGCCAGGCTCCTGGTGATGTTATTGGACAGAAAGGCTTTTCTATACTTGGAGAGGCTTATATAAGTTATGCGCGTGGCAATTTCGACTTCTGGGGTGGGCGAAAGGTTATAAAGACGCCTCTAATCAATGCAAAAGTTGTAAGATTGCTTCCTTCCGCCGTCAAGGGTGCTCATGCAAGAATAAAATTCAACAATGGTGTAAATCTCGGCGTAGCCTACATAGATGCATTCAAACAAAGAACCTCTTCAGAGTTCGAAAATATCGTAAAGCATGCTCTTGGTGGCGATACAAAAGCTATCACCGGCAACGAGAGCGGTGTGGTGGCTCCGGTATGCGTCTCCTGGAAAGGGGAGAAAAACGCGATAAAGGTGATAGACTACTACTCTCCCGACTTCATGAATTCGATATATGCAGACTGGAACTACCGCCACAAGCACAGTGACGAGCTCTCGTACGCCTTCGCTCTGCAGACCATAATACAAGATTCGGTCGGCAATGCCGACGACAATCTGGCGAAGGCCGGTTCTGTAACGGGCGGCAAAGCCATAAAGACGCGTGCGGGTGCCGCGAAGCTGACGGTAAACTATACAAGCATGGCTCTCAGCGCCGCATATTCGAAGGTTTTGAAAGATGACGGCTATCACGATTCGCTGGTGCTGCCTTGGGACGGAACACCTCTTTATACCAACATGATTACGGCGAACAACCTCTTTCTTTCAAACTACGGAAAGGCACTCGGAGCGGATTCGGCATACATTGGCGGTACGGATGGTATAAAGATCGCTTACAGGCAGGATTTCGGTACATTCGGCTTCAGCGGCTACAGCGTGACACTCAGCTCTGCATGGTTCGATAACGACAGATTTGCAAAGACTCAGAACGATTTGAATGCTGTGCTTGCATATAAAAGCGGCCCGCTTTCCGTGGAGCTCAAAGGAATATGGGTAAGAAACGGTGCCGGTGCGGCGGCTGACGGAACTATCTCGCAAACTCCTATTCTTCACCAGTACAGAATCATAGCCAACTACAAACTCTAAAAAAGGCTCCCCATACAGGGGAGATCCGTTTTAAACAGGCTCTACGGTATCGTCGAAGCCGTCAAGCCTCATCTTCTCTTCCAACACCACCTTTTGGAAAATCTTTTCTCGTCCCGGCAGTTCCTGCCTTACTATATAGAGGTCACCGAAAACATGTTGTGTTCTTAAAACATGTTCGTCGAGTTCAAGTTTTTCATCATTGTAATATGCCTCTTCGGGCAAAACGAGATCACAAAGATAGTCGTAATAACTCTCTCTGAGAATATCGTATTGGCTGTGAGATTCGGTACAATCGAGATATCCGAGTCTGATGTTTTGAATCTCGAAAGAGGGTTCACCTTCGCCACTGAAGTCCCAGTAGGCTTCACCCACTTCGGAGCGAACGAAGAAGATATCTCCAATCCTCGATTTTTCAAGAATCTCGAGTTTTTTATCGGAATTTACATTTTCAAGTGTAATATCGTCGAGAGAAACATCTACATCTTCGATTCCATCTGCATCGAGCGTGATTGTAGCACTTTCAGGATCGAACGTCGTAATGGTCTGCGCGCTCTCCAACTCGTCCAGTTCGCCGCTTTCGATATAGGCGTTTATATTTTCGAAGAGCTCTTTGATATTTTCTTCATCGAAATCTGTATCGGCATCTATCTCGAGACCTTCTATTTCGAGACGGTTGAGTTTGTAAAAACCTATTTTTCTGCCTTCGGCTTCTATATGCAGTTTAAATGCCATATGCAGCTCCTTTATGTTGATATTTATGCTGATTATATCGAATACCGGTTGCAGAGTCTGTGATCTTTATCATAAAAGTTTAAAAAAGACAGAAGAGTGACGCGGGATCAGACATTGAATCTAAAATGCATCACGTCACCGTCTCGTACTATGTAATCTTTTCCTTCAAGGCGCATTTTGCCAGCCTCTTTGGCTCCCTGTTCACCCCCATATTCGATAAAATCCTCATATGCGATCACTTCAGCCCTGATAAAACCCTTTTCGAAGTCGTTGTGAATGACGCTTGCAGCTTTGGGGGCCTTCCAGCCTTTATGGATTGTCCAGGCACGCACCTCCTTGACACCGGCTGTAAAGTAACTTATAAGGCCGAGTCTACTGAAAGCCGTACGGATTATTTTATCCAGACCGGACTCTTCGATACCGAGCTCTTCGAGAAACTCCACCGCCTCTTCCTCTTCGAGCTGCACCAGCTCCTCTTCGATTTTGGCACAGAGTTTTATAATGTCCGCCCCTACCTCTTGGGCATGTCTTTTTACTGCCTCAACATATTCGTTATCTTCAAGAAGCCCTGTCTCATCAACGTTGGCTCCGTAGATTACCGGCTTGTTGCTCAAAAAGCGCAGCTCTTTGTCAAGTCTTTGAAAATCTTCACTCTCTCTTTTATCGAAAGTGCTTACCGGCTTTATCTTTTCAAGGTGCTTCATTAATTCCTGTGCTATCTCAAGTTGTGCGCGTATCTTCTTGTCTCCGGTTTTTGCCTGGCGGGCGAGACGCTCGATCTTTCTTTCAAGCTGCTGAATATCTGCAAATATCAACTCACTTTCGATAATTTCTATATCTCTTAACGGATCTATAGAGCCTTCGACATGGGTTATATTTCCATCGTCAAAACAGCGCACCATATGCAAAATCATCTCCGTTTCACGGATATTGCTTAAAAACTGGTTACCCAGGCCCTCGCCTTTACTGGCACCTTTTACAAGTCCGGCAATATCTACGAAATCTATTGTACTGTGCTGAATACGTTCCGGATTTACGATTTTCGCCAGCTTTTCAAGCCGGTTATCCGGTACCGGTACCACCGCTTTGTTGGGTTCGATGGTACAAAATGGATAGTTTGCCGATTCGGCATTCTGCGCCTTTGTAAGCGCATTGAATGTTGTCGATTTGCCAACGTTCGGCAGACCGACGATCCCTACGGGAAGACCCATTCACAAACTCCTTGTTGATCATGTTTTTTCGAAAAATCTCTTATCTTGAAATAAAATCGGAGTATATCAAGATAGATCGATAAAATCAACAGAGTCATAGAGTGTGCTTTTATGTATTTTTATGAAAATTTAACAAACTTGATGTACAATCGAAACAGGGATATAATTTATGAAAAGGAGGGTGTTATGAATTTTGAGAAAAATGCACAAGTTGGCAATGCGTTTTTAAAAGAGGTGGCAATAGAGCTCGGACATCCGGAAGATATAAAAAGAGCAGGCAGAGTTTTGAGGTCTACATTAAGAGTGCTTAGAAGAAAAATCTCTCCCGAAGAGTATCTCGATTTCATATCTCAGCTGCCTATGTGCATCAAGGCGGTTGCCGTCGATGGATGGAAACTGAATCAGTTTCCGGATAGATCCATCAGAAACGTTGAAGATCTCATAGAAGCGGTGATGGACGAGGATGCCAGGAGTGCCGAGAATGATTTTGGCGATGAAAATGAGGCCAAAGAGGCGGTAGGTGGGGTTTTCAGAGTTATAAAAAGACATATTTCAGAAGGTGAAATGGAAGATTTAGAGGCTGAATTACCCAAAATAATAAAAGATTTCATACAAAAGAGTTAAACCTGCTCTGATTATGGTAGAGTATCCATAAAGAAGCGGCAGGAATGCTTTTTGTCATAATGCCTTGTTTAAGCGAAATAAAAGTCCAATATAAAGTTTGAGACAATCGATGAATGAAAAAAACAATCTTTGCGATATAGTCATTTTCGGTGGTCACGGAGACCTTGCCATGCGCAAGTTGATGCCGTCTTTATATCATCTTGCAAAAGAGGGATATCTCAATCGTCAAAGTCGTATCGTTACCGTCACAAGACGAAGTATGAGCAAAGAACAACATATCTCTTTGATCAAAGAGAAGCTGATACGCCATGTAGGGAGTGAAATTTTTGATGAATCGGAATTTGTCGATTTCGCCGCTCTACTCGAATGTGTTGAAATGGATATGACGAAACATGAGGATTATTCACGTCTATATGAAGTTTTGAGAGTCAAACCGAGATATGAACGTATCTACTATCTTTCAACTTCGCCCGATCTTTATGGGAAAATATGCAAAGAACTCGCGGCTTGGAGACTGATTGACGATGCTTCTCGAGTCGTACTCGAAAAGCCTATTGGACGCGACCTTGAATCGTCAAGAAGCATAAACGACGAAGTAGCCGCCGTTTTCGATGAATCTGCAATATATCGCATAGACCATTATCTTGGAAAAGATACGGTACAAAACATTCTCGCTCTACGGTTTTCAAATGCAATTTTCATGCCGCTTTGGAGCAGTGGAAGTATAGATCATGTCCAAATAACATTGGCCGAAACGGTAGGAGTGGAGGGACGATGGAGTTACTATGACAGATATGGAGCTATGCGCGACATGGTGCAAAATCATCTGCTGCAGCTACTTTGTCTAATCGCCATGGAGCCTCCATGCAGTCTCGATGGCAACAGCGTGCGCGACGAAAAACTGAAAGTGCTGCGTTCACTGCGCCCAATCGGTCCTGATGAAATAATGCAAAAAACTGTACGCGGCCAGTATACCGAAGGCAATATAAACACCGTACCCGTACCCGGCTATCTGCAAGAGGAGAGAGGAGACTTTGAAAGCACCACTGAAACCTTTGTCGCCCTGAGGGTAGATATAGACAACTGGCGCTGGAGCAACGTACCTTTTTACCTGCGTACAGGCAAAAGAATGCGCTCGAACGAATCTGTGATAGTGATTCAGTTCAAAAAGGTTCCGCACTATATCTTCCCGAAAAACGGGGGATCGATCGACGACAACAAACTGGTTATACGACTTCAGCCCAAAGAGAGTATCAAACTCAAAATAATGAACAAGGTTCCAGGGCTTGGAACGAGAATGCGGCTTAGACCTGTGGAGTTGGAACTTAATATTCCCGAAAACAGCCCCAGAACCCCATACGCTTACGAGCGCCTTCTTCTCGATGTGATCCGCTCCAATCCGACACTCTTTATGCGTCGCGACGAAGTCGAAGCGGCATGGGTCTGGGTCGATAAGATACTCGAAGCCTGGGATACACAAAATATCAAACCGAAACCTTATCCGGCAGGAACGGATGGGCCTACCGCTTCTATAGCTCTGATCGAACGTGATGGTAGAAGTTGGTATGAAGAGTAGACTCTACACATTTGAAAATAAAGAGAGTATGCTTTCAGCTCTTGTTGGACGAATTACTGAAAACATAGAGAGTGCCATAAAGGGTTACGGTTACGCTTCTTTGATCGTTTCAGGTGGAACCACCCCAAAAGCACTTTTTCAAAAACTCTCATCCGTTTCGCTTCCATGGGAAAAAGTCACAATATCGCTTGTCGATGAGCGATGGGTCGATGTTTCGAGCGATGAGAGCAATGAGTTTCTGGTGCAGAAGTTCCTTTTGCGAAACAGAGTGCAAAGGGCCAGGTTTATCGGATTGAAAACAGGACACGCTCATGCCAAAGATGGTGTTGTCGAATGCGAAAAGAGGCTCGACGCTCTTGCTTCGCCACATACGGTGGTTGTTTTGGGGATGGGCAACGATGGGCATACCGCCTCTTTTTTTCCGCATATGCCGGAACTTCAAAAAGCTCTCGATATGAAAAGCGGTGTCAGATGTATCGCCGCTCGTTCTACAAAACCTCCCTGTGAGCGCGTAACACTGACTCTTCCTTTTTTGCTGAATACGCGTAATCTTATACTGCATATCGAAGGAGAGGAGAAACTCTGTCTCTTTAGGCGTGCGCAGAAGGAGGGGAGTGTTTATGATATGCCTATACGTGCTGTTATGAGGCAAAACAGAGTGCCGCTGGAGGTTTACCATGCCTAAACCAATTGAGCCCATGTTGAATGCCGTTACGGAATCGATTGTCGATCGTAGCAGAAAAAGTCGAAATATCTACATCGAGCGTATAAGAGAGGCCCATCACAAGGGTACTGTACGAGAAGGGCTCAGCTGCAGCAATCTGGCGCACGCAATGGCATCAGCCTCTTTGCATGAAAAAGAGAGACTTTCGAAGATGCAAAGTGCCAACATAGCTATAGTTTCTGCCTATAACGATATGCTCTCCGCACATGAACCGTACAAAACCTTTCCACCGTTAATCAAACGTGCCATAATGGACGAAGGGGCCACTTCCCAGTTTGCAGGGGGAGTACCGGCAATGTGTGACGGAATTACACAGTCTCAGCCCGGAATGGAGTTGAGTCTTTTCAGTCGTGATACGATTGCGATGAGCACAGCCATAGCTCTTTCGCACAACGTATTCGATGGTGCCCTCTATCTTGGATGTTGTGACAAAATTGTTCCAGGCCTGCTTATAGGAGCTTTGAAATTTGGGCATCTTCCGGCTATATTCGTTCCAGCCGGCCCGATGTCTTCCGGGATCAGCAATTCAGAAAAAGCGAGAATACGTCAGGAGTATGCAAAAGGAAAAGTCGATCGTTCCGTTTTGCTTAAGGCTGAAGCGGCTTCTTATCACAGTCCCGGAACGTGTACTTTCTACGGTACAGCCAACAGCAACCAGATGCTCATGGAGATCATGGGTTTGCATCTTCCCGGCTCTTCATTCGTCAATGCCGAAACAGAGTTGAGAGACGTATTGACACAGGAGGCGGCGAGACAGGTTTTAAAACTTTGCGAACAGAACGGAACCTATATGCCCGTAGGCAGAATACTAAATGAGAAGAGTTTTGTAAATGCCATTGTCGGACTGCTTGCAACAGGAGGTTCTACCAACCACACCATACATCTCATAGCTATGGCACGTGCGGCGGGTATAGTTCTTACATGGGATGATTTCGATGCACTCTCACGGATTGTTCCTCTGTTGTGCAAAATGTACCCCAACGGCCCTGCCGATATCAACCACTTTCAGGCGGCAGGCGGTATGAGTGTAGTTATAAGAGAGCTTCTTGAAGCGGGTTTGCTGCATGAAGATGTTCATACCATTGTCGGTTTCGGGCTCAGACATTATCTCAAAGAACCTTTCTTGAGCGATGGTAGACTCATCTACAAAGATGGTCCACAAGGTTCGCTTGACAAAGAGGTAATCGGAAGTGTCGCTTCTCCTTTTGACCATGAAGGAGGAATAAGAGTACTGCATGGAAATATTGGCCAAAGTGTCATCAAAACATCTGCACTAAAGCCGCAACATCGTTATATCGAAGCACCGGCTATGGTTTTTGAATCGCAAGAAGAGCTGCAACAGGCGTTCAGGGAGGGTAGATTGGACAGAGATTTTATTGCAGTAGTACGTTTTCAGGGACCAAAAGCCAACGGAATGCCTGAGCTGCACACTCTAATGAGCCCACTTGGAGCACTTCAGGATGCCGGATACAAGGTAGCCATCGTAACCGATGGCCGAATGTCAGGGGCTTCAGGAAAGGTGCCTTCGGCCATACATATGACTCCGGAAGCGGCTGCGGGTGGAGTCATCGGAAAGATCCATAATGGCGACATGATTCGATTGGATTGTGAAAACGGAACATTGACGCTGCTTGTCGAGGATGAAGTTTTAAAAAATCGACATACCGAAAAACACGATTTCGCTCTACATAGATATGGAATGGGAAGGGAGCTTTTTTCAGTTATGCGCAAGAGTGTAAACGATGCTTCGGAGGGTGCCTGCACATTTGCATTGCCGGGAGAGGAGGAGCAATGATGAAAGGTCTCACATTAACGGAGATCCTACGGCTTTCGCCCATCATACCGGTCGTTTCGATCAGCGAAGCCGATGAAGCGCCCAATCTGGCCCGAGCTCTGATAAGTGGTGGAATCGGCATACTTGAAATAACACTCCGAACAGATTCGGCACTCGATGCTATCAGATTGACAGCCATGCATGAAAAAGAGGCGGTCGTGGGTGCAGGAAGCGTATTGAGCGATGAAGATCTTAAAAGAGTGATCGATGCAGGTGCCAAGTTCGCTGTAAGCCCCGGAGCAACTCCCTCTCTTTTGGAGGCTGCAAAAAAGATGGATTTTCCTCTGTTGCCAGGAGTCGCTACGGCTTCGGAGATTATGGTGGGATTGAAATATGGATATGACAGCTTTAAGCTCTATCCGGCCGTGCATGTCGGCGGAATCGGCGCGCTCAAATCATATGCCGGCCCTTTTCAATCGGTAAAATTCTGCCCTACCGGAGGCATAGATGCCAAAAACGCCAAAGAGTTTCTATCTCTTGAAAATGTGGTGTGTGTCGGCGGCAGCTGGATATCACCGCGCAGACTTGTAGATGCAAAAGAGTATGACAAAATAAGTGCCATAGCCAAAGCATCACTTAGATCTATTCAAACAGACAACAATCAGAAAAAATAATAACAAACTTCAAAAAAATAGTTCAATTATCGTTTAACGATAAAAAGAGCGCTTCGAAAAAAAATATCAATAAAATTGTAAATATATAATCTTTTATACCGATATAGTAGATATATCAAGTTTATAACAAACTGTATACTGCGGCTTTGAAATTTGGCTGTGGGCTTAAAGATGGATGGAGAAAAATAAATATATGGACCTGCCCGAAAAGATAAAACATCGAACTTTGCTTGTTACCTTCACTCTTATAATAATAGTCGTAGCTATGATTCTTTTTTATATCAACAATATTTTCGAAAAGAGGCTGTATGAGGATATAGAAAGAAGAGATGAGATTCTTCACAACCTGTTTGAGAGGACACTGAAGCAGGATACGGAAGTTTTGGAAAAGCTTTTGGAACATACTTTGCAAAACCCGCAGATTAAAGAGGCGTTTAGAAAAAAGGACAGAGAGAGGCTTTATGAGTTGGTGGCGCCCCATTATGCCGAGATCAGGAAGATAAATCCTTTTGTAAAGATAATGACGTTCAGGCTCGAAGACGGATCTGCGTTTTTAAGAGTCCATAAACCGCAGTTTTATGGTGACAGCCTGAATAAAAAAAGAGAAATTATAATAGATACCAACAGTAAAAGAACGAAACATTACGGCTTTGAAGTCGGCAAGCTCAAAATGACCTACAGGATCGTTCTTCCAATATTTTACAAAAATGAGTATCTCGGTCTTGTCGAGCTTGGTATAGAGCCAGCCGGTTTTATAAGAAAGATCGCCGATGTCATCGGTTTGAAATATGCTTTGGTCATAAAAAAGGATATGAAGACGGTGATGTTGGATAAAAAAGATTTTATCGACAGAGGAGACTTTTCTCTTGTGAGCAACGACCCTTTTTTCAAAAAAGCATTCGA
>WFUN01000071.1 GCA_015484905.1 Hydrogenimonas sp. | reverse complement strand
CTTTATATACTTTATATGGAGGTTTGCCGCTGTGCATAAGCGGACAAAACTGGTATAATGTTTATCGGAATTATAGCGCAATCTTAGATGTGGTATCAAAAAGTTTAAGCATTCTTTAAAAATGTAATCTCTTTTTAAGAAAAGTTTCAGTATGATTGTAACCGATTTTCATTACGGTAGTGAAAAAAACGCCAAAAAAAGATTTGGTCAAAATTTTTTGAAAGATGTTAATATACTTGGCAAAATCATCGAATCGATGCCCAAGGATGACCTAAGTGTCGTAGAGATTGGGCCTGGATTAGGTGATTTGACCAGATATCTGGTTGAGATTAAGGATGTCACCGCTTATGAGGTGGACAAAGATCTGTGTAAACATCTGCGTAGAAGTTTCTCTTCTTTCATCGAAAATGGAAGATTGAAACTCTATTGTGCCGATGCACTGGACCACTGGAAGCAAAAAGGCTTGGCTGATCGACCATATCATTTGGTTGCCAATCTGCCCTATTACATTGCTACGAATATTATTTTGCGGGCGCTGAAAGACTTCAATTGCAAGAGCATGCTTGTTATGGTCCAAAAAGAAGTGGCCGAAAAGTTCAGCGCAAAACCGGGGGAAAAGCAGTTTTCCGCACTTTCGGTATTGGCTCAGAGCTGTGCCAGGGCGAACATCTGTTTCGACGTACCGCCCGAAGCTTTCGTTCCGGCCCCCAAAGTGATGTCGTCGGTGCTTCAGATCCAAAAGAGTGGTTCACTAAGCGATCCAGGATTCGAAAATTTTTTGAGAGCGGCGTTTACCCAGCCGAGGAAAACACTGTTGAAAAATCTTTCAGCCAGGTTCGACAAAAAAGATGTAATGGATGCTTTTGTTTCACTGGGTCTTGGTCTAAAAGTTCGTCCTCATGAAGTGGAAACATCCCTCTATCACCACCTAAATAATATTTTACAAGGTGATATTGATGGAAGAGAAGAAGAGTCAGAATCAGGGAGAAGATACCCAAAAAGGCGGAGAGAGCAAATCCGGAAAACCTAACAATGGGCAAAAGCATGATGAAAAACATACAAAGCAGCGCAGTTTAGACCAACAGGGCTCCGGCAGGAACCGCCCACGCCAGGGCGGTTCACGCGGACGCGGTGGTCAGAGAGGGCGCGGACGTAGAAATGGCCGGAATCCGGAGAGTCACTATAAAGCGCCGACCAATGTCAGACGGAGTGCCGAGGGTATATATACCGATATAAATCAGGCGATAGCAGCCAATAAAGAGGTGCAGAAAAAACGCCTCGATATTGCAGGAAAAATCAATATAAACAACAAGGCGAGAGTGCGCTTCACTCCACTTGGCGGTCTGGGTGAAATCGGTGGAAATATAGCGGTGCTCGAGACCGAGAGAAGCGCTATAATTATCGATGTCGGTATGAGCTTTCCTACCGAAGATATGCATGGAGTCGATATTCTGGTTCCGGATTTCAGTTATCTTCATGCCATAAAAGACAAAATAGACGGTATCGTAATTACACATGCGCATGAAGATCATATAGGTGCAGTCCCTTATCTCTTCAAAGAGTTGAAATTTCCCATATACGGTACTCCGCTTCCACTTGGGATGATCTCAAACAAGTTTGATGAGCATGGTCTGAAAAACGATAAAAGCTATTTTCGTTTCATCGAAAAACGCAAACCCATAAGGATCGGCGATTTTGAGGTAGAGTGGCTTCATATGACCCACTCCATCATCGATGCTTCGTCTTTGGCTATAACTACACCGGCAGGCGTTATTATCCATACGGGAGATTTCAAAATAGATCATACTCCGGTAGATGACTATCCCGCTGACCTTCACAGGCTGGCATATTACGGCGAAAAGGGTGTTTTGTGTCTGCTTTCTGACAGTACAAACTCTCACAAATCCGGAATCACGAGAAGTGAAAAGACTGTAGGCCCTACTTTTGATCATCTTTTTGCAAAGGCGAAGGGACGAGTAATCATGTCAACGTTTTCTTCAAACGTACATCGTGTCTATCAGGCGATCGAACATGGAATAAAATACAACCGTAAAGTAGCCGTTATAGGTCGTTCCATGGAGCGGAATCTGGAGATAGCAAGACAGCTTGGATATATCGATATTCCTGAAGATATCTTTATCGATGCCCATGAGGTGACCCGTTATAATGACAATGAGGTATTGATAGTGACCACAGGCAGTCAGGGTGAAACAATGAGTGCTCTTTTTAGGATGGCTACAGATGAGCACCGCCATATAAAAATCAAACCTTCTGATACCGTTATTATCTCTGCGAAAGCGATTCCTGGCAACGAGGCAAGTGTTTCACGTATAATGAATCACCTGATAAAGGCAGGTGCGTCGGTCGCCTATCAGGATTTCAGCGAAATTCATGTTTCCGGCCATGCCGCACAGGAGGAGCAAAAGCTTATGCTTCGTCTTGTGCAACCAAAATTTTTCCTTCCCGTACATGGTGAATACAACCATATCGCCCGTCATGCAAAAACGGCGGTTGCATGCGGAGTGGATGAGCGCAATATACTTCTTATGAGTGATGGAGATCAGGTAGAGCTTACACCCAAATACCTCAAAAAGGTGAAGACCATCAAAACCGGAAAGACCTATATCGATAATCAGGCGAATGTCGAAATTGAAAACGATATCGTTCTTGACCGACAGAAACTCGCTACAGAAGGAATCATAATGATTGTTGCGCAGATTGACCAGACTACGCATAAATTGATGGGCCATCCTCGAGTAAGCAGTTTCGGACTCGTTTCCGACAAAGAAGACAAGAGGTTCGCAAAAGAGATAGAAGCGATAATAGAGACGTATATGTCTCACTATAAAGAGGCGGACAAGCTGGATACAAGAACGATAGAAAACGATATAAGGCAGGCGGTCAGAAAACATGTGCTTAGAAAAATGAAGCGCTATCCGCTGATCGTACCTACTATATATGTCGTTTAGGTATATGGAAAATGGAGATAAAATGGACGAAAAAAAGGGTGTAGATGTATGCGCAGTTGCACGGGAAGTGCTAAATACGGAAGCGCAGGCACTGCTGGATGCCGCAAAGAGGTTTGATCATGAGTTTGTAAAAGCGGTCGAGCTTATATACTCCACCAAAGGCAAATGTATAATAACCGGTGTTGGAAAATCGGGACTTGTGGGAGCCAAAATAGCCGCAACTCTTTCAAGTACCGGCACTTCCAGTTTCTTCATACATCCAACCGAAGCGCTTCATGGTGATCTTGGAATGATAGGAGCCGATGATATAGTTGTCGCCATAAGTTACAGCGGTGAGAGTGAGGAGCTTATAAAAATTCTGCCACATATAAAACGATTCGACATTTCGCTGATAGCCATGACTGCAAAAAAAGATTCTACACTGGCCAAATATGGAGATGTGTTTTTGTCCATAAAAGTAGAAAAAGAGGCATGTCCGCTTGGGGTGGCTCCCACCTCTTCTACTACGCTTACAATGGCACTTGGCGATGCTTTGGCGGTAGCTCTTATGAAAAAACGAAATTTCAGAGCAGAAGATTTTGCATCTTTCCATCCGGGCGGATCGCTTGGCAAGCGACTATTCGTAAAAATTGAAGATCTTATGAGAAGAGAGAACTTGCCGGTTATTACGCTGCAAACACCGCTGAAAGAGGCTATAGTTGTCATGAGCGAAGGAAGACTCGGAAATGTGCTCATAGAAGACGAAAGCGGAAAACTGGTAGCTGTCTTGAGTGACGGAGACATAAGGCGGGCGTTGATGGATAAAAACTTTTCGCTGGATACGGAAGCGATAGAATATGCGAACAGATCTCCAAGAGTGTGTACTAATAAAAGAATGTTGGCTTCGGAAGCCCTTGAGCTTATAGAGAATTATAAGATCCAGCTGTTGCCGATAGTAGATGAGAGCGGATCCGTCAAAGGAGTTTTGCATCTGCACGATCTCGTAGAGGCTGGAATAAAAAGATGAAGCAGGGCATGAGACTCAATAAATTTATTTCACACAATACGAAATATTCCCGCAGAGAGGCTGATATTCTCATAGAGGAGGGGCGGGTACAGATAAACGGAAAACAGGTTAGAGACTTTTCGTATCGCGTACAAAAAGGCGAAAAGGTGCTCTTGAATGGTTATGTTGTAAGACCCAAACCGATGCACGAGATGACAGTTATCGTATATCACAAGCCAAAAGGAGAGCTTGTTACGAAAGATGATCCAAAGGGGCGTAAGACAATATATGATTCAATTCCTGGAAGATTTTCACATTTTGTACCGGTCGGGCGACTTGATTTTGCCAGCGAAGGGCTCCTTCTTCTTACTGATTCACCGAGAGTTGCGGATATGCTTATGCGCAGCAATCTCGAAAGAGTCTACAATATAAAAATCAGAGGTTCCATAACGCCTGCCATGGAAAAGGCGATGCAAAGCGGTATCAGGATCAGAGGGAAAAAGGGTGCACATGAAAAGAGCAGGATAGAAGAGATGGAGTTTGCACCTTTCTTTGCCTACCAGATACTCAAAAACGAGTACAACTATTCAAAAATACGTGTAGCTATAGGAGAGGGTAAAAATAGAGAGCTTCGCCGTTTTTTTGGCTATTTCGATCGTGAAGTACTCGACTTGCACAGAGTCAGCTATGGCGGCATAAGCCTTAACAGCCTGCCAAAAGGTAAAACAAGATATCTCTCGCAAAAGGAGTATGACGATCTACATGCATTTATCAAGAACCAGCAAAAGAGCGGAGAGTGATCCGTTTTTATGCATGCAAAACAGGTACAGAGCGCCAAAAGGCAAATTGATCGAAATAAAAAAGATTATTCGCATATTTTTCGCGAAGCTGCAACAGGAGGGATGACTTGATAGAACTAAAAATAGATACCAAGCATACGTCGGAGATGATCGATCTGACGGAAACAGTGCATGAGGCGGTTATAAAAGAGGGGGTTAAGAGCGGCCTTGTTACGGTTTTTACCCCGCACACTACGGCCAGTATAGTGCTTTTTGAAAACATTGATCCTCAGCTGCGACGTGACTTTCTCGAAGCACTAGGGCGTATAGCCCCGACTTCTCGGCCCTATCATCACCAAGGTGAAAATGCGGCTGCACATATAAAATCTGCACTTTGCGGTGCAAGAGTGGTCGTTCCGATGGAGAATGCGAAATTGCAGCTCGGAAAATGGCAGGGAATATTCCTGTGTGAATTTGACGGACCGAGAGAGCGCACCATAATCGTCCAAGTGGTACATGACTAATCCGTTCCGGTCCACTCTATGAGTAAAAATCTGGCTCTATTGTATCGACCGGAATCACTGGAAGATTTTATAGGGCAGGACCATCTGCTTTCAAAAGGGGCCGCGCTGAGGGGGCTGATTGAAAAAGATGCGCTTCAGCACAGCTTTTTTTACGGCCCTCCAGGATCAGGTAAAACAACTCTTGCACGCATCATCGCCCGGAAACTTTCAAGACCTTTTTATGAGCTAAATGCCACATCTTTGAAGATTGAAGAGTTGCGCTCCATATTCAAACAGTACTCGAGCGCACTTGTAAAGCCTCTTGTTTTCATAGATGAAATACATAGACTCTCGAAAACTCAACAGGAAGTACTTTTGCCTTTTATGGAGCGGTATGATGCGCTTATTGTTGGAGCATCCACCGAAAATCCCTACTTCTCCCTTACGGCCGCAATGCGTTCGCGCTCTATGCTTTTTGAGTTCAAATCTCTTTCTCCCGATGATCTGCGCACTATGTTGCATAGAATAGCCGAGAGAGAGAAGGTTCGCATAGATGTGCAGAGTGAGACCTATCTTGTTGATTCGAGTTGCGGGGATATGCGTGCTATGCTGAATCTGCTGGAAGCGGCCCTCTCCATTTCAGAAAATAAAAATATAGATATAAAGATACTGAAGTCGCTTAGACCCGACTCTCTTCATGACGGTTCGGCAAGTACCGATACGCATTACAATCTTATTAGCGCAATGATAAAAAGTATGCGTGGCTCCGACGTTGATGCGACGCTTTATTGGATGGCCAGACTTGTAGCCGGTGGAGAGCCGCCGGAATTCATAGCTCGTCGTATGGTTATTTTCGCCAGTGAGGATATAGGTAATGCAAATCCGAACGCTCTTGGTATTGCCGTCGATACCATGACGGCTGTAAGCCGAATCGGTTATCCTGAAGCACGTATAATACTTTCACAGTGTGCTGTATATCTTGCTTCGTCTCCAAAATCAAATGCCGCTTACAAAGCTGTGGACAAGGCTTTGAAAAGTATAAAAAACGGAGTTTTGCAACCTGTGCCGAGACATCTGCAAAGTCCAAATCATCATGGGTATCTCTATCCTCACGATTTTGGCGGTTGGGTGGATCAAGACTATCTTGATGAACCAATGAAATTTTATGAATCAAAAGGTATGGGTTTTGAAAAGAAGCTGAATGAGTGGCTTGAAAAAATCAGAAAAAGAAGAGAGTGATATTTTCAAGCGATTTTAATGGGCTGAGTGCAGCACAATAGACTCTTTTTATTTTTTATGTACATTTTATAAAACTCTATTATTTATCCATATTGCGCCGACAAAACGCCCTGTTACACCTTCTCTGCGATACGAGAAATAGTTTTTATTGCAACAGGTACATAAGCCAGAGATTTCAATATTTTCTCTTTTTAGCCCGGCTGCGGTAAGCTGATCGCGGTTAAGAGCCTGTAGATCGAGATAACGACCGTTCATATAGCCGCTGCCGAATCTTTTGGTTACCGTTTCGGCTATCTCTTTGGAGACTTCATAGCAGCACGAGTGTATTGAAGGACCAAGTTTTGCTCTTATATCTTGCGCTTTAGAATTAAATCGCTTTTGCATAACATCTACACATTTTGTAGAGATATTTAAAAGTGTACCTTCCCTTCCTGCATGGACCGCGGCCGCTATGCCGCAAATTTCGTCGTAAAGCAACAGAGGAATGCAGTCGGCTACCATTACAACGAGGACGCTGCCGGGCCTGTCCGTTACCAGAGCATCGCAGGAAGAAGTTGTTTCAGGGCTCGTCTCGTCAATGATGCACACCCTGTTTTTATGCACCTGCTCCATGAAATAAAGTTTTTTTAATCCTGTTTTTTTCTTCAAAAGATCACGATTTCTTTCGACAGAAAGAGTATCGTCACCTGTGTGCATGGCAATATTGAGTGTATCAAATGGAGGGAGGCTTGAACCCCCATTGCGGTCTGTAAAAAGAGTCTCTATTTTCAAAGCCGTTTGACAGAGTCGAGTGTACTTTTTGAATATATAATCTCATTTCCATCGATAACCCATGACTCTTCCGCTTTTTTGGGAAGAGTTAGGCCGTCGAACACACCATAAGAGTAAATTTTCATGTGCCATTGCGCAGGCTTGAAGCCATCTTTGACGGGGCGTACACGGTCTTGACTCGATATCTCGGTTATAAGGCCGGATTCGTTAAAAGTGAATGTTACGCTAGCGCTCAGATTCCCATCGAAGATTTTTGCCTCGATGCTGCTTTTATCTATCGTACGGTACTGTATCTTTTCGTATTTCAGCAGAGCCGGGTTGTAGACTCCATATGCAAGTACACGTGCCAATTCGGAGCGCGTAAACTCTTCTCCTTCGATTTTCCCGGTAGGGACAATTCCAAAGAGAAGCATTTTCATATAGGCATGTCCGGCATGATAGGTTTCAAGAGCGTTGAAAGTGACGACAGGGTTGCTTTTCAACCTGACTCCCCAGAGCATATCGGCAGAGGGGCGTAAAAGAGCGAGGGCATGCATATTGGCCCACCTTGAGGAGGGTTTGCTGCGGTATTCACCCTCAAACTGCAAGACAAGCGTTTTGTATGGAGCGTTCACAACTCCGCTGCTTTCCAAAAATCTTTCGATACTCTTTGGCAGCTCTGTTTTGAAGATGCGAAGTGTTGCATTGTTTTCGGTAAAAGCTTTTGAGAGCGTTTTTACAGTGGCTTCGAAATTTGCCTGGCCGTACCATATGAACCCGGCATTAACCAATATCAAAATCACGATTACAGCTACAAGTTTTTTTACAAGATGCAAGGGATACCTTTGAGCCTGATTTAAAAGACCATTATAAAACAGTCTGTTTTCAATGAAGAAATTATACCGCAACTGCGAAAAGGCTGCCTGATTACTTTGGATTTTTCTTATCGTTAACTGTTCGTTTACCAATCGTTGGGTAGGGTTTACCAGTTATCCCGTACAATACGACTATCGGATCGAGGATTTCTTCGTAAGCCCTGCACGGTTCCGGTTTTGCTCTTCCCCTTTTTTCATCCGTGGCTGGTTCCGGTATCGTGCTATCCTCCCCTTTGCATGCGTGCAGGGCTTACCGGGAGATCATCCCGGTATCTATTTATTATATATATCACAATATTTTATGGTAAAATCCGAATAGACAGGAGACTGGTTATGAAAAAAATTGTATTGACTAATATGGTTCTGACCATATTTTTGGTGGCTGGGCAGGCGAATTTCAATCTTGCGCCTCCAGCAGAACGTGTAATGCCGGAAGCCGGGAAAATACTCTCTTTCAACGCCGCCATAAAAGAATCTCGCAAGTGTGTCGTCAACATTTCTGCAAAAAAACTGATTCGTCAGAATATTCCTTCCGCATTTATGGATCCGTTTTTTCGACAGTTTTTCAATATGCCCTACGGAATGACAATGCCGCGTGAAAGAGTTCAGCGCTCTTTGGGGTCTGGTGTAATCGTTACTTCCGATGGATACATCGTAACAAACAACCATGTAGTAGCCGATGCCGATGAAGTGCATGTCACTCTTCCGGGAAGTGCGAAGGAGTATGAGGCGAAGGTTATCGGGTCTGACCCGAAAACAGATATTGCAGTTATAAAAATAGAAGCGAGAGGTCTTCCCGTAATTGCAATGGGTGATTCCGACAGTTTGAAGACCGGAGATATAGTTTTCGCCATAGGCAACCCCTTTGGTGTCGGTGAGAGTGTCAGCCAGGGCATAGTTTCGGCTCTTGGCAAAGACAGTGTAGGGATCAACCAGTATGAAAACTTTATACAGACCGATGCGGCGATCAATCCAGGCAATAGTGGAGGGGCTTTGGTCGATAGCAGAGGGGTACTGATAGGTATAAACAGCGCTATTATAACCAGAAGCGGAGCCAATAATGGAATCGGTTTTGCAATTCCCGTAAATATGGTCAAGCGTGTAGCGCAACAGCTTATAGAGCACGGCAGAGTGGATTATGGTTATCTTGGTGTAAGTATCGGCAATTTAACACCCAAGCTGCAAAAAGTCTATAAAAACAAAGAAGGTGCCGTAATTCTGGATGTAGATGATGATACTCCAGCTAAAAAGGCGGGATTGAAGCGTGGCGATCTTGTTATAAAAGTGAATAAAACAGAAATAAAAGATGCCAGTGATCTTAAAAATGCCATTGGATCAATTCCTCCGGGCAAAGAGGTCACTATTACTTTCGAGCGCAACAAAAAACTGCATAGCGTGAAAGTGAAGTTGGCCAGATTTCCTGAAAGTCAACTGGGGAGCGGAGAAAAAGGGTGGTTTGTGGAAGGACTCTCACTGCGGAATCTGACAGATCGAATACGCCGCCAGATGGGTATACCTGAGGATATCGAAGGAGTTGTGGTAACAGGTGTGAAACCGGGCAGCGATGCGGATAAAGCCGGATTTATGCCTGGAGATATTATTATCCAGATAGAAGACAACATGATAAAAGGGATAGATGATATAAAGAAGGCTATTAAAAAGTATCCGGGAGACAAACGAATCTATATAAACAGAAGAGGAATGATCAAGATACTCGTTGTACAATAGGAGATTTGATGGTTAAAGTTTTGATGATTGAAGATGATGAAGAGCTTGCGGAGATTTTGAGTGAATATCTGCAGCGCTTCAATATCGAAACCATCAATGTTCCGGAGCCTTTTTTAGGACTTAGCGAACTGGAGACACATAGCTTTGATCTTGTTATTCTTGACCTCAGTCTTCCGGGGATGGATGGGCTGGAGGTTTGTGATCAGATAAGAAAGCGTAGCGATGTACCTATCATCATCTCTTCGGCCAGAAGCGATTTGACCGATAAGATTGTCGGATTGGAAAAAGGTGCCGACGACTATCTGCCAAAGCCATACGATCCAAGAGAACTGGTTGCGCGTATCAAAACGATTCTACGCCGCATAGGACGTGAGGGTCAGCGTAGTGAAAATGAGAAAAAAAATGTCGATCTCAGAATAGATGATAGCACCAAGATGGTATATTTCAAAAATGAGCCTTTGCATCTTACTGCAGCAGAATACGGAATTTTGTCATATATGCTCGAGCATGCCAACGAGGTAGTTTCAAGAGAAGACCTGATCTACAATGTCGATGCGATTCATGAAGAGAGTTCGCTTAAGAGTATAGATGTCATCATTAGCCGTATACGCCATAAACTTTCGGACAATCCCAAACAACCGCGCTATATCCGTTCTGTACGTGGACTGGGGTATCGGCTGATTCCATGAGACGGGTTTCTATTTTCGTCTTCATCAGCGCTATTTTTATAATCGCAATTTTTGCAGCGGGTACGGCGTTTTATTTCTACTCGGTCGGAGACAGGTATCGCCATTCGCAGATGATGGTTCAGCGAAACATCCTTTTTGCACAAAACATACTTCTTCGTATGGAACGAAGCAATGCCCCGGATGAGATCGAAGAGACGGCTTTGAAATATGGCATGAAATGGATCAAAGAGAGAAAAAGGGGAATTAAACTGCTTGAAGGTGCAAAACTTCTGGGAAGGCAACCTACGCCTTTCGGGTTTATTGATATGCTTGAAAAAGATGGCAAAATCTATCTGTTGATCAACAGTTTCGGCCGTTTTATTCTCTTTGAGGATTTGAAGTTCAAACCTTACAGTCCCAAAATCGTATGGATATATTTTGGAATTACAGCACTCTTGCTGCTTTTGATATATTGGGCCATCTGGCTTAAACTCAAGCCTCTAAAGTCATTGCAACGCTGTATCCGAAAATTTGGTGAAGGAGAGCTGGATATTCACTGCAGGATCGAAGGAAGCGATGAAATAGCTCAGGTTTCTCAGGCGATAGACGAAGCTATAGACAGGATTAGAACACTGATCAATTCGCGAAATCTTTTTGTACGGAATATTATGCATGAATTGAAAACCCCCCTTGCAAAAGGAACCCTTGCGGTTCAGATGCTGCCGGAATCGAAGCAGAAAGAGAGGCTTGAAAGCATATTGGTGCGTCTTGATGGAACAATAAACGAATTTGGAACGATAGAACAGCTAAACAGCGGCCGTTTCCCTATACAAAAAAGGTCGATCATGATTCAGGACTTGATAGATCAGGCTATAGATCTGGCAATGATAGACGAGAAGAAGGGCAGATATGAGGTTGCTCCAGTAAGAGTCGAAGTCGATTTCAAACTTTTTAGTATAGCGCTGAAAAATCTGATTGACAATGCGATAAAATATTCAGATAACAGACGTTTCATGGTTGTCGCCAACAATAAAGAGATAGTGGTGGAAAGTCGTGGCAGGAAACTGGAAAATCCACTCAGTTACTATATTCGTCCCTATACCCAGGGTACAGGAGCAGTCTGTGGATTGGGTCTTGGACTCTATATCGTAGATATAATCGTAAAAGCGCATGGATTCAGCTTTTCTTACGAGTATAAAAAAGAGAAAAACAGGTTTATAATTGGTTTTTAAAGAAAAAGAGATATAATTTCACTCTCTTGACCCGTTAGCTCAGCTGGTAGAGCAATTCCCTTTTAAGGAATGGGCCGTTGGTTCGAATCCAAC
>WFUN01000070.1 GCA_015484905.1 Hydrogenimonas sp. | reverse complement strand
CCTCTATACCGGGCGAAAAACCTGCAATTATACAGCATTACCTATAAATCGCCGATATGCCATTAATGGGTAATTTAAATTTTTTATTCTATAATCAAGCAAAATCCAGCAACCCGGCCAAATTTGGGCACACCAGAAAAAAAGGATCATGGTGATCGATCTATTTCGGACTTCCATAACTGAGGTATTCGAGCAGCATCTTGGAATGAAACTCTCGCCATGCCACAATTTTCCCATGCAAAACGGATACAAAGCCCAGATTCCGTTTTCCAATAGAGACGAAAACAGCTTTTTGGCAACAGTATGGATTCAAAAGAGCACGTTGAAAAAGATATCCAGGATTCTGCTGTTTGAAAACTACCCGGATGAAAAGACTCTTAAAGATCTCACTGCCGAACTTGCCAACTTTATTGTCGGCCACGCGAAGATGCTTGCGAGCGATCGCAATCTCTCTTATAAAATAGAGACGCCTGAATTCATAGGCATAGGTCCTCTTCAAAAAAAGAGCCACACTCTTCTTTACAAGATCGGAAACAGGTGTATCGCTCTGCAGATAAAGGAACAAAATGGGTGAAGAAAACGGTACCAAAAAACCGAAAAATATAGTGCCGTTCAATTTTGAACGTCTTCTTGATATCGAAGTCAAAATAACCGCATATCTTGGAGAGACGGAGTTGACTCTCGAAGAGATTCTGCATCTTGGAGTCGGCTCGGTGATAGATCTTCAAAAACCGGCAGGAGAAAGTGTCGAAACATATGTAAACGGCAGGATCATAGGGCGTGGAGAAGTAATGGTTTACGAGCAGAATCTCGCAATCCGGATCAATGAAATACTCGATGCGGACGCTGTTCTTTACTATCTGTCGAAAGAGAAGCATTTATGAAACATATTTTTGTTCTTTTCCTGATAACCCCCATACTTTTTGCGACAACACTGCTGAACCATAACATATACGAAAGAGAAAAAAGGGTGGATCTGATGCTGTCGTTTGATTCACCATTCGACGGCTCGGTCAGAAAAACCGAAGCTGCCGACAACACTCTTAATATCAGGCTTACCGGTGTCGGGATTATGAAACCTTTTAGCAAAGAGCTGCAAAACGGTTTTGTACGTGCAATCACCATAACCGGCTCCGGCAACAATACGGTACTTGTAAAAATTTATCCTACAAAAGAACGACTGAATGTGGAAGCTTCCAAAACGATCGACGGATTCGGGCTTCGTCTTCGTATCCAGCCGGCCGCGGCATCGAAAAAGCCGGAAACTGATACCGCTTCACGCATACAACAGAGTGCCTCCCTGCCGCTCAATACGCTTGAGAGTTCCAACTCTCTTCCCGGCTGGCGCTACTGGAGTGTCCTTTTGGTGATGCTGCTTTTACTGCTGGTCTTGTGGTTTGTAAAACGTAGAAGACCGGGAGTCTCTATCGGAGCAAACTGGCTTATGCCAAAAATCATGGATACAAAGACAAATATACAGGAAGCCAATATACGATACCAAAAACGCCTAGATTCCGAAAACAGGCTTATGTTACTCGAGTTCAACGATAAACAGTATCTGATTGTAGTGGGGAAAAGCGGTATACTTCTCGATACGTTTTCAGAGAAAAAAGTGGAAGATCCAGACAGTTTCACCTCTGTTTTTGAAGCCAACAAAAAACAGCTTGACCATTTTTTGAAAGAGAATCATCCAGATGCCTATGAAGCTTTCAAAACCAACGCGAGCAGGGATGAGCATCTTTAGGAAGCTTTTTTAAAAGCAAGCAGGTTTTTTGTGTCGAAAAAGGTGTCGATAAGCTCTCTCATTTCTATCGGATCGGTGGTTCGGTTCACTCTGTCTCTGAAAGATGAGGCACCGCAATATCCTGCTTTCGAGTAGGTATGAAGATGTTTTCTGAACAAAATGGCGCCATAATCTCCATAAAATTTTATCATCTGCTCAAAGTGTTCCAAAATTATACTCTTTTTAAGAGCAGGGTCTATCTTCTTTGTACCATATCTGAGCTGGTAGAATATCCATGGATTCCCGACCGCTCCCCGACCGATCATAACTCCATCCGCTCCCGTAAACTCCAACACCCATTTCGCCTTTTCATAACTCGTTATATCTCCGTTGGCGATTACCGGAATACGAAGACTCTCTTTGATACGCCCGATAGCATCGTAGTCGACCTCTCCTTTGAATTTTTCCGCTCTCGTACGCCCATGTACTGCAATGAAATCTGCACCGCTATCTTCGCACACTTTCGCTATTTCCACAGGCCTTTTCTCTTGAAAACCTATACGAATCTTGACACTAAGAAGAGGTTTTTTTGAGTACTTCTTTATGGTTTCGATAATATGCCCCATCTTTTTGAGATCTTTGAGTAAAGAGCTTCCGGATCCGTGAGATACAATCTTTGGCACAGGGCATCCGCAGTTGAGATCTATTATATCTATACCATCAAACCCGTTCAAAACCTCGACCGCATCTTTTATTATATCCACATCTGCACCGGCAATCTGAACTGAATATGGATTTTCAAGAGGACTTTTTTCAAGCATCTTCATGCTCTTTTTGCTATTGTGAGCAAGAGCGTTGGAGCTGATCATCTCACTTACAGTGAGATCGGCACCAAATTTTTTTACGACACTTCGAAAAGGAAGATCAGTCAGACCGGCAAGAGGTGCAAGTATATAAAGAGGAGAGGAAAAATCCAGAACCTTGCTTTTCATACCGACATCAACACCTCGGCAGAAGTAGATCCATAGGGTAGTGCTTGCCGGCCTTTCTCAGATCCAAAAACGCTTTGAAATCGAGATATTCACCGCGGGCGGTATCCTGGAGCAGCTCATTCGCTTTATCCAGCATTTCAAACTCAATCAATACGAAAATATAGCCTTTGAAAGCCTTTTCGTCCCTGGCAACGACTCTTTCAAAAAATCTCAATACTCCGTCTGGCGTATAGAGCTTGGAAAGTCTTTGGGCAATTTGCAGATAATCTTCTTCCGACGGTTCAAGCGAATCAAGAATGGCATCGATAAAATCCAGTCCGATTCGCGGTCTCTTTTCGCCTCTCTCTTTCATGGAATCGAGCAGATAGATCAATATATCTATGTCGATCATATCTTTATATTTTTCTATCTGCTGCTGCGAGGCGTTTTTCACAAGAGTCTTCATGGCTTCATGAACGACCGCTTTGTCGAAAGCCTCCGGTTTGCGAAGTATCTCTTCGGCACGCTCCGGCTCTGATTTAAGAAAGTTCAGCCAGTTTTTGATTACATATGGATTGGATTTGTCAAGCGCTATCTTTTTCATATCTACGAACTCGCCTCTTTCGATCGCCTCGATCAATTCCAATGCCTCTTTTACGCGTTCATCGCACTGATTTTTGTCAACAGCGGAGAAGTTTTCGCATCCTAGGTCAAGAACGATACCGATTTTGCGTATCTCTTTGTCGTCATAGGCGTGCCGCCTCGGTGCTTTGAGAATATCCCAGTAAAGAGCATCCGACAATTTGGCTATATCTCGTTCGATACGTCTTTTTTGAAGATACCCTTTGAATCCATAGTAGATCATATGGAAAATAGAAGCAAGATACAAAATACCCATAGGAATCACAATCCATACAGCTATGGGCAGTGTAACGCTGATACTCTTCACTTCCAGAGTAAAGGTATCCTTCGTAATCATATAGTGGACAAAAGCGCCTACTGCAGCCATCAACACTATAGAAGCCAGAGTATAACGTTTAAAATACATGGAAAACCCTCCTGATTATGCTGGGCTCTTTTCTGCTATCTGTCTGCAGGTAATACAATATTTGGCAAAAGGTTTCACTTTGAGTCGCTGCATACCGATCGGTTCCTCGCACATTTCACAAACCCCGTATGACCCCTGTTGAATCTTCGCAAGAGCCTCGTCAATCTCTTCGAGCTCTCTTTGCTGGGAAGAGAGAATCTCTTCGTTTATCATATTGTCTGTGGAGACGGATGCAAAATCTCCTTCATCCATTACATCATGGTTTTGGTGCAGTTCATCAAGCTCTTTCGAGCTTCCAATGATATTTTTCAATATCTGCTCGCGTCTGGTTTCAAGTATCTGTTTAAAATACTTGATATCATTATCTCTCAATACCTGCTCCTTGTATAAAATTATTGAATTTTATCGAAATACTCTTAAATTACAAAATCAAAATATTCCAAAAAAAATATCAAAATAATATCGGCTTCTATTTATTTATGATAAGGGTGGTTGTGTAATATCGTTAGAGCTCTATATATCTGTTCAAAAAGTAGAACTTTCGCAACTTTGTGGCTCATTGTCAAAGGAGAGAGGCTGATGACGGTATCGCAGCGTTTCAAAAAGTCAATATCGTGCCCGTAGGCTCCGCCTATAAAAAAAGTTGTTTCGCTTCTGTCTTTTAAAAGAGAGACGAAACCTTCCGTATCAATCTTTTTGCCTGCAGGGTCCAGCGCTATCGTAAACCCTTTGGAAAGCCACGTTTCAAAGAGAGTCGAATATATCCTCTTTGCATGTTCCGGCCCGCTTTCTTGTGCCCTGATAACTTTGGAGTTGAATATATCAACAGATTTCAGATCGGCATACCTTCCGGACATTTTCATGAAACGGTCACATATCTGTGAATAACAATCTTTTTCCGATTTGGCTATCGCTACCACATTAATCTTCATAAAGCCCGCTTCCGACTACATGATACGTTACATTCGGAATTTCATCGTCAAGCTTTACACCTCCAATGGCAGCCACCGGATGCCTGGACAACGAGGCAAGATAGGATACTTTTTTTACTCCCAGTACATCGGCATCCATTTTCGTCCCGGTAGCCCGACACGCTCCAAGTCCGATATAGTCTATTTCCAAAGAGTTGGCCTGTACAATCTCTTTTTCGTTATGGGTGGAGACTCCTATCCAGCACTCTTTACCCACCATATTTCTAAGTTTTGAAACGGCTTCTTGTGCACTTGCGCCGTAACGCTTGAGATCATCCTGTCCCACATGCACGCCTCCACACATTACTGCAAGTTCCGGATAGTCGTTTACTATGACTCTTCCGTCGAACAGGGAAACAATATCCGAAAGCCTCTTTTCTATAACCCCGCAATCATCTATCTTGTTTCTATACTGAACAATTTTCGCACCAAGCGATGTGGCACGCTCCAAAAATCGTTCTATACTCCATTTATGCCTCAAAATAGAGGCTTCATCAAGCAGGGCGTAAAGTTTCAAACTCTCTCTTTATTGAAGAGTTTCAGCAAAACCGAGACACTCTCTTTGAGTTTGCGTCGCGGAACCACCTTGTCTATAAGCCCATGTTCCAGCAAAAATTCCGAGCGCTGAAAACCCTCCGGCAGATCCGCCCCTATCGTCTGTTTTATGACACGCTGCCCGGCAAAACCGATAAGAGCGTCAGGTTCGGCAATGATTATATCTCCGAGCATGGCAAAAGATGCACTCACTCCGCCCATGGTTGGATCTGTCAATATGGATATGAAAGGAAGCCTTGCTTTATCGAGCTGCGCAAGAGCCGCGCTTGTCTTGGCCATCTGCATCAAAGAGTATGTGCTCTCCTGCATACGAGCCCCACCACTGGCACTTACAATAACCAAGCCGCATCTTTTTTCGAGTGCCCGATTCACGGCCCTTACTATCTTCTCCCCTTCTACCGAGCCGAGACTGCCACCCATAAATGCAAAATCAAAGACAACGAGTTCTACAGGTTTTGATTCGATAGTACACGAACCGCTTACGACTGAAGAGGAGCGCCCGGTCTTTTTTTTGGACTCCTCTATCCTCTTCTTGTAACTCTTTTTGTCCACGAACTTCAACGGATCCACCGGTTCAAGCTCGCTGTCGAACTCTTGAAAACTTCCTTCATCGGCCAAAAGCTTGATCCTCTGTTCCGCCGAAAGCCGCATATGATATCCGCACTTTGGACAGACATGATGGTTTGCTTCGATCTCTTTGTAGTACATAAGCGCGTTGCATCTTGGACACTTTATCCAATGAGCCGGTGCTTCAGTGGGTTTTGGGTGCTCTTTGCGAATACTTTTAAAAATATTTCCAAAATTCATCATTTTATCCTTCATCCTGCAGTACCAGCAACTGCAAAAACTCTGCTACTTCTCTATCTTTTGCGACTATCAACAGATTCTCGGTTTCAACTTTGTGCAATCCTTCGCACATCCAAAGTGCCGCTGCAAAATCGTATCTGCGCCTCCTGCCTGCAAAAATGACAAACTTCACATAGTGCGCATACGCCAAAGAGAGAGCGACGGCGCCTGGTGAACGAAATTTCATTCTCTTTTCCAGCAACAGTTCTGCAAGCGCAGGATATGCATATGCCTTTTCAAAAATGCCGACGGTCGACTTTTCACGTCTGACAACGGGAGTAAAATCGATCTTTTTCAGCTTTCCCCACATCAGCGGGCCGCCGCATTTGTAAAAAAGATCTCCATTGGCCAGATTGACCACTACGGCTTCTTCTACTCTGCCATCCCGCTCCAGAGCTATGGAGGAGCCGAAATAGGGCAGGCCGGAGAGTGCATTATCGCTTCCGTCTATCGGATCGAGAATAATTCTGGCATCACCTGTGCCGATTATACCTGACTCTTCCGAATCGATTGTACCGAATTTTTCAAGAAAATCGACATAGATCGACTCGGCCATTTTGTCGATACCGGCGGTCATATCTCCTCCGGCCCCCATATCGAAATGCTCTGCATAATGTGCAGACCACCCCTTCTCGAGTCTATCGGAAATCTTTTCTGCGGCCTCCGTCACTGCCTGCACAAAAGGTGTCAAATAGCTAACCCAACAGATTTTTTATAATGGCTTTCGCCGCCTCTCGCCCATCATAAGCCGCGGTAACAACCAGATCCGCCCCTCTGCGGCAGTCACCCCCGGCATAGACTCCTTTGGTGGTGGTTTCAAAGTTCTCATCGATTACAATTCCACCCCATTCATTGGTCTCTATACCGTTGGCGGAAAGAAACTCATAGGGAACCGGTGAAAATCCGAGAGCAAATATGATCACATCGGCATCAATACGAAATTCACTTCCTTCGATCTCTTTTAGTTTCTGTCTTCCACTCTCATCAGGTTCTCCAAGCGCCGTTTTGAGCATCTCTATTCCGACAACCTCTCCTTTTTCGTTGGCGAGCACCTGTTTTGGAGAGGCGTTGAATATGAACTCCACACCCTCCTCCTGGGCGTTACTGTACTCTTTGCGTGATCCTGGCATATTTCGGGCATCACGACGATAAAGACATTGAACACTTCTGGCACCTTCCCGCAAAGCGGTCCGTACACAATCCATAGCCGTATCCCCGCCTCCGATAACTACAACACGTTTGTCTTTTACATCGATACGTTTGTCATACGTATCTCCAAAAAGTTTCTTCTGAATATTTACCAGCAGGTCCATTGCAAGCATACATCCTTCGGCGTTTTCATTCGGTATACCCGCTCTGCGCTGTTTGGTCGCCCCTACACCGATAAATACGGCATCAAATTTGTCGGCAAGCCTGTCAAACGGCATATCTTTTCCTATCTCGACATTGTAATGAATTTTCAGCCCGGCCTCTTCCATCCATTTGATACGCCTGAAAACTACACTCTTGTCCAGCTTGAATCCGGGAATACCGTAGGTCAAAAGGCCTCCGGGCCGATCGGCACGCTCGAAAATCTCCACATCTATTCCTGCGCGCAAAAGATATGTAGCGGCGGAGAGCCCTGCCGGACCGGAACCTATGACAGCCACTTTTTTACCCACTCTCTTTTCGGCAAATTTAGGAGTGAGCCCCGCTTTGAACCCCTCTTCACTGATAAACGTCTCTATCGGCCCTATCGTGATGGCGCCATATCCGTCATTGAGAGTACAGTCTCCTTCGCAAAGCCTGTCGTGAGGGCAGATTCGCCCCATTATTTCAGGAAAAGGTGAGGGTTCGTTTGAAAGATTGAATGCCAGCTCGAGATCTTTGTCCGCTACAGCTTTCAGCCAATGGGGAATAAAATTGTGCAAGGGACACTTGTTCAGACAGTACGGATCACCGCACTGTATACAACGCTCAGCCTGAGGAGAGGCTTCATTACGATTGTATATCTCATAAATCTCCTGAAAATCTTTTATGCGCTCGACAACGTTGCGTTTTTTGGGATCTATTCTCTCGACAAAAACAAAATTCTGCATCTTACTCCCCCTCATCCAGATTCAACGGCACTTTACGCAACTCTTTTGGCCTTACCATCCAGAAGTTGCGAATCTCCATACGGAAACTTTCCAGTATCTTCCTGGCCTTTTCGCTTCCGGTCTCGTTGTAATACTCCTTGAGAAGCTTTTTCAGATAGTGGCGGGCCTCATCGGTATCATCCGTATCTATCCTGTGAGCCTCTATAAGCTCCTGGTTTATGTTTTCGACAAATGTATGCTCCATATCGTATACGAAAGCGAGGCCTCCGGTCATACCCGCACCGAAATTGACACCGGTGCGGCCAAGAATCACTACGACGCCGCCAGTCATATACTCGCACGCATGGTCACCGGTCCCTTCAACCACGGCCAGAGCTCCGGAATTTCGTACCCCGAAACGTTCACCAACGCTGCCTGCGACGAACAGTTTGCCACCGGTGGCCCCGTACAGACATGTGTTTCCGGCTGCGGAGAACTGCTCACCCTGCGTACGAGGAGAAACTATGATCTTGCCTCCGCTCATTCCTTTCCCGACATAGTCGTTTGCGACACCATCTATACGCAGACTTACCCCTTCTATCAAAAAAGCGCCGAGCGACTGGCCGGTAATACCGCTCAACCGGATATCTATCGTATCTTCCGGAAGGCCGGAATCTCCGTAATATTTTGCGATTTCTCCACTTATGCGTGCACCGAAACTTCTGTTCAGGTTGCATATGTCTCTTTTTACCACCACTCTGTTTTGTGGATTCTGTATGGCTGGCGATATCTCTTTTAAAACCTCTCTTTCAAACTCGTTTGTATCGAAAGGATCGTTGGATTTTACCTGACATGTATTGGGCCCATCAAGGCGCAGAAGAATCGAACTGAAATCGAATTTTTTCGCAAAATCGTCATCTATTACCTTCAAAAGATCGCTTCTGCCAATTATCTCTTCCAGAGTTTTATAGCCCAAAGACGCCATTATTTCGCGTACATCCTCTGCCAAAAGAGTAAAGTAGTTTACAAGCCGCTCTACATTACCTTCGTAGTGCTCACGAAGCACTGGCTCCTGTGTGGCGATACCCACGCTGCAGCGGTTCAGATGGCAGATTCGAAGCATCTTGCAGCCAACCATGGCCAGAGCGCCGGTTCCAAACGCGTAACTCTCGGCACCCAGAAGGGCCGCTTTTACAATATCCATACCGGTTTTAAGACCACCGTCGGTCTGAAGATGGACATTTTGACGAAGCTGGTTGGCTTTCAATGCGTTGTGCGCTTCGGAAAGGCCGATCTCCCAGGCATTTCCTGCAAACTTGATGGATCCAAGTGCGGCTGCACCGGTGCCCCCATCACCTCCCGAGATAATGATCTTGTCCGCATACGCCTTAGCTACACCGGCGGCGATAGTCCCCACCCCTGCGGTAGAGACCAGTTTTACCGTTATGGTAGCGTCTGGGTTTACCTGCTTCAGATCGAAAATCAACTGAGCCAGATCCTCAATGGAATAGATGTCGTGATGCGGAGGGGGAGATATAAGCGTCACTCCAGGCATTGTATGGCGCAGACGCGCTATAAGCGCCGTTACTTTATGGCCGGGAAGCTGTCCTCCCTCGCCGGGCTTGGCTCCCTGGGCAATCTTTATCTGGATCTCTTCCGCGCTTCTAAGGTAGGCCGGAGTCACCCCGAACCGCCCTGACGCTATCTGCTTTATTTTGGAATTTTTGACGGTTCCAAATCTGGACGCATCTTCTCCGCCCTCTCCGCTATTTGATTGCGCCCCTATACGATTCATCGCCTCGGCTATACTTTCATGCGCTTCCGGCGAAATGGAACCGAGGCTCATCGCCGCGCTTGCGAATCGTTTGAATATTGCCTCTGCGGGTTCCACCTCTTCTATGGAAATCGGTTTTCTGTCGCTTTTTAACTCGAAAAAATCCCTAATCATCTTTTTGTCGCGTTTCTCTACGATATTTTTCAGAACCATAAAGTCTTTGCGTTCTCCTGTTATCGAAGCCTGACGAATCGCCTTCATCGTATTCGGAGCGAAATCGTGATATTCACCTCTGTCCACATACTTGTAAAAGCCGCCGATATTCAATGGGAACAGTTTACGCATATGTTCATGTTCGAAAGCGTCCTTGTGATACCTCTGTATACGCTCCTCTATATCGCTGTAGCCAAGTCCTGGCACCAATGCATGGGAGTTTCTGAAACAGTCTTCGACAATATCCGTAGATAGTCCGAGTACGTCAAAAAGGGCCGAGTTTCTGTAGGAAGCGACGGTGGATATTCCCATCTTAGACATAATTTTTAAAATACCTGCTCCAAGAGCCGAATGTACTTTTTTGAATTCGTTACGCATTTCATAATCGGTAAGCGACATTTTCGAAAGCAGTTTGTAGACTGTAGCGTAGAGCATATAGGGATATACTGCCGACGCTCCGTAGGCCAACAGACATGCAGTGGAGTGTGAGTCGATCACCTCTCCGGTTATCGCAACTATACTGACAAGATGGCGCACGCCTTCATCGAGTAGAGCGTAGTTCAATCGTCCCACGACCATAAGCATTGGAATCGTCTTGTGTTTTTCGTCGAGTCCCCTGTCATCGAGAATCACTATTCTTACGCCTTCGTTTTTGACATCTTCAATGATGTCATAGACGATATCTTCCAGACTTCCTCTCAGATTCTCTTCATAGACGGTGGAGTAGGAGCGGTTTTTATAGTACGGCTTGAAGCGTGGATGTTTCTCATCTCCAAAACTTCTGAGTACTTCCAGCTTTTCGAAAGTGAGAATCGGAGAGGTCGTTTTCAGACGCTGTGCATGATTCGGATCTTCGTCAAGAATATTGTGAATCTCGCCAAAGCCGGTATTGATACTCATCACCACCTTTTCTCTGATAGGATCTATCGGAGGGTTTGTAACCTGCGCGAACTTCTGTTTGAAGAAGTCGGTAAAATTTCGCTGGACATTGGAAAAAGCGGCCATAGGAGTGTCGTCACCCATGGAACCGGTAGGCTCTTTGCCATCTTTAACCATCGGTTCGATAATCTGGTCGATAACCTCTTGGGTTATATTGAAGTACCGCTGCTTCTCTACCATATTGTCCAAATCGTATCTTTCGAGATTGTCGAACGGCTTTTCAACATACTCCTGCAAATAGATCATCTGATCGTTCAACCACTCTGTGTAGGGATTCGCATTTTTCAAATATTCGTCGATCTGGCTATTTTTGAGAATAGTTCCATATTTCAGATCGAGTGCGATCATCTCTCCAGATTGAAGACGTCCCCGCTCCTTTACGTTCTCCTCATCAAGATCTATGACTCCATACTCACTCGATATGATGAGCCGACGATCGTGGGTTACGATATATTTGGCTGGTCTGAGCCCGTTTCTGTCAAGAACGCAGCCGATATAGCGTCCATCGGTAAAACTTACTGCAGCTGGTCCATCCCATGCTTCGAAACATGTGCTCATATATTCGTAGAAGGCTCTCAGATTGGCATCCATATGCGGAGCATTCTGCCACGGCGCCGGTATGACCGCACGTACAGCTTTGAAAATATCCATTCCGTTTATACGCAGAAACTCGAAAAAGTTGTCGAGACTCGCACTGTCGCTGGACCCATCCTGCAGCAGAGGCATAAGACGCTTCATCTCTTCGTCTGTAAATATCTCCGACCTTATCGATTCGCACTTTGCAATAACATTGAATCTGTTGGCCTCCACAGAATTGATCTCGCCATTGTGCGCGATCATTCTGAAAGGCTGAGCCAACCTCCACTGCGGAAGTGTATTTGTAGAGAAGCGTTGATGAAAAAGTGAGAAGCTGATTTCAAAATCCGGATCGTTGAGATCGGGATAGAACTCTTTGATATGAGTGGGCATGACCAGCCCTTTGTAGCTTATCATACAGCTCGAAAAACTGGGAATATAAAAATCGGCATCGTCTCTGAGGGAGTTTTCCACCTCTTTGCGTGTAAGATAGATCAGAACGTCGAACCGCTTCGTAGCCATCAGTGAATTTGGTGCCACAAAAACCTGTGTAATGGAAGGAAGCGTTTTAAGTGCCTGCTCCCCCAGCGCATCCGTATTTACAGGTACTTCACGTATAAACAGCACACGAAGATCGTTTTTTGCACAACACTCTTCAAAAAGTTTCAAATGTTCGCTGTTTTTATAAAAAATCTGGGCGACGGCATACTGCTTTGGCAGAACGACATCTTCTTTCTTTGCAATTTTTGCCATAAATTTCGCGGGCATGGACAGAAGAAGACCGCTACCGTCTCCACTTTTACCGTCGGCAGCGATCGCGCCACGATGCATCATTCTCTCAAGCGCATGAATAGCATCTTCCAACAGCGCATGGCTCGGCCGATTGTCTATATTGGCAACCAGACCGAATCCGCAGTTATCTTTAAAACCGGTCAATAGATCCATTCCAAACCCTTTTTTTATTCAGTTCTGTTTGGTACAATATTCCAAAATTAAGCGATTTTACAAAAAAAGTGGTTACAACTACCTGAAGGGCTATGTTTCAAGATGCAAGGGTATATTATAGATGTAAAAAAAGCGAAAAATGAAGACTGCATCGTATCTGTACTGACACCCCGAAAGATCAAAACTCTTTACCGGTTTTACGGAGCCCGGCATTCAATTGTAACAACAGGTTACAAGATAGATTTCGAAGCCGAATCCGACTCGTCAGGTTTCATGCCCAGACTTCGCAACATAACACACCTTGGATTTCCCTGGCTGTCGGAAATGGAACGTTTGAGAGTATGGCAGAACCTTGTAATGCTTCTATACGCACATCTAAAAGATATAGAGCTGCCGGGACCTTTCTATTTTGAAATGCTCGAAAAATATTCGGGTATATGGCATCTTCAAAATCCTAAACGCAGCGCCATTGAAGCCTATCTTTCTCTTCTGAAACATGAAGGAAGACTCCATATGCCAAACAGATGCTTTGCATGCGGAGAGAAGTTGCAAAAGAGCGTATCGCTTGTAAGAGCGTTCCTTCCAGCTCATCCTACATGTGCCATCTCTTCTGTCTACTCTGTAGAAAAAATAGAAAATGCGATGATGAATCTCTCAACGATAGAGCTCGAAGATGAGGAGATAGGATCGATGTGGCTGATTATGAGTCAAGGATTGTGATAGGTTCAAAGCACAAGCCTCGAACTATCTTCTTTGCCTGTTTCTGACATAAACCGCCTTCGCTCCTTTGTGTGTCACCTGCTCTTCAATATCGAAAAGCTCTGTGGCTTTTATCAGCTCTCCAAGCTTTTTGTAACCGTAATTACGCGGATCGAATTCCGGCGACTGCTTGGCTATCATATTGCCTACCGCACCCAGATGCGCCCATCCGCTCTCGTCGCTTGAAGCTTCTATTGCCTCTTTGAGCAAACGTATCAGCTTGCGGTCTCTTTTCAGTTCGGCGGTAGAAAGTTTTTTTATCGGAACCGTCTCTTCGCTCTCTTCCGCTCTCAATACTTCGGTATAGATAAATTTGTCGCATGCGGATACAAACGGTATTGGAGTTTTTCTCTCTCCAAAACCGTAGACGGTAAGACCGGACTCCCTGATTCTGGCTGCCAGTTTTGTGAAGTCGCTGTCACTGCTCACAATGCAAAAACCGTCGAAGTTTCCTGTATAGAGCAGATCCATCGCATCTATGATCATGGCGCTGTCTGTCGCATTTTTTCCTGTCGTATAGCCAAATTGTTGTATCGGCTGGATCGAATGAGTCAACAGTACCTCTTTCCACCCCTTGAGTTGGGGCATTGTCCAATCCCCATAAATACGCTTGACATTTGCCGTTCCATATTTTGCCACTTCCGCAATAAGCGCATCTATAATCGATGGCTGGGCGTTGTCGGCATCTATCAAAACAGCCAGTTTACGAGTCTGCTCCATTTTCTTTCCTTCACATCATCCTGGCAAAGTGCACAATTAATTTCTCTCTCCACTATCTTTGTCTCCTCAGACAATATCATCTCTCTATATATATCTCATCCATAAACGAACTTGGCTGCAAATGACAAAAAGCGGCTTTCAGACGCTTGAACAGATCGGGAAAATTCTCTTCCCACTCTTTTAGCATATCCTTTGTACTCTCCCTGGCATGCGGCATCTTCACTTTCATCGTCATTGCCGGACACGCCTCATCTCCAATCGTAACGATACCGTTCTCTTTTGCAAACGCCTCGGTCTGGCGTTCTCTTATCCAAAGCAGAGGGCGAATAACATGAAAACCCTTTTCGCTTCTGTAGATAGGGGGCATTGAACGCATTGTACCATTGTACAGCATATTCATAAAAAAGCTCTCGGCTGCGTCGTCGAGATGATGTCCCAATGCCACTTTGTTGTATCCACCCTCAATCGCTTTGGTATAGAGCGCCCCTCTTCGCATTCGGGAAAAATAGCTGCAAAAAGAGCTGTTTTCTCTGATTGTATCGCGCGCGACTTCGAAAATATTTGTCTCATAGACTTCATGTTCGATCCCGTAAGCCATACAGTGCTCATGAAGCATGTCGTAGCTCTCGGCAGGCATTCCATACTTTATTGTGACCGCTTTGAAGTTAAAATCAAAAGGTGCATGCTGCTGCATATATTTCAAAAGATGTACGAGCGTAATCGAATCCTTTCCTCCGCTCAGACCGACGAGTACTTTATCTCCGTTTTCGATCAGCCTATATTTCGCGTTTGCCTTTCCGGCCGCCCGGAGAATCTTCTTACTTATTTTTATCGAGTTCATCTATAATCGCAAAAATGAAATCAGCACTCTTTTCGGCAGAGCTTTTCAGGAACGTATCAAAATCGAATCCCGCATCCACATCGGCAGCGTCGCTTATGGCCCGAAGTATGAAAAAAGGTACGTCGAATGCATCACAGACTACCGCTACGGATGCCCCCTCCATCTCAAGCGCATCGGCTCCAAAAGTCTTACCGATCCACTCCTTTCGCCCTGCATCTGCAACGAACTGATCGCCGGTAGCGACGATACCGCGTTTTAGACTTATGCTCTTTTTATCGGCTGCAATGGCGGCTATTTCCAACAAATAACTATCCGATTCGATAAAGACCTTTCCTTCCGGAACGTATCCGTACGGATGTCCAAAAGCGGTAATATCCAGATCGTGCTGGCACAGTTTCGTCGCGGCTATCAAGTCCCCTATTTGCAGCTCACTGTTTATTGCACCGGCGACACCGGAAAAAAGCATCTTGTCGACACCGAACCGCTCTATCATGGTGGCGGCGGTCAGTGCCGAAAACACCTTGCCTATTTTACTGTATGCGATAACCAGATCCAAAGAGCCGTAAAGAGATGTATAGTAGATATTGTCGGCTATTTCATGACGTCTGACATCATCCAGTCTTGCCAAAACCGGCTCTATCTCTTCAGGCATGGCTCCCATTATTCCAACGACCATTATCGCTCCTTGGAGACTGTTTCCAAAACGCTGAAAAGCGAATCATAATCAGAGACTGTGAAGGTGGGTTTTTTAGTAGTTCTACGGTTTAGGCCCTTCAAAACAGCCCCGTGTCCAAACTCTATATATCTGTTGACAAGATCGTCGTTGTTGCGTATCGACTGTTTATAAAGAACAGGTGAGACCAGCTGACGACCAAGCAGATTCAAAGCCTCTATTTTGGTATTGTAGGCTCTTGCAGTTACATTGGAGACAACCGGAGCCGAAAACTCTTCATTCAAAACTTTTTCCAAAGCTTCCGTCAGAGGCTTTACAGCCGGCTCCAGCAGCGGACAGTGGCTGGCTACAGACATATTCAACAGCATAACACGGCGCGCTTTGGCAGCTTTGAGTTTCTCTTCGATATTTTTAAGATCGTTCCTTATTCCGGCAATAACTATCTGGCCGTCGGCATTGTAATTTGCAGGCCATACTCTCCCACCCGTTTCTCTGGCATCGTGACAGATCGCTTCCACATCCTCGTCGGCCAACCCGATGACAACCATCATACCCGCTTCAAACCCCTCACACGCTTTTTGCATGAGATCGCCGCGCAGATGAACAAGTTCAACTGCATCCAACCAATCCATTGCGCCAACGGAGGACAAAGCGGAAAACTCACCAAGTGAATGCCCCATGGCAAAAACCGGCGCCTCATTTATCTGGCGGCTGAAAAGATGGTATGCCATCATGGAAACAAGCAAAATCGCCGGTTGTGTATAACGGGTCTGCTCCAACATATCGTTCGGCTCGAAGAGAAGTTTTGCCATATCGATTTTCAGACGCTCGCTTGCAGCTTCCAGCATCTGTGCAGCTTCCGGAGAGTGTTCTACAAATGACTTTCCCATTCCGACAGCCTGAGAACCCTGTCCGGGAAAAAGAAAAGCGGTTTCTGTCATAGATATTCCTTCCATAGTGTGATTTTTTTTCTGAGTGTATTACGGTTTAGACCGAATGCCCGAGACATTTTCAACTGGCTTTTAAACGCTTTGGCTCCGGCTCTGATAAGAGGGATTTCATACAATGAGAGCTCTTTTTTATAAATCTCTTCATCTTCTGCCATTCGTGAAGAGAGATAGATTTCATTTAGAAGAAGAAGCTCTTCTTTTTCTATTTTGGAGGCGAAGTATTGCAAAAAGATTGATCGTCTCAAAGAGAATGCATTTCGTGACAGATCGACTCTTTTGATATCCGGCTCGAATAGATCCTTTTCACTCTCTTCACCAAACATTGCTTTTGCCTCCATAGCGAATTTTTTAGCCAGAGGCAAAACATCTTCAACTCTCTGCCTGAGTGGCGGCAACACTATTTTGACACTGAAAATCGAATCGAACATACCTGCATTGAAGTTCTCATCGGCGATAGCTATAACTTTTGTTCCACGTTTTTGCAAAGTTTGAAAAACTCTGGACAAAGAATCTATTTTACCCAGCCTGTCGATAATGATCTGTTCATAGTTTTCTATTTGAGAGTAAAGCTGTGGGGAGTCTCCATGAATAAGAGGAGCTTCAGGCATCATATAGGATGCAAGAGTATGCCGTCCCGTTCCGCCCTCTCCGCTTATGAGAGTATTGAATCTAAGAGATTTGAGAAGATTGGCGGATTTCAAAGCCTCTTTAAGAGGCTTCGACTCCGCTATAAAATTAATGGCTTTCACATCCTGTGCCGCAGCAGCTGCCTTCCGCTCCAAGCTGCTCTACCTGTCCGCTGAGCGACTCGCTAACCGTAGGTTCTCTAACTTCGGAAACCGTGATGCTGAAAAGGAGATCTTTTCCGGCAAGAGGATGGTTGAAATCGATTACGACATCGTTATCATCGAAACCTTTGACAGTTACTTGAACCGTATTGCCATCTTCGCTCTGACCATAAAGAGTCATGCCCTCTTGAAGATCTATTCCTGCAAACTGCTCGCGTGGCATATTCTGCACAGCTTCCGGATTGTATTCACCATATGCTTCAGCGGCATTTACGAGAATTTCCGCACTATCTCCGCTTTGCATTCCCTTCATCTGCTCTTCAAGCCCGGGAATTATCTGCTGCTTTCCTGTTATAAAAGAGAGTGGCTCCTGTCCTATGTTGGAATCGACCACCTCTCCCGTTTTCGCGTCTTTCACTTCATAGTTGAAAGAAACTACGCTGTTGTCTTCTATTTTCATAATAGTAAGTTCTCCTTTAAAAAGTTGCAAATTTTATCATACCCTTCTTTCATTGAATCTTAAGAACTGACCTTACGCACCTATAACATCTCTGAGCAAAAAGATACGGCTCTTAAAATGGTCGGAAACTATAATTTCAAAAGATTTTTTTTCGCTATAGCAGCCGCTTTGCTTTTGGAATAGAGGCTCAATAGCGATTCATAAAACTCTCTGGCCCCTCTTTTGTCACCTATGCGCTCGAGTGATATAGCCGTATGCAACAGCAGCGTAGGCATGAAACTGCTTTTGTCGTATATCGAAGCGCTTCTTTTATAATAGGCTATCGCCTCTTTATATCGGCCGTTTCTATATGCTATTTCACCCAGATAGTAGTTCGATGTAGCAGGTTTATAGTGGTTTTTTATAAGATATGAAAAATATCTTTTCGCCTCTTTGTCTCTCTTTTTGCGAAACAGTGCCTTCGCTTCTTTATAGATTTCAACATTTGACTTGCTACTCAGATCGGTCCGTTTTATGAACGACTCGTAAGCCTCCTTGAACTGTAAAAATGCACTCTCAAGCCGGTTGAATCGCTCTTTGTCCACATATTTTTCATTGATTGAGTCGATCATCGCTCCCAGTTCTTTCAAAACGGTGCGGATCTGTTCGAAGTTTTCACTCTGCGTTTTGGCCAGTTCGTCTGTTTTTGCTTTCAGGTCATCCACGCTTCGGTTAAGGTCTTCAAGCCTGCGCAGCGATTTTTCCAGGCTCCTCGCTCTATCGCCCAAACCCTCTACGATACTCTGCAGGCCATCTACTCTTTCCCGGTTCTCCTGGATTATCTGCTGCTGCTTTAAAACGGTTCTTTGAAGAGCCTCTATGGCACGTCTGTTTTTTAGAATGTATCGTTCGTCTTCACTGAGCCCATACGGCTCCGGAGCGTCCAGATCGCCGGCCCCAAATGCGGAAGGCTCCTGTGTCTGCGCATAACCGATGCAGACACTCAACAGGAGCAAAAAGAGGAGTTTTTTCATTTACGGAAGAAGTTCGAATTCGACCCGTCTGTTCTTGGCCCAGCATTCGCGATTGTGTTCAGTACATACAGGATTGCTCTCACCGTAGCTGATCATGGTCATTCTGCTTTCGTCTATGCCCTTTATAGCCAATGCATCCCGAACGGTTTTGGCACGTCTCAAACCAAGCGCGTAGTTATATTCATCTGTACCCCACTCGTCGCAATTGCCTTCTATTTTGATGGTGAGATCTTTGGCTATATCGGAAGAAAAAAGCCTGGCATCTTCATCGACACGAGGCTCCTGGTCAGGACGAATATTATACTTGTCGAAGTCGAAATATATCTTTTTGGCACTCGCTTCGATCTCTTTGATTTTTGCCATACGTACATTTTCCGGAATAGTGGAAAGCTCACCCACCTCTTCGGTACCGACAACGCTGCTTATGCCTCTATCAGCTTCGGTAACTGCGGGAGCCGTCTCTTCTGCAGCTTCTTGTTTCGTCATATCGACTTCCGGTTTTTTCTGAGAGCATCCGCTCATTAGCAGCGCAGCAACCACTGCTGCCAATACAAAACTCTTTTTCATCGATTCATCTCCTTCGGAATTTAGTGGATTTTAGCACGCTTTTTCTTACTTTACCGTTAAATACCCTGTTCATCGCGGAGTCGTTTAAAACCGTTTATCCGACAAGCCGATATCCTACCAGTCTATAGACTGAATCTTATGCCCTTTGAGGGGAAAAAGAAATCCTTCATTGTAATTAAGACGGATAATCCCAAGAGCGCTTTGGGACTCATAGTGCTTTATATAAATAACGCTCTCGCCATCAAAAGAAAATTTTGGAAACTGATTCACCCCATTGGCTGTCAGCCTTCTGATATAATCACTCTGTGTCGATACCAGATAGAGGTTGAAAGTGTTTGTACTGAATGCGTTATCGCTCTCTCTACTGGTATATACGACATATTTGCCATGAACGTTGCAGGCATTGTTGTTTTTTCCGTGATATATCAACTGCCGGACTGCACGCCCCCCTATACTCTTTATAAAGATATTTGGATAGCCGAGTCTGTCCGAAACGAAAACGATTTTTTTCTCAAGGCCTGCATATTGTGCAGAAACATCGATGCCGGAATAGAAAGTAAGACGTTTCCTTACTCCTTTTTCAATATCGTACATATATATATCCGGCTGTCCATCGGGAGCCATCGTCAAAAGAAGTTTTTTACCGTCTCTGCTGACATCCGAACATACAAGCATACCGTCGGATGTTATGACTCTTCTCTGTTTTCCCGTATAGATATTGTAATAATAGAGAGTCGGACGATCGGCCAGTTTTGTATAATAGATTCCTTTTTGGTTTCGGTCTGCCCATTTCGGAAAAATATTCAAGCCGCCACTGATTATCTTTTTCCTGTATGTCAAAGTGTAGTCAGCCACTACGATATCTGCATGCTTCGGTTTCGAGTACTGAGAAAGGACGACATAGCGCTTCATCCAGTCGACATTGGGCAGATCGAGATGGTCATTGAAGTCTATTACAGCCTGATGGACCAAAAAAGGATATCTGGCCCGGTTGGTTACACGGTAACTTCGTTCATAAACCGCATTTTTCGACTGAAGATCAAACACTTTTACATCCAGATACAACGCAAAAGAGCTTCCCTCTTTGAAGCGGTATCTGAACAGATAGTCGCTCTTTTTCAGAAGCGGATCTATCATTGAATCATAGCCGGCGACTCTGTATGTATCGTCAACTTTAAAATGGGCCGTAACTTTCAAATCGCCTGATAGCAGGCGAAAAAACTTCTCTTTTAAGCGCGAGCTGGTGATTTCGGATGCATCCTGTATCACTACTGATGGACGATTGTCCACGCTCTTCACTATTTCCAAAGTGGCATCCGACGCCAACAGCACTATTCCCATCGCAAGTATAATCAAATAGCGCACCGCTACTCCTTGGCTTTGAATTCTATGTCTACATCCATCGTCGTACCGTTTTTATGAGGTGGCAGCCCTCTTTTCCTGAGTCGTTCAAGATATTCTATCAGGCTTTGATTGAAACCCTGATTATCCGAAGGATATAACAGCGCGTAACTGAAACTTCCATCCGGAGCGATATGGAGTCGTACTCTGGCCTCCTCTCCTGCAAAAACCGCTTCGGGTCGCCAGGTTTTGTATATGATTTCGTAAAGTTTACTCATGTACTCATCAACCTCTCCTACTCCCGAGCTTTTAGACGTTATATCTATCTGCGGTTTGCTGAGTTTGATGTTTTGAACCAGTCGGCTTGCCGATTCGCTGTTTTTCTGCTCTTTTTCAGAAGATGGTTTATAACGTATTTTGGGTGCATTCGCCACTCTTGCCGCAACACTTCGTTCTGCGGGTATATCGGCTTTGACTCCTTTAAAAAGAGACGATATGGCCTTGGTCGTCACTGTTTTTGCACTTTTTGGAGAAGCAGCCGTCGGCTTTCTGACGGTTTTTGTTTTGGTT
>WFUN01000069.1 GCA_015484905.1 Hydrogenimonas sp. | reverse complement strand
GAATGCCTTGGGATATTTATATCTTAGGGGACGAGGCGTAGAAAAAGATGAAAAAAAAGCCTTTTCATGGTTTTTGAAAGCTGCTAAAAAAGGGAATCGGTGGGCCCAGCACAATGTGGCATTTTTGTATGAAGAGGGCATAGGAGTAAAAAAGTCGTGTGAAGATGCGGTGAAATGGTATCAAAAAGCGGTGGCAAACAGATATACTCCATCATTTGTAAGCTTGGCATATCTATATAAAGATGGCAGATGCGTAGAAAAAAATGGTATAAAAGCTGTTAAACTTCTCAAACAGGCCGATGCTCTTGGCGATCCGGCCGCTGCGTTCACTCTCGGTCAGATCTACGAAGAGGCAGATGTGGTAAAGCAGAACTTTTCTGAAGCTGCCTTCTGGTATCAAAAAGCGGCGATCGCAGGCGATTTGCAGGCACAATATAATCTTGGGCTTTTGTATTTCAACGGACTGGGAGTACAAAAAGACCCTGTAAGGGCGCACTACTGGATGAAAAAAGCCCAGGAAGGAGGTCTTAAAATCCCGGGAAATCTCTGATTTTTCATGATCCGCCTAAAATTTCTCTGCTTCCTTTTGCATTAGGCGCCGAAACAATCCCCATACTTTCAAGCTGTTCAACGATTCTGGCCGCCCTGTTGTAACCTATCTGCAGTCGTCTTTGAAGATAACTTATGCTCGTCTTCTTATCGTTTAGAACAATATGTTTGGCCTCCTCAAAAAGCGGATCTATATCATCTACCGAACTTCCGGAGCCATCAATGAAAGATTCGCTTTCACCATCCATCAAGAACCGTTCGTCATACTCGGCCGGACGCTGAGCCTTCAGATATTCTGCTATCCGCTCTATCTCGCTTTCACTGCTCCATGGTGCGTGCAGACGAATAAGTCCACTACCGCCGGGAGGCGTAAACAGCATATCTCCACGACCGAGAAGAGATTCCGCTCCAAGAGTATCGAGAATCACTTTTGAATCGATCTTCTGTCCCACTTTATAACTGATACGTGAAGGCAGATTTGCCTTTATCAGTCCCGTTACAACATCGACACTTGGCCTTTGAGTAGCTACTATAAGATGTATACCGCTGGCTCTGGCCATCTGCGCCAATCTCGCTATCGAAAATTCGACATCTTTTCCGCCCGTCATCATAAGATCGGCCAGCTCATCGATAACAACAACAATATACGGAAGTTTTTCCCGACCCTCTTTCTGAGCTTTTTCATTGTATGTCTCTATATTTTTGGTTCGAGTCTGACTCATTATCTGATACCGTCTTTCCATCTCGACGACCATATTAGAAAGTGCCGCTACAGCTTTTTTGGGCTGCGTTATAACGGGGGTAAGCAGATGCGGAATCTCATTGTAGACAGACAATTCGAGCATCTTTGGATCTATCATCATAAGCTTCAGCTGATCGGGAGAATTTCTGTACAAAAGACTTAAAATCATGGCGTTAATTCCAACACTTTTCCCACTGCCAGTTGTTCCTGCAATAAGCAAATGCGGCAGCTTTTTGAGATCTGTTACAAACGGTTTTCCCACTATATCTTTTCCCAATGCGATTGTAAGCGGTGATTTTGACTTTTTGAATATCTCATCTTCAAGAATCTCTCTAAGATATATCGTATCGACCTCTTTGTTCGGAATCTCGATTCCGACAACATCTTTTCCCGGGACCGGTGCCTGAATACGTATATTCTGGGCACGCAGCGCCATGGCCAGATCATCTTGCAGATTTAGTATTTTGGAAACTTTGATATGCGCCGCTGGTTTGAATTCAAAAGTCGTAACGACCGGTCCGGCATATGTGCGTACCACATCTCCTTCGATCTTGAATTTCACCAGCTTTTCCAGCAGATCGCTGATTTTTGCATCTATTTCCGCTTCATTTACCTCTTTTTTACCTCTTTTTGGCGCCTTTTGCAAAAAATCAAGTGAAGGAAGCTTGAAGTTCTTGGGCTTCTCCTGCTCTCCAATATCTATCTGCTCCAAAAGCCTCTTGTTCTCTTCAATCTCCTGTACTATTTCTATATTTCCATGCTCGCTCTTCAAACCATTGGCTTCACTCTCTTTTATTTTCTCTTTTTTTGGCTTTTTCTCATCCTTCTTCAAAGATATGGAGTCCTCATTTTCCTCTCTATCTTCTGTGACACTGGCCTCCTCTCTTGCAGTCGGTTCAATTATCTGTTGACTGACCGGCTCCGGTTCGGATACGGCAAAATTTCCGACATGGTTCTCTCTTTTTTCAAAAAGAGCGATACTTTTACCAAAAGAAGCTTCCTTCATCTCATTTATCTTTATATGAATCTGCTCTCCCCATAAAATGATTCCTGAAAGTGTAAGTGTCATAAGCCAAAAGAGCCACACTCCGGCATCTCCGATAAATGGATAGAGGAATTCAACGATACTGCTGCCAATCCAGCCGGCATAAGACGATTTTACAAGAAGCGCCTGCAGAATAAGAAGAGAGAAGAGAAACAGAAGCCATGCGGCAAAACTCTCTGTTTCAAACTCTTCCGGCTTTTTCAATCTATACAGTCTAAAAAGAGGATATATCAAAAAAATGAAATCTATATAACCGAGATATCCAAAAAGTTCAAGATTGCGCGTCCCGATATAGGCTCCGAAAGTTCCAACCATGGTGCTTTGGGGTATTATAGTCGCTATCGCTCCATATACAAAGAAAATAGCGATTGTGAGTAAAAAAGCAGTTTTTAAAATAGCCCGTTCCTTTAAGTAGATAATATTGAGACAAAAAGCTCTATATTTATTATGATATCAACTATAAAATTATATCTCATCCTTTTTAATGTAAGCAAGGAATACAAAAATTCAGGTTTTCTCTATCATGCGATATCGTACAAAATATCGATTAAAGCGTTTGGCTATATCGGCATTTACAATTGGCAGGCCGCTGTTCTCACAGATAATTTACAAGTGAGAGATTTTGAATCTTCGCCACCGACGCCATCATGGCCTGAAAGTTCAGACTAAGCTGGCTTAACTTTACGGTAGCTTCCGCTATATCTGTATCCAGAATCTGCGAACGAAGAGTCTGTACATTGATTTTAAGAGTTTCATTTCTTTCCACTGCATAATTGAGGCCATTGGACATAGCTCCGATTTTGGTATGCATTTTGTTTATATGCTCCAATACATGATCGATACGCTCAAGCGAATTTTCTATACCCGGATTCCTCGGTTTTACAAAACTTTTGCCATCCGGATATACTCTTGCATTTTCAACTGCTTCTATGGCTGCATCGAGAGATTCGAAAAGATCATGCTTGGGATCGTCGACACTCAACGCATTATTGGCGTTGAAAACCAGAGCCGAAGGCCCCGGTATACCAAATCCGCTGTTGGAATCATGCATGTTGAAAGATATCGATGTATCGGTACTGTTTTTATCTTTAATGACGATTCTGCCTTTTTCATCCAGATAGACATCCACAACCTTGGACGCCTCCGACACATTGGCTTCAAAACTTCCCTGATCCGTAACTCCGGAAACGGCTACCGCTACCGCATCCACAAGCTGTCCGAAAGTCAATGTCGTACTGTCTGCCGGAGTCCCGTCACTGTTATTGATTGTATTTGCAAAAATATCTGTGGGTGTATCGAGTGTAAAAGTATATGAAAAAGCGTTGCCGTTGCGATCCGTCCCGGAAATATCCAGCGAACTTCCTGTCAAATCTCTGCCGGCAACCTCACTCAAGAGAGTACTTCGGACCGCATACTGGTTGCTGCTCTTTACGATTTGTGAATAATTGCCTCTCAATGTAGATGCGTCTGTTTTTAAAAAATCGACATCATCATATGTCGTGGAATCGGTACCTGCAAATCCACTCTCTATAAAAGGAACGATTGTTGAATCTACACTGTTTTGGGCGTAGATGTGAAAATCGAGCAGACTTCGTCCTTTTTGCCGATCGACGATATTTATATAACCGTTTTTTAACGTTACTTCGACACTGTTGGGAGTATAATAGGACTCTATCGTATTCAACAGCTCTCCAACACTTTTATCGGCGGTCATCGTAAAAGAGTTTTCAAAAACGGAGCCATCCGGGTTTCTTCCTCTGATATAAAAAACATAATCGTCATTCTTGCCGGTAAAATCTTTAATTAGAGTCTCTGTGGTTGCGGCACTCTGAGTCGTTTGATCTTTCAAAGGTATGTTCGTGGTTATCTTTCTGGCGAAATTTCCATCTTCACCCAAAAAAAGATCTTCTCCGGAGATGTTATAAGGAATCTGCACTCCTGCCCCTACCAAAGCTTTGAGAGATTCGCCATTGCCTTGATAGGTCCCACTGTCATCTACCGGTTTTACATCCAGCGCCGTACCAGAAAAAAGATATCTGCCATTTATCGAAGTATTTGAAAGGTTTATGATATGTTCTTTAAGAGATTTCAGCTCGTTGCTTATCGCATAGTAGTTGCTATCGGAGTTGGCGCCGTTTGCAGCCTGTGTCACAAGCATTTTGAAACGCGAAAGCGCATCTGTAAATTCAAACATGACAGAATCGGTATTTTTGGCGAAATTCTGAGCATCTGTAGATACATTCACCGCCTGCACAAGAGTTGTCTCTTCATAATCGAGACGCAGCGTATCACTGAAAATCTGTGGATCTTCATATCCATATTTGATTTTCACTCCGGAAGAGATCTGGCGATTGAAATAATCGAGCTGCTGTTTTATTCTCTGCTGATCCGCTACAAAAGAATTGAAAAAACTGTTTTGTGTGATTCTCATAATAGACGCCTCTCTTCTTGACTGAAGCTTGATTCTCTTTTAAAGCAAAAAAGGTTCCTTCTCAATGATATCGGTAAAATCGGCATTTTGTTTAGTTTTTTTAACAAATTTTCTTGCAATTTGGAATAAAACATTGTACAATGACCGTGTAAATCTCATCTAAGGATAGCCATATGAAAAAAGCTGAGTTTGTTCAAGCAGTCGCCGAAAAAGCGGGATTGTCAAAAAAAGATACCGAAGCGGTTCTTAATGCCACGCTTGAAACCATTACGGAAGCACTTGCCTCTGGCAAAAGTGTAAGCTTTATCGGATTTGGTACATTTACTACAACTGAACGAGCAGCCAGAAAAGCGAAAGTTCCAGGTACCGATCGCGTGGTTGAGGTTCCAGCTACCCGTGCCGTCAAATTCAAAGTCGGCAAACAACTCAAAGAAGCCGTTGCAAAATAATAATGCTCTCATGTGCCGGTTATGCTCTTTAACCGGTATTTAAGCCCCTACTCTATAAAATTCCGCCAGTGACTGACAAGCAGACCAGAAGCCGGGGTGGTGAAACTGGTAGACACGCCAGACTCAAAATCTGGTGGGCATTAGCCCGTGCCGGTTCGATTCCGGCCCTCGGTACCATTTTATCTGCGGGAGTAGCTCAGTGGTAGAGCACGACCTTGCCAAGGTCGGGGTCGCGGGTTCGACCCCCGTCTCCCGCTCCATCTGCATCGTATTTATTGTCTCTTTAATATCATTTCTAAATGCTCAAACCATACAGTTGAAGTCACACTATTTTATCGATTCTTACAATATCGGCCTGCATACTTTCGGTATTTCCAAAGCGAATACAACCATAATGAAGCTTCCCGGAGAGAGAACTCTTTGGAGAGTTCCGGCTTTTGAAATAAAAGAGCGTCTAAAGAAGATAGGATACGACTGCAAAACTTCAAATTCAACCATGATAACTTTTGAACTTGCCACCAAAAAAAGTTTTCCTAAATTACAAAATTTTATCAAGGAAAAATACAAAGACAGTTATCCGACTCTTCGTATAGAAGCTGTTTCACTCAAACCGACCGGTAGAGGCAAAAACGAAGATCTCAAACCTGAGTGCAGTGTCAGATTGCCCAAAAACTCTCTTCGCAAAAAGAGTGGAACGTTTGTAATGAAGTGTGAAAAGAATAGATACTATTTTCACTATAGAGTATATGGCACTATTCTGGTATATAAAGCGAATCATCAAATAAAAAAAGATAAAATTATCGATTCGAACAGTGTCTATACTGAATATATGCCCTTTGAAAGATTTTATGCACCTCCACTTTCTAATTTTACAAAAGGCATATATATGGCGAAACTCAATATCGCTGCCGACAAAATATTGACATCTGCCAATACGCAGCCGCTTCCGGCAGTTTTAAAAGGGAGCCTGGTAAGATGTTTTTACAAAGTGGACTCTATAACCATAGAGTTTGAAGCGAGAGCTCTTCAAAACGGAAATGTAGGCGATCGTATTATTGTCAAAAAAAACAGCGGAAAAACTTTAAGAGGTTTAGTAGTGGGAAACGGGAGAGTCGAACTCAAATGAATCTGATAGTAGCTGCCACCGGTGCAAGCGGTGTTGAACTGAGTCTGAAACTGGTAGAAAAGTTGCCTGAAAGGGTAAAAGTGTATACCATTGTTTCCGAAAATGCAAAAGAGGTTCTGGAACATGAATCACACAGGGTATATAGTGACGATGAAATAGCCGCACCGGTTGCATCGGGATCTTTTCCGACAGATGCGATGATAATAGCGCCATGCAGCATGAATACGCTCGCAAAAATTGCCGCTGGCATAGCCGACAACCTGACAACGCGTGCCGCAGCCGTCATGATCAAAGAGGGCCGAAAACTGCTGCTCGCTCCCCGAGAGATACCGTTAAGTGCCATATCTTTGGAAAATATGCTCAAACTTTCCCGACTCGGAATAATCATTGCTCCACCGATAATTGGCTACTACAGTGATCACTCTACCGTCGAGCAGATGGAGGATTTCATAATAGGCAAATGGTTCGATCTCATTGGAATCGAACACTCTCTTTACAGTCGCTGGAGAATAGAGGAGTCATGAAAAAACGTTTCAACAGAGTAATCTATCCGGGTACTTTCGATCCGATTACAAACGGGCATATGGATATCATAAAACGCGCTTCCAGCCTTTTTGATGAAATTGTCGTGGCTGTTGCCAGATCCAGCGACAAAGGCCCGATGTTTTCACATGAACAGCGCCTCGTTATGGCGCATGCCGCCTGTGAAGATATAGAGAATGTAAAAGTTGAAGGTTTTTCAAATCTTCTTGTAGAATTCTGCAGACAGCGCAACGCAACAATAATAATTCGCGGACTTCGTGCCGTTAGCGATTTTGAATATGAGCTTCAGATGGGATACGCAAACGCCTCTTTGGCACCGGAAATTGAGACAATATATCTTATGCCCAGCCTCGAAAACGCTTTCATCAGTTCTTCGGTGGTCAGAGCTATTCTCAAACATGGTGCATCGTGCTCCCATCTGCTACCAAAACGCGTAGATGAGACCATCAAGAAGTCGATAAAATGTATATAGCTTTCGAAGGAGTGGATACTGTCGGCAAAAGTACCCAGATAAGAGAACTTTCAAAAAGATTTCCCGATATACTTATCACCAAAGAGCCGGGAGGAACGGAACTTGGCAAAAAGATCAGAACCATTTTACTTGAAGAAGGCGACCTGTTAGCAAGAAGTGAAGTTCTGCTCTTTCTTGCCGACAGAGCGGAACATACAGAGCGAATCGTCCGTCCCAATCTGCATAAAATCATCTTAAGTGACCGCTCTTTTATTTCCGGAATTGCCTATGCACATGTATATGATAATATACAGATAGATACTTTATTGCAGTTAAACCGTTTTGCTACGGGAAATCTTTTTCCGGAGCATATTGTTCTATTTCATATCGACGAAAAAAATCTGAAAGAGAGAATGAATAAAAAGAGCAGTGACAATATAGAAATGAGAGGGATTGAATATATGCTTAAGGTACAAAAGACAATGGAGGAGCTCATAGATCTTTTAAAGATCGACTATATAAAAATCGATGCCACCGAACCTGTTGAATCTATCACAGAAAAAATCTTCAGCTACATCAAGGATTGTCGAAAATGATACAGGCTCTTCGCGGAATGAAAGATATCATGTCGCCTGAAAATAGACGATTTGTCCATGTTCTCGAAACAGCTTCCAAAGTCGCAAGGCGTTACGGATACAACTATATAGAAACCCCCCTGCTGGAAGAGACGGCTCTTTTCAAACGAAGTGTGGGTGAAAGCAGCGATATAGTCGGTAAAGAGATGTATCAGTTTATAGACAAGGGGGGACATGATGTATCCCTTCGCCCGGAAGGTACAGCAGGTATAGTCCGTGCATTCATACAGAACAGACTTGACAAAAAAGGCGGGGTACACCGGTTTTACTATCATGGCCCCATGTTCCGTTATGAAAGGCCTCAAAAAGGTCGTCTTCGGGAGTTTCATCAGTTTGGCTGCGAAAGTTTTGGTGAAGAGAGCGTTTATGAAGATTTTACAATCATTTTGATGATTAAAGATATTTTCGACAAGCTTGGTATCGATTATTCGATAAAGATCAATTCTCTCGGATGTCCTGAGTGTATGCCCGGTTACCGCAATAGGCTGCTGATGCATTTGCAGGATATCAAAGATGGTCTATGTGAAGACTGCCGCAGAAGAGTTGAGACCAACCCAATCAGAGTTCTTGACTGCAAAAACGAAAACTGCCGCGACATTCTAAAAGAGTCGCCTGTAATCGTGGAAAATCTATGCTTCGAATGTGACAGCGACTTCAACAAACTTCTCTCTTTGCTAAATTCTCACGAAATAGAGTTCGAATTGGACTCCGGCTTAGTTAGAGGGCTCGATTACTATACACGTACCGCTTTTGAATTCGTAAGCAAAGAGATTGGAGCGCAAAGTGCGATTGCAGGTGGAGGACGTTACAACAGGCTTGTGGAATTCCTGGGTGGAAAACCGACTCCCGCTGTCGGTTTCGCACTCGGAATAGAGAGAATAATAGATATTGTAAAACTTCCTGAGCAAAAAAGAGAGGGTATATATC
>WFUN01000068.1 GCA_015484905.1 Hydrogenimonas sp. | reverse complement strand
GACTTTATACAGGCAGGGCTTTCAAGGACCGACTGCAACGGATTCGTGCAGCACTACGGGATCACCGCCGATAACATCGATTCCATCATGGGCGATCCGGAAGGGCTGAACCGGATGGTTGTGGAATACAGAGCGATGATTGCAACACCTGAGATTCCAGTTTAAGGAACCGCAATGAAACAGACATGGGCATCCATCAGTGAGGCGGCGAGGTACTTCGGTGTGTCGCCAGGCCGTATCAAGAAAGGCATCGATGAAGGGCATCTGAAAAAAGGAGTCCATTATGGAGAGTTTCCGTGGATGCGCGGCATAAGAATCAACCTCAAAGCGGTTGAGAGATTTTTAATATCTGAAACCGAGCGCTTGGGCGATATTGACGATCTTGTCGAAAAGCTGATATCATAACTCCGTTGCGAAGGTACGGAAAGGTACTGCAATGGCAAGCATCAAAAGCCGAAAGATGCGATCTGGTAAACGGATGTTGTACGTCAAGTATGAGGCGAACGGCAAAGAGGTGGTCAAAGCGACCGGACAGGAAGATACGCCGGCAAACAGGAAGTATCTGAAAGAGAAAGTGCTGCCGGCTCTTGAAAAACGTCTTGAAGCCAAAGAGTTCGTAAAGCCGAAAAAAGAGGTGAAGAACAGGCTGAAAGAGTTTTCGGAAGTATATCTTCGAGAAAAGGAACACCTCAAGACATACTCCGAAATCCAAAAAAGAGTCGAAAGCATCGTAAAGATTTTCGGCCAGAAAGATATTTCAAAAATAGAGATATCAGAGCTTCGAGACTGGGTTTTCAATTTCGAAGCGTCGCCGAAAACTTTAAAAAATTATATCACAGATTTTCGCGGAATTTTCGATATAGCCGTTTATGACGGAGTGATCGACTCGAATCCTTTCGACGGGAAGATCAGGATACCGAAGCACACGAAACGCGACATTTCGCCATACAGTGACGAAGAGATCGCAAAAGTGCTGCATTATTCGACCGGACAGCTGCACAACTTCTTCGGCATTGCGTTCAACACTGGAATGAGGGCAGGGGAGATCATCGCGCTAACCGTTCACGATATTGACTTCGAGTCGATGACGATCAACGTCAACAAAAACATCACGAAAGGCGTCATCACCACGCCAAAGACCGCGACATCGGTGAGAACCGTACCGCTGTTCCAGGGGGCCGTTCCATACATCGAAGCCCAGATAGAGGCGGCGAAATCGAAAAGGTCGCTGTACCTGTTCTCAAAAGACGACGGTTCGCCGCTACGGGACATCAGCTCACTGAACGCATTACGCTTCTTAAAGCAAATCGGTGTGCATCATCGTGTGCATGACACCCGCCATACGTTCATCGTAAAGATGCTCAACAGCGGGAAAATAAAAGTGATGGACCTGGCGAGAATGGTGGGGCATTCAAGCCCTCAGATGATTCTGACGACTTACGCTAAGTATGTCAAAGGAGAACAGCTTACGATCGATCGAGACATCGATCTAACGTGTGATCCGTGTACCCAGGGTACACACCCCAATTTTTCAGGGTACACAAGAAAATTTTAAGTTTTTAAAAAGTGCTTTGAAGTTCGATTTTATGGGAGTTTGAATTGGTTGCGGGAGGAGGATTTGAACCTCCGACCTTCGGGTTATGAGCCCGACGAGCTACCAGACTGCTCTATCCCGCGACAAAAAAGAGTGGATGGGGTGGAGGGATTCGAACCCCCGAATGGCAGGACCAAAACCTGCTGCCTTACCGCTTGGCGACACCCCAGAATATGGAGAGACTGTTGCCTGTTCGCGGTCAGAATTATAATGCATTTAACTCCCAATGTCAAGGGTTTTTGGATATAATCCTTCAAATATAAAAATAACGGAGTTATAAATGCCGATACAGCGCGTACAGCAGGCGATAGAAGATATAAAGCATGGCAAAATGGTCGTAATGATAGATGATGAAGATAGAGAGAATGAAGGGGATCTGGTATATGCCGCTACTTTTTCAACTCCGCAAAAGGTCAATTTCATGGCCACTGAAGCCAAAGGTCTAATCTGTGTCGCGATATCCAAAACTATTGCCGACCGTCTTCAACTGGATCCGATGGTTCAAAACAACGATTCTCAACACGAAACCGCTTTTACGGTTTCTGTAGACGCGAAAGATGCCTCTACCGGCATATCAGCTTTTGAAAGAGACATGACGATAAAACTGCTTGCAAATCCGGTCAGTTCACCTGAAGACTTTGTCCGTCCCGGACACATATTCCCACTCATAGCCAAAGAGGGGGGAGTGTTGGTACGTACAGGACACACGGAAGGTTCAGTGGATTTGTGCAGACTCTCGGGAGTCTCACCGAGTGCGGTCATATGTGAAATCATGCGAGAAGATGGTCAGATGGCACGTCGCGATGATTTGGAGCTTTTTGCCAAAAAACACGAACTCAACATAGTATATATACTGTCTCTTATACACATCTGACGC
>WFUN01000067.1 GCA_015484905.1 Hydrogenimonas sp. | reverse complement strand
ATGAAGATCGGGGCGTTGTGGGAAAAAACTACTACTCATTTGCATTTTCCATAGGTTTGATTGTACGTTCTATGAAATCTATTTCATCTGTTGATAAATCATATTTTTTATATAACCGTTCATCTGTCCATGTTTCTGACATATCCAAGATGGGTACAAATAAAAATCTTTCTTTTGTAATATCTTGCGAAAAAGAAAGTTGTGATATCAGAAAACGTACAAATTTTGTAGTTAAATATGCAGCCAAATTTTTTGCTTCTTTTTCACTTTCAAAACTTCCAGCAACTAAATAAGTCTCTGTACAAATATATTTTGGAGGTAGTACATTAACTTTTGATAAAACACGTCTTTTCCCTTCTTTGTCAGGTTGGCCTGCATGATCGTATGAAACTTTAGAAGTAATTGTCTTCCATCGGTCAATTAACTGTGTACCAGTTGAAACTTTAGTACGCTCATATGGGCCTTCACCACCATTCCATACTAAAATTAAGTCACCACTTTTCATTGGTCTAATATTCGTTGCTAAACCAAACGGTTTTCTACTTGAAACCTGTTTACTCATATTCGGCTCGTTCTTAGATTGAACCTTTTTAATTATTGATATTGCCTGACCAAATCTTATAAATGTATCGAATTGATTTAATGGCCGAACTGATTTTTGCTCTTCACCTTTAAAAATATTTGTAACTTCACATGGGCCAGAATAATCCCTATCCCATAAAAAATAACACACCCCTCCAGCAATATCAACACCGGGAAAACACTCGGAGGCATCAGGAAAATCAATTAGTTTTTTAATACGTTCATCATTCAACATCTCATCTCTAAAGTCATTAAGTCCTTTTCCTCCAGCATACCAGCGAGCAGGAATAATCATGGTTAGATACCTCGGTTTCATCTTTTTTGCCTGCTGCACGAACTTATGGTAGATGGGTTTGGCACTTTTTCCAAAACCGCCATCACTGAGCTGATAAGGTGGATTTCCTACAATTACGTCGAACTTCATATTAAAAATCTCCTCCGGATTGTCTGTATGTATAAATTGATATGCATGAGTTTCGAACGAACCTTCCCGCTCATACACCTCTTGACTGGCGCCGCAATATCTACATCTTCCATTCTCCCATGTGTGCTCTATGCGCTCAAAGATAATATTGCCCTGCTCAGTGGTAAATGTTTCACAAAAAGAGTATTTGCCGTCGGCTTTTTTCGAGCCGTATACGCTCCGACGTGACAACAGCCCAGTCAGTTCCGTAATGGCTATGCCGTAAAGCTGTTTTTCAAAAATATGGTTTATTCTCTCTTGTCTATCCGGTATAACACTTTCAAGTCCTCTATTGAGCCGCTTCGCAATCTCTCTCAGAAATACTCCCGATTTACTAAACGGATCGAGAAAGGTAACCTTCGGATCACTCCATAACTCTTCCGGCAGCAGATCGAGCATCTCGTTGGCAAGCTCCGGCGGCGTAAAGACTTCGTCACTACTCAAGTTTGCCAGCATATTAAGCACATCCGGATTATAGTTCACCTTATCGTTCATGTTCCGCCAACCTTAAAAAGTGAGTTACCGGATACTCTTTCACCGGATCAGGAATAAACACCTCTTCTCCCAAATCCGAAAAAAGCCCCGCGTCACTGCCGAACTGGGTATTGTGCAGTATCTCGAAGCTGTAATCTCTTCGCTTTATCATCACACTGTTTACCGGCGACCACTCCGAGAAGATGATAGGCTCATTCTTTTTGTCCACACGCTTGAAGGTAAGCGCATCGCCTTGTATAATGTTATGGTCTAAAATATACAGAACGCTTTGACGGCACGCCTCACGGCAACGCTCTTTAAAAAGTTTGCTGTACTGTTCGTCAAACACTTCATAAAGCCTACAGCGGCACTCTCTTACATTGTCTTCCAGCAGATCGATACCGTATATGCTGGAAACCGCTATAACCGCATTACGTTCATAATCCATCTGACTCTTTTTGTAGCGCTTTTTGACTACTTCAAGTTTTCTACGCAGTATCTCGACCAAAAAGTTTCCGGAACCGCAGGCAGGCTCTAAAAAACGGGACTCGATCCGCTCCGTTTCATGCTTGACCAGATCGAGCATGGCATTGACTTCCCTTTCATGAGTAAAGACTTCGCCATGCTTGGCGACACGCGTCTTGCACTTCACCTGATTATTACTCATTCCTTTCCTTTGCCACCTTCCTACGACAACTACAGACCTGTATCAAGTTAAAATACACGATACCACCCTCTTTTTAACAAGCCTAACTCTTGAATATACTTTCATTAAGATTGCATCATCCTCCAAAAATGTGCTTATGAATCGAGTATCAAGAGGTCTCACTCTTTCGGCACTTAAGGAGTGAAAGATAGTATCTAATCCGCTTGATCTTCGCTTCTATCTTATGCCGCATCGATGATCTGCCTGAAGACCTTGAAGTCTATGATTTTATGCTGTGTTTCTACTTCATATTCGGGTCGCATCTCATGGTCTTTGAGCAGGACGCCGTGGTAGATGACCGACTCCAGTAGATAGATATTGCGCGTGGTATTGAGAACAACCAGATCCACCTCTTTTTTTAGAGCTTTTTGTAGAGTATGGTGGAGTGAGAGCCTGGCATCGAGCGAGGTATTGTCGAGATAAACGGCGATATCCACATCGCTTCGAGGCGTCGCCTCCCCTTTTGCATAGCTGCCGAAGAGGTAACCGAAAAGCACACTGCTATCGGTCTCGAGGATATGCTTGATAATCTCTTTCATGAATTGATTATAACATAAGCTGGTTCGTCGCACCGGTGGCCGGCCGAAAACCTATACCGTTCCCCTGTAGGAATAAGAAGCCCTCGAATTTTTTGGTTAGGCTAAATAGATGACTATCTTTAAAACACGCCTTCTATTTTTGGCAAGACAATGTTTTCATAGACCATATCGCCGTTCATTTCTATGCGAATATAAAAACCTTCTTGGCCTATGGGTTCTGGAAGTTTCCAGCTAACAGCGGAAGGGATTTTCCATCTTTTGAACTGGCGTCTCTTTATTT
>WFUN01000066.1 GCA_015484905.1 Hydrogenimonas sp. | reverse complement strand
GTGCAGCACCTGTCTCCGAGCTCTAGTAAACTAGCACCCAGCCATCTCTGGCCGGTTCTCGGGATGTCAAGCCCAGGTAAGGTTCTTCGCGTATCTTCGAATTAAACCACATGCTCCACCGCTTGTGCGGGTCCCCGTCTATTCCTTTGAGTTTTAATCTTGCGACCGTACTCCCCAGGCGGAATGCTTATTGCGTTAGCTGCATTACTGAAGTGACTAGCACCCCAACAACTAGCATTCATCGTTTAGGGCGTGGACTACCAGGGTATCTAATCCTGTTTGCTCCCCACGCTTTCACGCCTCAGCGTCAGTACTGTTCCAGCAGATCGCCTTCGCCATCGGTATTCCTGGTGATCTCTACGGATTTTACCCCTACACCACCAATTCCATCTGCCTCTCCCAAACTCTAGCCACACAGTTTCAAATGCAGTTCCACGGTTGAGCCGTGGGCTTTCACATCTGACTTATGTAGCCGCCTACGCGTCCTTTACGCCCAGTGATTCCGAGTAACGCTTGCACCCTCCGTATTACCGCGGCTGCTGGCACGGAGTTAGCCGGTGCTTATTCCTGCCATACCGTCATCATCTTCCGGCAGAAAAGGAGTTTACACACCGAAATGCGTCATCCTCCACGCGGCGTTGCTGCATCAGGGTTCCCCCCATTGTGCAATATTCCCCACTGCTGCCTCCCGTAGGAGTCTGGACCGTGTCTCAGTTCCAGTGTGGCTGATCATCCTCTCAGACCAGCTACGCGTCATTGTCTTGGTAGGCCATTACCCCACCAACTAACTGATACGATACAGGCCAATCCCTTGGCAGAATAAACCTTTCCCTATACCGCTTTCGCGGTACAGGAGTATGAGGTATTAGCGGCCGTTTCCAGCCGTTATCCCTCTCCAAGGGGTATGTTACCTATACATTACTCACCCGTGCGCCACTTAGCTGACACCCAAATCCCCCGAAGGTTCATTGGACCGTTCTCGTTCGACTTGCATGTGTTAAGCACGCCGCCAGCGTTCACTCTGAGCCAGGATCAAACTCTCCATAAATGAATTTGTTCGTCCTTGTCGACTAACTGCAAAGTTTTTTCAAAAAACTCTACAAAAAAAATCACTCAAAGGTTGTTACTTATCTCTTACTCGGTTGTCAAAGATCTCGTCTTTTTTAACGCCATCAAACTTATCATCCCTCAACCCTGAGGCCTTCTTGTTTGTGGACGGGAATTATAGCACCATGACTACTGTTTGTCAAGAAAAATCGACAACAATTTAAAAACTTTTCAAAAAATACCAACTAAATCAATTTTACTTTACTTGAATATTTCCTATTCTCATGATATTAACATATATACCATAGTTGATTTTCAAAAGAACATAAGTTATAATCGTCGTGTCACAAAATCTTAAAAAAACATAAAAAAGAAAGGAGACGATGTGTCACTGTATAATCGTGATTATGTCCATAATCAGAGTGCACACCGCCGAGAAGAGCGTGTTTATGAAGAACCGCGGATCAGAACAGAGTCCGATCTTGCATCTTTTGTCAAACAAACATATCAACTTTTTGCAGCGTCCTGTATAGCCGCAACTGCTGGAGCATATCTGGGTACAGGTATAGCGGCAACTATTCAATCATGGTATTGGGGACTAGTAATACTTGAGTTCATTATGCTTTTTGGACTGATGTTTACAAGGAAACAGCCAGGTTTGAACCTGATCATGCTGTTTGGTTTCACATTTACAACCGGTCTAACACTTGCGCCGCTGCTTTCAACTATTCTTGCCCTCCCGGGGGGTGGTGGAATAATAGGTCAGGCATTTTTTCTGACCGCTCTTATAACAGGTGGGCTTAGTCTGTTTGCAATGAACACAACACGTGACTTTAGCAGTATGGGCAAAGGTCTTTTTATTGCGCTTATTATCGTTATTGTCGCTTCGATTGTAAACATTTTTCTTGGTAGCCCTATGCTGCAGGTAGTTATTGCCGGTGCTGCGGCAATGCTTTTTAGCGCATTCATTCTATATGATACTCAACGTATAATAAGGGGAGAGTTTGCTACTCCCGTCGAAGCAGCGGTCGCTATTTATCTGGATGTTTTAAACCTCTTTATCTCGCTATTGCAACTTCTTGGTATTTTCAGCGGACGTGAAGAGTAGCTCATCCGAACCAAAAATATTTCGGTTAATAGACGCGAATCTCAATCGCCTCAAAGAGGGGATTCGCGTTATCGAAGATATAAATAGATATCTTTATGACAATAAAACAATTTCTGCCAAATTAAAATCTTTACGCCATCTTGCAAAAATAGACAACTACCTTACCATCCTGCCTTATCGCGATATTCAAAACGATATTTTAAAAAAGAGTGTGGATACAGAACTGATACGAAAAGATATCGACAGTATCTTGCTTGCAAACTATAAACGCTCTCAGGAGGCTGCACGCGTTTTGGAAGAGAGTTTCAAACTGCTGGATTCAAACAAATCCGAAGAGTTTAAGATGATTCGCTACGAGCTTTACGCTCTGGAACAGAAAAATCTTCTTTCTGTAACCGATAAAAATATCCCATAGTGGCTTATTGGCACTCTATATTGTATGTTTTTTCAAAAAAACCGCAATATTATTGAATATACCTTCAATCAGTTTTTCTCTTGCTTCGATACTCGTCCATGCAATATGGGGTGTAATCACAATATTTTCAGGTTTTGACACTTCAAAAAGTATTGAATCTTCGGGGAGAGGCTCTTTTTCTGTTACATCAAGCCCTACATAGATCTCTTTATCATCCATTATATGTACGAGATCTCTTTCATTCACGATACCGCCGCGACCCAAGTTTAAAAGTATGGTACCAGATTGAATCTTTTGCAGACGGGAAAAATCCAAAAGATTCTTTGTATTATCGTTCAAAGGCGCATGGATCGATATAATATTGGAGGTACTTAAAAGAGTATCCAGTTCCATTCTCGGATAAAACCTGTCATCATTTTTACCACTGGTAGAGAAATATACAACACTGGCACCAAAAGCCTCCGCTACTTTCGCAACCTCTTTTCCAATGGTTCCCAGACCTATTATCCCCCACTGTTTAGAACGAAGTTCATGAAAAGGACGATCTATACATGTAAATATTCCGGAATTGCTCCACTTTTTAGATTTTACATATTTATCGTAATAAGGCATTTTCTCCATTAAATAAAAAAGCAAAGAAAAAGTGTGCTGTACGACGCTATGTGTCGAATAACCTGCAACATTTTTAACCTCTATTCCCTTGGCAGCGGCATAATCAAGATCAACATTGTTCATCCCTGTAGCTGCTACACATATCAGCTTTAGTGAAGGGGATGCATCAATAACTCTTTTGTCGATAATAACTTTGTTTGTAATAACAATATCGGCATTTTTGCAACGAACCGGCGTCTCTTCCAAAGAAGTTGTCTGATATATCTCCAACTCTCCAAAAGCTTTGAAAAGCTCCAGATTCATATCTTTACCGAGGGTAGCAGCGTCCAAAAAAACAAGTTTCATAACATTTCCTTTTTTTTCCCGAGCTCATAAAAATAATTCGTCGCTTCAACAAAACCCTCTATACTTCCGCAGTCGAAACGACGACCTTTGAATTTATACGCTATAACCATTCCTTTTTTGGCCTGAGTCATCAGGGCATCCGTAATCTGAATCTCTCCACCTTTGCCGGGCTCAACCAATTCAATCAGCTCAAATATATCCGGTGTAAGTATATAGCGTCCTATAATCGCGAGATTGGATGGAGCCTCACTCTCCTCCGGTTTTTCAACCATGGTATCTACCATATATAGTCCATCGTCAATCTCTTTTCCGGCAATTACGCCATATTTACTGACCTGCTCCATTGGAACTTCCTGTACTGCCACTATCGAGCATTTATATTTTTTGTAGACATCAACCATCTGTGAAAGTACGCCATTGCCATTGTGTGTACAAAGATCGTCTGCCAGTAAAACAGCGAACGGCTCATTGCCAATCAGAGCACGTCCTTTGTATATGGCATCTCCCAGCCCTTTCATCTCGATCTGTCTCGTGTATGTAAATATACATTTGTCGATCAATCTTCTAATATCTTGCAGTAGATACTCTTTGGAACTCCCTCTGATCTGGTGTTCAAGCTCATAACTTATGTCAAAGTGATCTTCTATCGCCCGTTTTCCACGGCCTGTAATAATTGCCATTACATCCATTCCGGCTTCGACAGCTTCTTCGACTCCATACTGAATCAGCGGTTTGGCCATAACCGGCAACATCTCTTTTGGCATCGCTTTTGTTGCAGGGAGAAATCTTGTACCGTATCCTGCAGCAGGAAAAAGACATTTCTTGATCATCGAGACGAACCTTTGATTTTCTTTATTAAAAACAGTGTAATTGTACCAAAAGCGGCTACTGTTATGACTGAAGCGCCTGAAGATATATCATACATATACGCAAGTAAAAGACCACAAATTACATAGACGATTGAAAGGATTACCGAAACAGACATGATTTTTCCCAAAGAATTTACAAATCTTTCACTTGAAAAAGATGGCATAGTCAAAAGAGCTATCACCATAATGAGGCCTACAAGACGCATTGCAAGTACAACAGTCATCGCTACAAGCCCCAAAAGCAGAAAATGCAGGATCTGTGTTTTTACTCCACGCAGCCTGGCGAAAACTGGATCGAAGCTCAATGCCATAAAATCGTAATAATAGAACCATACCAATACTACTATTATAAGATCAAAAACGGCCATCAACCAAAGATCAGAAATATCTACCGCAAGGATTGATCCGAAAAGAAAACTCATCAAATCTACATTGTAGCCTGCTGTAAGATCGCTGAAAATAACTCCTGTCGACATGCCGACTGCCCAAACTATTCCTATAGCTGTATCGGTACGGGAAGAAAATCGATAAGATATGAAAGAGATTGCTGCAGCGGCTATAATAGAGGCCAAAGCGGCACCAACCAAAATTGAGGATCCGAAAAAAATCGCTGCTCCGACTCCACCATATGTGGCATGCGCAATCCCTCCACTCATAAAAGTCATCTTGTTCGCCATTGCAAGAGGACCGATGATCCCAATGGCTATTGCTATTAGGATTCCGGCAACCAGCGCATGCTGAAAAAAAGGCATTTGCAATGCTTCAAACATGCCTGCACTCCTCATTGCACTCTATTCTATGACCCACATCCTGCCAAAATTCCGCTCCACAGTAATGTCCATTATGGCCTTCGAGCTGCTGTTTAATTTGATAGCGTGTATGTGAGTCTATGGTATGCATTATTACACTTTTGTTAACATAGGCAGCATGTTTGGCAAATCCCATTACCATGCTCATATCGTGGCTCACCACTATCACTGTAATTTTTTCGTTAAGCTCTTCAAGAAGCTCAAATATCTCCTTTTGTCCCCGAAAATCAATGCTGGCTGTCGGTTCATCGAGCATCAATATATCAGGATCTCCACATAGAGCTCTCGCAATCAATACTCTCTGCCTCTGTCCGCCGGAAAGTTCAGATATTTTACGCTCGGCAAATGAATACATATTCACACGCTGCAGCGCTTTGGCGGCTTTCTGCTTTAAAATATGATTATAACGTCTCAATATATTGCGCCTATGAATAACCCCCATTAAAACTACCTCCATTACAGTTATGGGAAAGTCGATATTGTGTCCGGTCTCCTGTGGAACATAGCCTATCGCTATTCCGCTTTTAGCGGGAGTTTTTCCAAAAAGTCTTATCTCTCCGTGCAAAGGTTTCAAAATGCCCATCATCAATTTCAAAAGTGTACTCTTACCTCCACCGTTCGGGCCTATAATGGCAAGAAAATCCCCCTTTGATACACTTATGGAAACATTATGCAATATCTCTTTGCCATTATAAAAAAATGAGACTCCATCAAGTTCGACAGCCAGATTTTTCATTTTTCGATTTCGCAAATTTTTTCTGCCACACCTATGAGATTTTCACTCCAATCAGCCGCCAATGGATCCGCCACAACTATATCTACATTTAAAAACCGGGCAATTGTTTCGGCTTTACGCCTTGAAAATTGAGGTTGTATGAAAATTTTTTTTATACTCTTCTCTTTTATCTCTTTGATCAGTTTCAAAAGCTGTTTTGGTTTGGGCTCTTTTCCCTCCACCTCGACAGCTATTTGGTGTAATCCATAATCTTTGACAAAATATCCCCATGAAGGATGAAAAACAAGTATTGCACTACCTCTGCAAGGCTCAAGTATCCGACCAAGCTTTCTATCGATGGATATCAGCTCCTCGTCAAATTTTTCTGCTCTTTTTTTGTATTGATCCATATGTTTAGGATCAATATCTTCCAATGCTTTCTCTATATTTTTTGCCAATATCCTGACAAGCGAAGGAGACAACCAAACATGAGGATCGGGAGAGGATGGATGGTTTTGTGGTTTATCATGGTGCTCATGACTATGACTCTGCATTGGCATTTTTTCGATACCCTTGGTTGTATCCACAATGCGCATATTCGGATTTTGGGCTTTAAACCTGGAAATCCAGGCCTTTTCAAATGGTACCCCGATAGAAAAGTATATTTCGGCTTTCGCAATTTTTCTCATTTGTGAAGGTTTTGGCTCATATGTGGCAGGGTTTGCACCGGGAGTGACCATTACAGAGACATTGGCCAAATCACCGGCTATCTTTTTTACAAATGTTTTCTGTGGGACTATACTTACAACAACGTTGACTTTTCCATAGATGATTCCGGGTATGAAAAACAGACAAAAAATAAAAAAACGATTGAACAAAAATCCAAAATCCAAAATATAAAACCCTCTCTGTCTCTTTTTTTCAACTACGCATAATAGCGTATTACATCTTCCATTCTACGCCCCATATTGAGCAATACCATATCAGCAATTACCAATGCCATCATAGCTTCCGCAACCACAGATCCCCGAATTGCCACACACGGATCGTGACGGCCTTTAAGCTCGCATGTAACTTCGTTACCGTATATATCGAGTGTACGCATAGGTTTGAAAATAGAGGGTGTAGGTTTGAAATAGACCTTTACGTCAAGTGTGTCACCACTGCTTATTCCTCCAAGAATTCCACCGGCATGGTGGCTTAAAAAACCTTCCCTGTCCATCTCATCGTTATTTTGGCTCCCATACAATTCGCTACTATGTATACCCTCGCCTATCTCAACACCTTTTACAGCATTGATACCCATCATAGCTTCTGCAAGTACGGCATCAAGCTTGTAATATATAGGTTCTCCGAGCCCGGCAGGAAGCCCCGATGCGCGGACCAAAACCGCACCGCCTACACTGTCATGCGACTCCCTGGCATTTAATATTATCTCTTTTTGTATCTTTTCCATCGAAGGGTCAAGAGCAAAAATCTCACTCTTTTTTGCATAATCGAAATCAAATTTTTTTGATTCAGCTTCTCCTATTTTAAAAATTCCACCTTGAACTGCAACTCCTATTTTTTGCAACATACTCTTTGCTACGGCACCAGCCGCGACTCTGGCTGCAGTCTCTCTCGCACTGCTACGCCCACCGCCACGGTAGTCGCGGATCCCATATTTCATCCAGTATGTATAATCGGCATGGCCCGGCCGGAAAATATCTTTTATGTTACTGTAATCTTTCGATTTTTGGTTGGTATTGTAAATAATCATGGCGATCGGTGTACCGGTACTTTTCCCTTCGAAAACTCCACTTAAAACTTCAACCTTATCCGGCTCTTTTCTCGAAGTTGCATAGATATTTTTACCAGGACGGCGACGATCCAATTCGGCCTGAATGAGTGTTTCATCTATCTGCAAACCGGCAGGTACTCCATCGAGCACACATCCTATTGCTCTACCATGTGACTCTCCAAATGTTGTAACACTAAAACGCCTACCGAATGTATTTGACATTTTCGCCACCTCTTGCGGTATCTTCTTTTTTCAATCTATTTACCACTTTTGTTTTCCTCTTTCAGAAGTTTCAATGCCGTACGTGCCGCTTCCTGTTGAGCCGATTTTTTGCTTTTACCTTTCGCAGTAGCAAGAAGCCTGTTGTTCACGAAAACCTGTACCTCAAACTCTTTGTTATGATCCGGACCAAAAGAGTCTTTAAGTACATAATCCGGAATAACACCGAATTTTGCCTGAGTCAGCTCCTGCAACGTAGTCTTATAATCTTTAAAAAGCGAACCGAGATCTATTTTTGGATAACAGGACTCAATGAGCTTGATTGCAATGCGTCTGACTTCATCAAGACCCGCTTCAAGATATATAGCACCCATAAGTGCTTCGAAAGCGTTTGACAAAAGTGAAGGTTTTTGGCGTCCCCTGTTATTCTCTTCGGCAGGTGAAATATAAATGTAGTCTCCAAGATGAAGGGCATCCGCAAGTTTTTTAAAGCCGGCTTCATTGACAAGTGAGGCACGCATTTTGCTGAGTTCACCCTCTCTGGCATCAGGAAAACGATTGTAGAGATACTCTCCTACAATAAGATCGAGTACAGCATCACCCAAAAATTCCAACCTTTCGTTATTGTACGGCTTTTTATAACTTTTGTGCGTCAAAGCCTCTATCAATCTTTGTTTCTCTTTAAATCTGTATCCAAGTTGATCTTCCAACGGCTTGAGTTCATCCATAATTTCCCCTTTATCCATCAAAACAGTAAATGCTTCCGGTTTTTCCGCATATGCAGAGCCTTTTTATAAAAAATGAACCGAATCTCTTCAAATCAGCAATCATCTGTCTTCTCCTTGAACTTCTCCGCTGTTTTACGTGCCAGTTCATCACAACGTTCATTTTCAGGATGCCCATTATGCCCGCGAACCCATATCGCTTTTACCCTGTGCGGCTTTGCAGCTTCTATATACTCTCTCCAAAGATCGGGGTTTTTTACTTTTTTGAAATCTCTTTTTTCCCACTCTTTCAGCCACTCGTTTATAGCCTTTACCACATAACTCGAGTCGCTGTAAACAGTAACGTCGCAGGGCTCTTTGAGCATTTTTAGACCCTCTATGACCGCGGTAAGCTCCATACGGTTGTTGGTTGTCATGGCTTCGCCGCCACTTAACTCCTTCTCGCGATTTTTATAGCGAAGAATCGTACCCCATCCACCGGGTCCCGGGTTGCCAAGACTCGAACCGTCACAAAAAATTGTAACCTGTTTCACTCTCTGCCTTTGTAATTTCTCTTTCTACTACCACGCTATCGAGCGCAAGACACCTGGGGCACCTCTCAAACGGTACCGGAAACTGCTGCTTACATTTTCTGCAAAGATATGCAAACTGCAAAGTGGCTCTGTCAAATCCTGTTTTTCTCAGATGCCCCAGCATATCTATTAAAAACCACCCAACCGGTCTGAAACGTTCGATATCTCCTCTTGCTCCATATAAAGCCGATAATTTTGGGCTCTCTTTTATCTTGTCATAATCCAGATATGAGGCCGGAAGAAACCAGAATATATCAATCATACGCTCTATATCTTTCTCTTTGATCATTTCCCAGGCCCTGCCAGGTTCATTTTTCAATAGATACTCGAAAACTATTCTTTCATATTTCCCATGTTTTTCATAAAGCGAAACTATCTTCTGTACCTTCTGTTCATGCTCCAACAAAGAATCTGTAAGAACAATTTTCAGCTCTAGATAGAGTTTTAGACTCTCTACATCGACGCCCATCGCTTCAAGTGGCTCTATTACCTCTTTTGCTCTTTTGAAATCCTGAAGTCTCTCATATACCACCATCAAATCATTTAAAACTTTCCTGTTGCGAGGATTCGATTTTAAAATCTGCAAAAAGATGGTGCGTGCCCTTTCAAGAAATCCTGCATGCATATATGTGGTTCCTACAAGTTCCATCAGTTCGTATGTAAGCGCCTCATCTTTGCAGTGTTTCAGAAGATAGAGTCCTATCTCTATTGCACTGTTGTACTCTCCACTTTTTTCGTATGCTTTGGCTAAAAGTACCAGAGGCTGAGTGATGGCAGGCGAGTAGGGCATCGATTCGAGACTCTTCTTTACACCGTGGGTCTCAAAACGGTGTAAAAATCTCTGCAGTCTGCGAGACTTGCTGCTCTTTACGTAGACACCCCACCAGTAGCTGACAAAAGCAATGACAAAAACCATACCCGCTATCAGCAATACAGCAAAAAGCGGATCGCGGTAATTTATAAGCAGAGCGTCCACTTACCGACCTTACTTGAGTAGGTAGTGGGCAGTAGGTAGTGGACAGAGTCGACCTACTCCGTTTTTCTGCTCACTGCTCACTGCTCACTGCCATATAACATATAAAAATGTATGGCTAATTATTATATAATAAAACGATGATAGATAACAACTCCATAGAGCAGCTCAAACAGACTATAGATATTGTAGATGTGGTGGGTAACTATGTGGAGCTCAAAAAAAATGGTTCCAATTTTAAAGGGTTGTGTCCTTTTCATGATGAAAAGACTCCAAGCTTCATCGTCAGTCCGTTAAAACAGTTTTACAAATGTTTCGGATGTGGAGCCGGTGGTGATGCGATCAAGTTCCTGATGGAGTTTGAAAAGCTAAGCTACCCCGAAGCGATAGAGAAACTTGCAAGCCAGTACAACTTCACTCTCAGTTACACGAAAGGTGAAAGCAGCGGAAACACCGAACGCAGGATTTTGGAGGCTATAGGCCGCTGGTACCGCGCCAACCTTGAGCATAACACTACGGCAAGAGAGTATTTGGAAAAAAGAGGTGTTTCGCTTGCTAGTATAGAGAAGTTCGGCCTCGGCTATGCACCCTCTAGCGAAGAGACTCTCACTTTTTTGCAAAGAACCATGATACCTTTCAATAAAGCGAAAGAGATTGGAGTTCTTGGCCACGAGCGCGGACGCTACTTTGCAAGACTCATAGAGCGCCTTATCTTTCCTATCTTTTCCCCTTCTGGAATGCCCGTAGGATTCGGCGGCCGTACACTTACGAACCACCCTGCAAAATATATAAACTCGCCGCAAACAAAACTCTTCAATAAATCGAGGCTCCTTTACGGCTACCACCTGGCAAAAGAGCAGATCTACCGTAAAAAGCGACTCATTGTGGTCGAGGGATACATGGATGTCATAATGCTCCATCAAGCCGGCTTCAACACGGCGGTTGCGACACTAGGCACATCTTTGACCAACGACCACCTTCCGCTTCTTAAAAAGGGAGAGCCGGAGGTAATCGTAGCCTACGACGGCGACGAAGCGGGAATAAATGCGGCAATGAAGGCGGCTGTTCTCCTAAGCAATCACAATTTCGACGGAGGAGTAGTAATTTTCAAAGACGGGAGAGATCCTGCAGATATGGTTAATACCGGTAATATAGAGGCTATCGAAACTCTTTTTTCCTCGCCTATCCCTTTTGCCCGTTTCGTGATAGACAAAATAGTTTCATCATGTAAAATTCATACACCGAAAGGAAAAGAAGAGGTATTCAACTCTATAAAAAATTATCTTCACTCACTCTCTCCTTTTCTTCAAGAAGAGTATCTGCCCTATGCCTCTTCTCTTCTTGGTATAAGCAGTGCAAGATTGAAATCTGTAAAAAAAAGAGAATCAAAATCTTCACATGATTCTATTTTGACATTATCCGATATTGCCGAAAAAAGTATTATCAAAACTTTACTCAAAACTCCAAGTCTCATAGATCTGGTACTCGATGTCATGGACAGTTCCATGTTCCATACTCACAAGAGTGCATTTGAAGCATTGATAAACGGATATGAAAACAGTGAACTTCTTCAAATAGATTTCGATGATTCCATAAAAATATACAGTGAAGAGGAATTAAAAAAACAGCTAAACTATTTTTTAAGAAGATATTATGAAAAAGCACTTGACATTATAAAAAAATATGATAAACTTCCTCTTGAGAAGAAGATATTTTATCTTCGTAAATACAAAGACTATATAAAACAGTTAAAACGAGGAGAACTGGTACCTTATGAAAGCCATAGCACTCTTTAGTGGCGGACTCGACAGCACCCTTTCGATGAAATTGATAATCGATCAGGGTATCGACGTGATCGCTCTGAATCTCGATATAGGTTTTGGAAGCACCAAAAGCAGAAAAGCCCATCTACAAAATATGTGTGATCAAGTCGGAGCCAAGCTTCGTATTCTGGATATCAAAGACCAATATCTTCGCGACATTCTTTTCGACCCGAAATACGGATATGGCAAAAATCTCAACCCCTGCATAGACTGCCACGGGAATATGTTCAAAATCGCAAGAGATCTGATGGACGAGTGGGGTGCAAGCTTTCTCATAAGCGGCGAAGTGGTGGGCCAAAGACCGATGAGCCAGCGTCGCGAAGCGCTCGATCTTGTAACGAATCTCTCTGAAACACAAGATCTTCTTTTAAGACCAATGAGCGCAAAACTGCTGCCACCCACACTCCCAGAACGAGAAGGATGGGTAGATAGAGAAAAGCTGCTTGGAATCTCGGGCAGAAATCGTGAAACACAGCTTAGAATGGCTGAAGAGATAGGTCTGAAAGATTTCGAAAAACCGGGCGGCGGCTGCCTTCTGACGGACGAAAACTTCTCCAAAAAGATAAGAGAGTTTATAAAGTACGACACCCTTGAAGTCGCGGATATTCAACTGCTCAAATATGGCAGACATCTTAGACTTCCTGATGGAGCGAAGCTTGTAATAGGACGCCACAAAGAGGACAACGAGATGATAGAGGCGGCCATAACGCCCAAATACAGAAAGATAAAGCTGCTAAACGCCATCGGGCCTGTATCGGCTATAAGCGTGAACGCGACGGACGCCGACAAGGAGCTCGCCGCCAAACTGACAGCGACATACGGCAAGACAAAGCCCGAAGAGAGCTATGAAGTGGCCGTAGGCGACGAAGTCATAAGCGTAAAACCGTACGACTCGAAGACACCCGCGCAGAAATATTTTATCAATGCTTAAGCAGAGTTGAATTAAAATTCGACTCTCACAGGCGTATGGGGCATTAGCTCAGCTGGGAGAGCGCCTCGCTGGCAGCGAGGAGGTCAGCGGTTCGAGCCCGCTATGCTCCACCATACGACTTCTCTTTAATTCTTTAAAATTTGGTATGTCACTCGCTTTGTTAATATCATCTAAAGTCAAATCTGTTCTCATAGTAAAACTCCATACCACTTAGCGAATATATTCGGACGTCATCGATCTGAAGATTTTAGAACCAAAATATCTTGTAGAAGAGTTTTGTATAACATTAAAAAAGTGCTCGACTTATATTAAGCTCAGCGTATGAAAGTAACCTTTTTGGAGCTGTTTAGAGACTGTCTCTTATACACATCTGACGC
>WFUN01000065.1 GCA_015484905.1 Hydrogenimonas sp. | reverse complement strand
CCTTCTTGGCCTATGGGTTTTGGAAGTTTCCAGCTAACAGCGGAAGGGATTTTCCATCTTTTGAACTGGCGTCTCTTTATTTCGGATACCATTTGAACAACCCGTTTTCACTATCTTTCTATCCATTCAAAAAATCCGATACAAACCCTTTTCGGCGCAACACCTCGATCAAAGAGCGCAAAAGATAGTTATTTTCAAAAACGATCGTATAGACCCTTCCTCCATCTTTGAGAGGCGTGACGATATTTTTCTTTTTGAGTTTTGACATTAGATAGGCTTTTTTCTTGGAGTCCTCTATCCCAAAGCGCGAAAGTTCGCTCGATTTTATCGCCATCTCCTCTTTTCCGACGATATAGCGCAGGATTTTGTACTCCATCTCATCGATATAGGCTCTCTTCCTGGAGAGTTCGAGCATCGGAAAGAGTAGCTCATCTCTGACATAGTCGAGATACAAAAGTGAATCGATCTTTTCGATTTCGTTTTTCAAGCCCAAAAGAAAATACTCACACCATGCCAACAGGTCGTCATCTTTTAGAGTATCTGCCCTTGAAAGCATCCGGTAGTATTTATCTCTGTCACTATAAAAAACGGAGGATGGATTCAAGATACGACCGTTTTTCACCTGAAAATCGAGTTTGATCAAAAATGCATAATTTAGCAGTCTTCCCATACGGCCGTTCCCGTTATCGAAGGGGTGAATATATTCGAATCGATGGTGTGCAATGGCCACCATCAAAAGCTGATACTGCTCTTTCCTCTCCTTGTTAATAAACGATACAAACCTATCGAAACACTCCTGTAAAAGCATGGGAGAGGGAGGTCTATGGCCCGATTTGTTGATGCTCACATCGAGTTTTCTCAACTCCCCAGGATATCGAGACCCCTCTCCCGAAGGTGGAGGAGACAAGCCCTCTGTCAAAATTTTGTGAAGGTGGGAGATATAGGCGCGGTCAATGACGGTCTCCGAATCGGTATTTTGTTCAATGAACGCTATGGCTTTTTCAAGATTCCGTATCTCTCTTGTCGACTCATCCTCATTATGGGCAATAAGATTCTCGACATAGTCGGCCAGTGTCGTATTGTTGCCCTCTATCCTCGCAGATCCCAATGTCTCAAGTATTTGAAATGTCTCTTTGAGCTGAAAAAAGATATATGGGGGCACATCCCCGCCCAATCGCTTGGTCCGCAGCTTTTCCAAATCGAGAATAATGTTGGCAAGATCGCTTCCCCATGCCGGATCTGGTATCATTATCTCTTCCATTTACTTCCTTATCCAAAAACACTTACTTCCACATTATACATAAAAAATGCCTACAAATAGGCATTTTAATGCAACCATAGATTTTAATTACTTCCATTTTACTTTTTGGTTACTTCCCGTTTCAATCCAAAATAGCTATCTACCGTAATCTCTTAGAGGCTTAACAGGGTTTTTGGCTGTTGCATATATAAAACCGACTGCCAATACTCTCCCTCACCCCTTTCCCATCCTCCTTACCAGATACTTCTCGAACTCCACGAGGAAAAATACCGTCGAGGCTATCGCCGTTATTCGCAGCCAGACGTATGGTTCTATAGGTACGGTGCCGAAGAGTCCGTTCATGAACGGCACGTACGTAAATGCCGCCTGCAAAACAAGCAGTGCGGCTATCGCCATGAGGACGTAGCGGTTGCCTGTTAGTCCCTGCAGGCTGAACGACGAGCTGTTTATGTAGCGGGCGTTGAAGAGGTAGAAGACTTCGAACATCACGAGGGTGTTTACCGCAACGGTTCTTGCGTGTTCTATAGGCGCTCCGTTTCGCTGCTCCCAGATAAAGAGCCCAAAGGTTCCACCCATCAGGATGACGGAGACGAAGATAATGCGCCATAGCAGGTATTTGGTTATCATCGGCTCTTTGGCGTCTCTCGGGGGGCGGCTCATTACGTCGGGTTCGGGCGGCTCAAAGGCCAGTGAGAGCGCCAGCGTGACGGCCGTAACCATGTTTACCCAGAGAATCTGCACGGGTGTTAGCGGCAACTGCGAAAAGCCCAGGAGTATCGCACCCAAAATTATGAGCGCTTCGCCGCCGTTGGTGGGCAGAATAAACAGAATCGCTTTTTTGAGGTTGTCGTATACGGTGCGGCCCTCTTCTACGGCGTGTTTGATGGAGGCGAAGTTGTCGTCCGCAAGCACGATTTCCGCCGCATCCTTTGCCGCTTCGGTTCCGTTTTTGCCCATCGCTATGCCGACATCGGCGCGCTTGAGCGCCGGTGCGTCGTTCACCCCGTCTCCGGTCATGGCGACTATGTTGCCTTGCTCTTGAAGCAGCTTGACCAGAACCAGCTTGTGCTCCGGGCTTACACGCGCATATACATCCACGCTTGCGACCGCCTTTTTGAGCTCATCCTCCCCCATCTCCTCCATCTGCTCGCCCGTAAGCGCCTCTTCGCAGTTTTTCAGCTTGAGCTTTTTGGCTATCGCCAGTGCCGTGGAGGCGTGGTCTCCGGTTATCATCTTGACCCTTATTCCGGCGTTTTGGCACGCTTTTACCGCCTCTATCGCCTCTACACGCGGCGGGTCGATCATGCCGAACATCCCGAGCATCACGAAACCCTCTTTTACGTCGTCGAAGGTGAGTGCGGTTTTTGTGAACTCCGTATTTTTAACGGCCAGGGCTATGACCCTCTGGCCGCGTCGGGCAAGCTCTTCGATTCTGCCGCTCCAGTAATCTTTGTCTATAGGCGCTTCGCTCCCGTCGTTTCGCATCTGCCGGTCGCACATCGCAAGCAGGCTCTCGGGCGCTCCTTTTACGACTATGAAAGCCTCTTTGGTATGTGAGTGGTGCAGAGTGGCCATGAAACGGTGCTCCGACTCAAACGGTATAAGATCGACTCTTGGGTACTCTCTTCTTACATTCTCTATATCGGCTCCCAGTTTCATCGCCGCTGCAAGAAGCGCACCCTCCATCGGATCGCCGTTTACGACCCAGCCGCTTTCGCTTTGCCTAAGCTCGGCATCGCTGCACAAAACGGCGCATTTGGCCATCCATTCCGCTATCTTGAAAGCGGAAGGCTCCACGCTTTTGCCGCTCGCTATAAAGTCGCCGTGCGGGTCGTAACCGGTGCCGGCAAGCTCGAAAAGCTCCTCTGCCGCCGCGATGTTTCTGACTGTCATCTCGTTTTTCGTAAGCGTTCCGGTTTTGTCGGAACATATCACCGTGACCGCCCCCAGCGTCTCTACCGCCGGAAGCACTCTTATGATGGCGTTTCTCTTCGCCATCCTCTGCACACCGATGGCGAGCGTTATCGTCATGATGGCTGGAAGCCCTTCTGGTATGGCGGCCACCGCAAGACTTACGGAGGCCATGAACATCTCCGCCGCCCCGTAGCCTCTCAGGAGGTAGCCGAACGCAAAGGTTGCCGCCGCCAGAAGCAGTATGGCGAGGCTCAGCCAGCGCCCGAACTGCGCCATCTGTCGAAGCAGTGGTGTAGTGACGGTTTCTACCTGCGAAACCATCGTGCTTATCTGCCCTATTTCGGTCTCGGCCCCGGTAGCCGTGACGATACCGGCTCCCTGCCCATGCGTTACGATGGTGCCCGAGTAGGCCATGCAGAGCCTGTCGCCCACTACGCTCTCTTCAGATACGGGCTCCGTACTCTTTTGAACCGCCATCGACTCGCCCGTAAGCGCCGCCTCCTGTATCTGCAGCCCCTTTACCCTAAAGAGCCGAAGATCCGCCGGGACCCTGTCGCCTGATTGCAGCAGCACCACATCGCCCGGAACCAGCTCTTCGGCCGGTATCGTCACGTGGCGCCCGTCGCGCACCACGAGCGCGTTGGCCGAGAGCATCTTCTTTATAGCTTCGAGTGCGTCTTCGGCCTTCCCCTCCTGAATGAAGCCGATAACGGCATTCAAAAATACGACTCCGATAATTACACCGGTATCTACCCAGTAACCCAGCATGGCTGTAACTATTGCCGCTACTATGAGAATATATATAAGTATGTTGTGAAATTGGAGTAAAAATCTTACAAAAGCAGACCGTTTTTTAGGTTCCGGCAGCTTGTTGGCTCCATATTTTTCCAACCTTGCGGCAGCCTCTTTACTGCTCAAACCTTCCGGTGAAGTGCCAAGTATTCTAAAAACCTCTTTTACATCGAGTGTGTGCCAGTTTTTCATAGGACAGCCCTTTTCACTTTTCGTCGCTGCGATCGAACCGAAAACAACTCCGGCACCTCTAATAACAGATATTATACCTTATCAAACCATTTCAAGTGCCTGACTTCGTTGCATGAGACATCCGTTTGTGAAACAGAAATATATTTTTGCTACAACTTCGATATGCATGAAGGAAGAGCCGTTTTTTTAAATCTTCAAGTTCAGAGGTTTCGTTTTTTTAGAGCTTCCAGTATAATCTGATTAGATTTTCCCACCGGAGTAGACAATGCAAAAGATACACAATCTGGTTATAGTAGGAGCGGGCCCCGCAGGAATCGCGGCTGCAGTCGAAAGCTATATTCTCGGTCTGCGGGATATACTGATACTGGAAAAAGATCAGAACCACAACGCAACCATACGAAAGTACTATAAAGACAACAAACGTGTGGACAAAGACTGGAGAGGTCAAAAAGTCGAGTTGCATGGCAATATATACTTCGTAGATGGTACAAAAGAGAGCACTCTCGATTTTTTCGATGAACTAATAACCCACCACTCTGTCGAACTGCGCACACATACCGAAGTACAAAAAATTATCAAAAATGACGATATATTCGATGTAGTGACTTCCAAAGGCATAGTTAAAACGAGATACGTAGTCGTAACTATAGGAAGAATGGGAAAACCCAACAAGCCAGATTACAAGATCCCTCCTTCTATTAAAAACAGGGTCAATTACACTCTCGATAAATGTACCCATGACGAGAAAATTCTTGTTGTAGGAGGTGGAGATTCGGCTGTGGAGTATGCGATAGATCTGGCAGAAAAGAACGAGGTAGTGATCTGCTACCGACGAGAGACGTTCAGGCGCGCAAACCCGATAAACCAGACGGCCATTGCAAATGCTATCGCACATGGAGAGTTAAAACCGTATCTGGGGGTCAATATAACAGGTTTGGAGGACGAAAAGGGCAGAGTAAGGGTAATATTTGCAGAAAGAGAACCGGAAACATTCGACAGGGTGATATATGCCATTGGCGGAACGACACCGAGCGCCTTTTTGCAAAGTTCGGGCATAAAAATGGTAGAAGGAAAACCGGTACACGACAAAAACTATATGACAAATATACCCGGCCTTTATGTAGCCGGAGATATCACTCAGGAGTCGGGAGGCTCCATAGCTCTTGGCCTGAATCAGGGATATGCCATCGCCAAACACATAATTGAAAAGATGAATGATATTTAAATATGCCATGAAATACAATCTGAGCCAAGTGGAGAATCATGTTTGAACCATCAAAGAGCACAACAGAACAGAGATCTTTCAAAAAGATAACAGAAGGTCCCGTTTTAAACCAGTTTTTGCGCGAGCACCTTCTCGTTATGCTTTGCAAAAAATCACCCGTTACCATGACAGCCATAATAGGCATGGCTACAGTGATTCTTCTGCTTTTTTGGCAGTTTGCAAACCATTTTGTTCTAATCGGCTGGTATCTTTGTGTTACGACTCTATCTTTTTTACGTTTGATAAGAGTACGCAATGGATGTTTAGATAAGCAAAAATCACTGGATTATCGTTATGGCTTTTTCATGAAAGAAGCCATAGCGATGGCTCTGCTGTGGGGGTTTGCAGCCTTCGTTTTCTATCCTGACGGCCATCCGGTCTATGAACTGTTGCTGACTGTTTTCATTCTTCTGGTAGCTTCTGCGAGCGCCGTAAACCTTGCTATAGATCAAAAAATTGCCGAAATCTATATATATATGCTGCTTCTGCCTCTCTCTTTGCGGCTCGCTCTTGTCGCAGACGGGTTGCATATAGGATTGTCAATAGCCATTTTGCTCTATGGAGCGATTCAGCTTATGAGTATAAAGCAGATAGGCACGATACTGGAAAAAGATATAAAACATCAAGGAGAGTTGGCAGAGCTTCAAAAAAGAATGAAAATGATACTGGAGCAGACGCCTGCTGGAATATTTCATTACGATACCTCTTTAAAAGTTGTAGATTGCAACAGAGCGTTTAGCGAACTGATAAACGCCCCCAAAGAGAAAATCATCGGCCTGGATCTTTATACCATGCAGGACCACAAACTGATGAGAGTACTTGAAAGAGTGGTGAAAAAGAGGCAGACAATGGAGTATGACGGCCCCTATAAGAGTATGATCAGTGGAAAAGAGATATGGATCAGTGCGACAATAGCACCGCTTATAGGCTCAGATGGAAAACTCGAAGGAGCCATAGGAGTTATAGAAGATAAAACAAGCGAGAGAGAAGCACTTGAAAAAGCCGAATTTTTGGCTTATCACGACTCCTTGACGTCTCTTCCCAACAGAAAACTGCTCGGTGATCGTTACGAATCGCAAATAGCGCAGGCCGGGCGCAAAAAGTTTTATTCATCTCTGCTCTTCCTGGATCTCGACCGTTTCAAACATATCAACGATACGTATGGCCACAATATCGGAGACGAGCTTTTGAAAGAGAGTGCGAGAAGACTTTTGAAGATATTGAGAAAAAGCGATACAGTCTGTCGTCTTGGAGGAGACGAATTCATCATTTTTCTGCCCATGATTTCAGAAAATCTTTCACAAAGCATCAATCATACCTTGTCGGTTAGCCAGAAGATCCACAAAGAGCTTGCCAAAACATACAAGATAGACAAACATCGCCTTTTTGTCTCGACAAGCATAGGTGCCGTAATGATTGGAACACGGGGAGAGTCTCTCGATGAAGTACTGCGCTGCGCAGATATAGCCATGTACCATGCAAAAAAGTTGGGGCGTGGAGTTACAAGTTTTTATGAAGATTTCATGGATGAGCAGATCAAAAAGACGATACGCATGGAGAAAGAGCTGCGCCACGCTATCGACAAAAAAGAGTTAAAACTGCTCTTTCAGCCTATTGTAGATATTCAGACACAAGAAATGCGTGGCGCAGAGGCTCTTTTAAGGTGGGAACATCCGGATGGAACAACCGTTTTTCCTGCAGACTTCATACCGATTGCGGAAGAGTCGGGATTGATTCAGCAGATTGGCCGCTGGGTAATAGAAGAGGTTTGCGAAAAGTTACGGGAGTGGAATAAAAAAGGGGGGCGCTCCCTTTTTTATCTGAGTGTAAACCTGAGTCCCAAACAGCTTCGCTACAACGGATTTTTCGAGCAGACGATAGAGATTATCCGTAAAAGTGGCATAAATCCCGCTTCAATCAAGTTTGAAATAACGGAAAATGTATTGATCGAAGAGAGCGACCACACAAAAAAGCTCATCGACCTTTTCAAAAAGGAAGGAGTAGGATTTATGATAGATGACTTCGGTACAGGATATTCCTCACTCTCATATCTAAAAAAGTTCGATTTCGAAACCATCAAGATCGATAAATCTTTCATACGGGACATACTGGTCGATGAAGATGATGTAGCGCTTGTAAAAGCGATACTTGATATCGCCAAACAGTTCGATTACGGCGTCGTTGCGGAAGGGGTCGAAACAAAAGAGCAACGCGACAAACTGCGCAGCCTCGACTCATCGATTCTCTATCAGGGATTTTTGTAC
>WFUN01000064.1 GCA_015484905.1 Hydrogenimonas sp. | reverse complement strand
GATCAATTATATAGTGTCCTAATCTTGGCATAAAGCCACTCTCCTCGGCAATTTTTATAAATTCATCCGGAGGTATATGTCCCAATTTTTTGTTTTTCCATCTTGCAAGAGCTTCGACACCGTGAAGTGTTCCGTCTTTGCGTATCTGTGGCTGGTAGACAATGGTGAGTTCCTCTTTCTCTATCGCGCTTCTTAGCTCTTGTTCGATAATAGAGTATCTGTTTCTAAGTGCTTTTAATTCACTTGTAAAGAAGGCGAAACTGTTTTTTGAGCGTTTTGCGTGATACATTGCAATATCTGCCGCACTTAAAAGTTCAAAAAGTTTTGTTCCGTCAAGCGGGTAACGGCTGATTCCGATACTTACACCTATCGTAAACTCCATACTTTCGATCTCATAAGGCTCGGAGATGGCTTTTATCAGAGTCTGTGCAGTCTGACTCAGCTTTTTCGTTTCATGTTCACGGCACAGCATGATAAATTCATCGCCGCCATGACGGACAATCATGGTTCCTTTTGGCATGGAAGTTTTAAGGCGTCTGGCCACCTCAACCAGCATCAAATCTCCATAATGGTGCCCAACGCTGTCGTTTATGTTTTTAAAGTTGTCCAAATCTATGAATGCCACACTAAAAGGCGGGGCTCCTTCATATATCCAGGAGCTGATGTTTTTTTGAAGATACATTCGATTTGGCAATTTTGTAAGGTTGTCGTGCATAGCCTGATACAACAGCTCTTTGGACTTTCTTTTTTCAAAAGAGTTGATGATATAGAAAAGATAATATACAACTATGAATATAAATATAAATGAAACGACGTTTATAATCCAGTAATTTGTGACTTTGTTCAAAATTCTGTCTGTAGTAAGGTGATAATGAATCCATAATCGGTATTCGGGAAGATATTGCCAGCTGACCAGCCATGTCCCGGCATCAGGAGATTTAAAGTGTACGACAGCGCACTCCCCGCTTTTTCTGAGACTATCAAATGTCATACCAGCCTCTTTTAGAAGAGACGAGCCGGCCTCAAAGTGTTCAAGGTCATGTATGGATAGAGGCTTTGTGTAAAGTTCCGGATTTCTAAAAGGTGGGTGGCTGCTGTAATATATGCGGTACCATGAATCGTCCAGAAAAATTTCCAGTTCAGTTCCAGGCTCTATTTGCGCTTTCCAGATCGATTGGGCATTGTCAAGACGAAGGCCTACGGATGTAACAGCCACGACGTTCCCTTTTTTATCCCGGATGCTTTTATGAAGCGGCAAAATCCACCTGTTCAAAGCTTTATCGAAAAAGACGGTACCTATTACGAGCCTGTCTGTCTCAAGAGCCTTTTTGAACATCATATTGAAATTACTGTTGTAGTGTCTGAGATTTGGAATCTCGGACAACTTCTTTTCATTGCTGATTATAAGAACGTTTCCTTCTGGACCACATACCGAAAATCCGGCTATAGCTTTGTTGATCTTCAGGATACTTTGAAAAAGAGAGTGAATATTTTCTGTGTTACGTATGCCTTTGCCGTCGAAAAGCTGTCTGTCGAGAATATTCAGTATTATCTCCTGCTGTGTAAAATAGTGTTTCGTGGTCTCTTTGGTGGCGTTTGTCAAATAGTTCAGTTCCATACGCAGATCGTTTTCAACATTTTTATATTGCATGTATGAGATCAGAACCAGTAGAGACAATCCCAATCCAAAAAGTATATAAAATAGCGTCCAGAGATTTTTTTTAAATAAGTATCCCATCTCCTCCCCTAAAAGCTTGCAAATCGATAAGCTGCATTATCGAAATATCTGTTTTTAATATCGTAACAAATAAAAAATTTGTAAGCGCACACCGCTCTTATATTCCGCTTTTTTTGAGTTTAAAATCTATATTTGCCCAATTTATACTAAAAAGTATGGAAAATTTAGATGATTTTTTGAAAAAAAGGTATAAAAACTTCGCTCTTTGTAGGCCTTTTTATAAAAGAACAAAAAATAGGCAAGAATATATTTTAATAGATCAAAAAATATACAAAATAATATGCATATTTA
>WFUN01000063.1 GCA_015484905.1 Hydrogenimonas sp. | reverse complement strand
GAAAATATCGCCGCATAAAGACCGATAGTATCTGCAAAATAGTTTTTCGGTTTTCCCTGGATACTGAATCCGTACTTCCACAAAGCGATACTCAAAAGCAGAGCCATCAATCCCAAAAATCTCTTTTGCCGGTGAAACAGGGCATATAACAAAAGTACAAAATAAAGAACAACACTGCTTCTATCGACAAGTAAAAATATAGGAAGCAGACCCATAGCCATCAACCGTCTCTCTTTTAGCCACAAAAGCAGAAAAAGTTGATATAGGGCCAAAACCAAGCCAGTTGAAGATGCCAGTACCGCAGAGCTGACAATTCCTGGAAGAAAAAGGTATATCAGTACAGATATGAAGATGCAGACTTCATCTTTCAGTATTATCGAACTTAGCCTATAAAAAAGATAGAGATTTAACAGATGGATGGTTAAAAAAGGGAGCCTAATATCCAAAAACCCGATATCTGTAAAGAGTTTTTCACCCAGGTGCATCAAAAATGAAACCAAATCATGCCCGGCATAATAGCTCTTGGCTTCACTGGGGCCTATCGGAAGATCCCATGCCACCCATAAAAGGGTTAACATATAAAGGGGTAGCACCAATATGGCCGCAACCCTCATTCTACCCATGATTCATAGTTTGAGAAAATTATCGAGCATCTGATGACCATGTTCACTCATAATCGATTCAGGATGAAACTGCACACCGAAAACGGGAACACCGGGGATTTGCAGAGCCATGATCTCATGATCATCATGACTGAACGCAGTAGCCACGATACACTCCGGAAGGGTCTCTTTATCCACCACAAGCGAGTGGTATCTGGTAGCCGTAAAAGTTTCCGGCATAAATTTGAATATGGGAGACTCTATGTGCACCTCCATAACCGAAGTTTTACCATGCATAAGATTTTTGGCGCGCACAATGTTCCCTCCAAATGCCTGAGCTATTGCCTGGTGGCCAAGACATATACCAAAAATCGGCGTATCTTTATGAAACATCTCGACAACTTCGAGACTCACACCAGCCTCATCAGGCGTTGCTGGTCCCGGAGAAATTATGATCTTTTCCGGTTTAAGAGCTCTTATCTCATCTACGCTCATCTCATCGTTTCGCACTACCTTCAAATCGGCACCCAGTTCAAGGCAGTACTGTACTATATTATAGGTGAAGCTGTCATAGTTGTCTATCATCAAAACCATATGGCTGCCTTTATCTCTTTCTGGAAGAATTATAACGTTTCAACTCTTCATTCCAGAAAAAATCTATCCACTCTTTAGTCTTTTTCAATCTATAATCTGGTTGGAACCTCGCTTCTGGTCTGAAAAAAATTGTTGCAGTTTTGAAGTTTTTATCTGGATAGACTTTTTTCAATTTCTGCATCACAGCCATCATGGTATCTCCTGTATCGGCGATATCGTCTACAACAAGTATATCGTTGCACCCATAAAGGTCGGGTATATTGGATATTTTTGGTTTTCCGAGTTTATGAGTATTCTCATAGCCGATTGCATTGATTAAAAAAACTTTGCGCACATTCCAGTACTCCGCCAGCATATGTGCCATCGTCATACCTCCACGCGCTACAGCGATTATCGTATCGAATTTTTCTGGTATCAGCGATACAAGAGTATGCAGATCCCCAAGAAAAGTCTCATAGTCATAATGTACGTGCCTCATAACCATACCCTGATTTCATTATAGAGGCTGTCCCGTTCAACCGGGATAAATCCGCTGTCTCTTATCAGATGTACAAACTCATCGAGCGGTATGCCGTAAGAGCTGCGTGCACCTGCAGCCGCCTGGATCGATTCACACTCTATGGTTCCATCAAGATCGTCTGCGCCATACTCCTGTGCAACGAGAGCCAGATTAATCGTAGCATTGGCCCAGTAGGCCTTGATATGCGGAATATTATCAAGAACTATACGGCTTATCGCAATGGTTTTTAAAATCTCTTGCCCGGTTGGAAACTCTTCAACTCTTAGATAGTTGTTCTCTTTTTGGTATACAAGCGGTATAAAACAGTTGAATCCTTGCGTCTCATCCTGCAGGGTACGGAGCCGGAGCATATGCTCGATACGATGGGTGCGGTTTTCAATATGCCCAAAAAGCATTGTCGCATTACTTTTTCTTCCGCGTTTATGCCATTTGCGGTGAATTTCAAGCCACTCATTTGAGGAGACTTTTCCTTTGCATATATATTCACGGATCTTTTCGTCAAATATCTCTGCTCCGCCTCCAGGCATCGAATCGACACCGTTTTTTATCATCAAATCGAGAATCTCATCATGACTCAGGCCATACTCTTTACATAAAAAGTTTACCTCCGCTGCTGTGAGCGCTTTTATATGTATATCCGGAATCTCTTCTTTGATGGCTCTGAACATTCCAAGATACCATTCAAGCCCCGCTTCCGGATTGTGGGCTGAAACTATATGTACCTCTTTGGCTCCCTTTTGCCATGAATTTTTGGCTATATCCACAATTTCTGCGATACTCATTGTGTATTGGTTCGGATTTTTGCGACTTGCGCTGTATGCGCAGAACTTGCAGATATCTTTGCAGATATTTGTAGGATTTATGTGGCGGTTGATATTGAAATATGTCTTGTTGCCATATAACTCTTTGCGTTTTTGATCGGCAAGTTCACCAAGAGTGCAAAGATCCAGATCATAAAGTTTCAGTGCATCCTCAAAATCTATGCGCTTTTTGCTGCACACCTTTTCCACAACATCCATATTACAACCTGCACAGATAAAATTTTCGGTATTATATCCAAAAAGAAAAGGCTCGCACACGCATATGGATCTCAACATCGAAATAGAATCCCTTTTAGACAAAAACGCTCCTGATTTTCAGATATCCAGGCTTCTCAAACAGGCTATCAGTGAATATAAAGAGAATCTGGAGGAGATCTTCAAAGAGACACAAGGGAAAGCTTTCCTGGTCCATCATACAAGAAAACTGGATTACTTTTTATCTCAAATATACAAAGTTGTACTGCGTAAACTCTTTCAGGAGTTTCAACCGATGCGCAACTCCGTTCCGATTGCCCTCGTAGCACTAGGAAGTTATGGACGAGAGCAGCTGTGTGTATACAGTGATATCGACCTGATGATAGTATACAAGGAGATACCGGGTTACAATATAAAAGAGTTGATAGAAAAAATTCTCTATATCTCCTGGGATGCGGGCCTTCAACTTGGACATCGTGTTCATGAGATTACCGAGCTGCCGGATGTAGCGAAGACGGACATAACCATTAAAACGGCTCTTATGGAGTCACGTTTTATTATTGGCTCAAACTTCATATGGATGCAAACGCAAAGGCAACTGCAATATATTCGTCGCGACGACCCCAAAAGCTATGTACTGAGCAAAATCGGTGAATCTGAAACGAGACACGAGAGATATCCCATATCAATGGAGCCGAATATCAAAGAGTGCGTGGGAGGTATCAGAGATGCAAATCTTGTATTCTGGATAGCATCTGTTAGATACAACATATTCCGTCTCAAAGAGCTGGTTGGATCGGTTATCGATGAAACCGATTATACAGAATATCGAACCGCATTGGAGTTTATATTCCGTGTCAGAGCGGCTCTACATCTGAGCGCAGGCAAAAAAGAGGATACTCTGAGACTGGAGCTTGTCCCTGGTGTTGCGAAACTTCTTGGAATCTGGAAAGAGAATCCAAAAAAAGCCCAAAAAGAGCTGGTAAGCAGAACTTTTCATGCACTGGACACCATCAGAAAAAAGACCTCATACTGGGTTGGGCTGCTTGCAAAACCTTATCTGTTTGACAGCAGGCATATTTCACTCTTGAGAAAAGAGTTCGTGGAACCAGGAATATTTCGCTGCCAGGATATACTCTACGCGAAGAGGGATCATGGCTCGAAAACCTTTCTGCATTGCCTAAAGCTCCTTATAAAAGAGGCACAGCAAAGACCCATAATCGCCGATGCATCATTTTGTCACCTAATCGATCGTACAGAGATTCCCAAAACCAAAGGCAGACAGCTTATAGGTGCGATTCGTCAAATATTTTATCTTCCCTATAGTGCGGCTGTTATTGAGACTCTTTATAAAAGCGGCAAACTATCCGGAGCGATCGGAGCGATGAAGCGCATAATGTATCTGCCGCAATTTGACGGTTACCACCACTTTCCTGTCGATATTCATTCAATAAGTGCGTTAAAAGAGCTGGATGTACTCGATCACAAAACACTTCTACCGCTTTTTCAAAAACTGGATAGAGATTCAAAAGCGGTCTTGAAGCTTGTCACACTGTTGCACGATGCAGGCAAAGGCAGAGTGCGCGATCATCATGAAGTGGGTGCCAACCTGTTCAGAATATATGCAAAAAAACTCGGATTTCCCGACTCGCTCGTAAAGGAAGGGGCTCTGCTTGTTCGTTACCATACCAGAATGACCAAAACGATCCACAATGAAGATATATATGACGAGTCCACCATATCCAAATTCGCAGCCCCTCTGAGCAGCCAGAAACTATTGGATATGCTTTTCATTTTAACCTATTGCGACGTAAAAGCCGTCGGTGAAGGAGTATACAATGCCTTTACAGACAGAATGCTCAAAACACTCTACTTTGCAGCTTCGGAAATATTGGAAAAACCAGCAATAATAGATGAGACTGCCAAGAGATTGAGACGGGAAAAATCACTAAAAAAAGTTCCGGAGTTTCTGGCTCTGGACAAACCGATGCAAAAAAAGATTTTATCGATCGAATCCAACCTTTTTTTCATCAAACATTCGGCAACTGAAATCATAGATATCTGTTTGCGCGCCGGAAATATCGCAGATTATGCCATGCAGATAAAGATCCAAGAGCCTCTTAAAATAGAGATCTATCGAAAAGTCCCTATCAATCTCGGATATTTGCTCGGTAAACTCAGCCATCTCGAATTGGTCGGTATGGAAATATTCAAACTGTTTGACGGTATAAAATATTTTGTTTTGGAATTCAATGATAGGATAGAAAAGGAAGAGATGCCGATGGTCAAAAAAATTATTGAAGATTCGTTCGATATGAAAAAGTCTATCAAACTGACCAAGCCAACCATAAAACCCAAAGAGATCACTATCGACTGTGAACACTCCAAAAGTTACGCTACGATGCAGATTAAAACTTCAAATCAAAGAGGGCTGATGGCTTATATTGCACACTATTTCGATAAATTGGGAATAGATATAGCCTCAGCGGTAATAACTACACGCAAACATCGAGTAAATGACTTCTTTCTGATAGAAAAAAACGGAAACTTCTGTTCAAACAGACAAAAAATCATGAAAGAGTTGACAGCTGAAAAGTAAAAATCTCTTCAGGCCCGTACACTGTCGGGCCCAATGATTTTAGCCGCACCCCCCGGAATCTGATTTTGCCGAAGTGGAACAGGCAGATACACCGGGAGGAGTGGTGGGCTGAATAGCTTCATTGCTTACCCCTCCCTCTTCATTTATCCGTTCTATTGTACTCCAGAGTTTTTCCGCCGCTTTCATATACCGTTTGGCAGTTTCGCTGTCCGGATAATGATAGGTAATCGGCTTACCACTGTCACCACCCTCTCTTATAGCCGGTTCTATCGGTATTTGGGCCAAAAGCCCGCTATCGTACTCTCTGGCCACAGCCTCTGCAGTTCCACGTCCGAATATATCGCTTTCTGTACCACAGTTCGGACATATAAAACCACTCATGTTCTCCACTATCCCGGCTATTGGAATATTGAGCTTCTTGAACATATCCAAACTTCTACGTGAATCATCCAAAGATACTTTTTGTGGTGTCGTAACCGTTATACCGGCTGTTACTGGAACACTCTGGGCCAGTGTCAGCTGGGCATCGCCAGTACCAGGAGGCATATCGATAACCAGAATGTCCAGATCGCTCCAGAGAATATCACGCAAAAACTGCTCGATCGCCTTCATCACCATCGCTCCTCTCCAGATAAGCGACTGCCCCTCTTCCATAAGCACTCCCATACTCATCACTTCCACACCATATGCAACGATAGGCTTAACCTTGTTTCCGACCACTTCGGGGCGCATATCCTCTATACCCATCATCCTTGGAATGTTGGGACCGTATATATCGGCATCTAAAAGTCCTACTTTTTTGCCCTCCATAGCCAGAGCGATGGCGAGGTTTACGGAAGTTGTTGATTTGCCTACTCCGCCTTTGCCGGAACTTACCATAACGAAGTTCTTCACCTGTGGAGCTATGTTTTTACCACGACTCGACGTTTCTCTTGGCATTGTGGGCTGAACTATTATTGGTATAACCTCGCAGGCACCTGCCATTTCCAATTTCGTCTTGATCTCCTCTTCAAGCGCCTTTTTCACTTCCGGAGCACTTGAGGTTATCTCTATTTTGACGGTGACACGGTCTCCATCTATCTCAATATCTTTAACAAATCCGAAAGTTACGATATCTTTCGTAAAGCCAGGATATGTTACTGTAGAGAGTACCTCTTTTACTTGGTTTTCTGTCATTCTACACTCCTTTCAACTTTTTTTTCACTGCCAAATCAGCTTGCAGCCGTATCGAACGAGTCGATGTCTACATTACCTTCGATTAGATCCTGACTTATCTTGTAACTGCAAAACTTGGGTCCACACATCGAGCAAAACTCCGCCTCTTTAAAAATATCCTGCGGCAAAGTCTCGTCATGATACTCACGGGCACGATCCGGATCAAGTGCAAGCTCAAACTGTCTCTTCCAGTCAAAAGAGTATCTGGCATCACTCATCGCATCATCGATATCCCGCGCACCTTTGCGGCCTCTGGCTATATCGGCTGCATGCGCCGCTATCTTGTAGGCGATAATGCCCTCGCGTACATCCGCCGCATTAGGAAGCCCAAGATGCTCTTTTGGCGTAACGTAGCAGAGCATGCTCGCACCGTGCCATCCTCCAACGGCAGCACCAATGGCGCTCGAGATATGGTCATAACCGGCTGCAACATCCGTAACCAGTGGCCCAAGAATATAAAATGGCGCTTCATGACAATACTCACGCTCAAGCTTCATATTGCGTTCGATCTGGTTCAATGGCACATGTCCAGGCCCTTCGATCATCACCTGCACATCCTTTTCCCACGCCCGCAGTGTCAGTTCGCCCAACACTTTCAATTCCCCCAACTGAGCTTCATCACTGGCATCATAAAGACATCCCGGGCGCAACGAGTCGCCGAGAGAAAGAGAGACATCGTATTCTCTGCAAATGTCGAGAATATCGTCATATGCCGTATAAAACGGATTCTCTTTGTGGTAATGCATCATCCATGCAGCCATGAGGCTTCCTCCCCGACTCACTATACCCATTTTTCTCTTGGCAATCAGAGGCATTGAACGAAGCAAAAAACCGGCATGGATCGTAAAATAACTGACGCCCTGCTTTGCCTGGCGCTCAATCACTTTGAGCATAGAGTCTATCGTAAGATCCTCGATTTTATTGTTGCAATCATGGAGTATCTGATACATAGGAACAGTACCAATAGGCACTTTTGCATTTTTTATTACCTCCTGCCTGATCATATCCAGATCTCCTCCGGTAGAGAGATCCATAATCGTATCTGCTCCATACTTTTGGCAAATCTTTACCTTCTCAACCTCTCCGGCTACATCACTTGCCACAGCCGACGAACCGATATTGGCATTGATTTTACACGTCGCTGCCATTCCTATAGCCATAGGTTCAAGCTGAAGATGATTTATATTGGCCGGTATTATCATTCTTCCTCTCGCCACTTCGCTGCGTACAAAATCCGGATCCAACTTCTCTGCACCGGCTACATACTTCATCTCCTCTGTAACGATACCCTGCTTCGCATAATACATCTGCGTTCTGACACTATCTTTTTTACGTTTTTCAACCCACTCTTTTCTCATAACTAATGATCCTTTCCTCCACTCCGGTTCAAAATTTATCTCTATAATTTTGTAAAATCATCAAACTATAAAAGTGTTACTGTTCATCCAAAAACTATCACAAAAAAGATAAAAGCAAGCTTTTCTTGTGTATACTTTCGTAACACAAAAGTGGGTTTAGGAGAGATTTTGTCTGATTTAACGCTTGTCCTTATGGCCGCCGGCGGAGCAACCCGCTTTCAAAAAGAGGTGAAAAAACAGTGGCTTCGCATTGATAAAGATCCTCTTTGGCTAAAAGTTGCCCAAAATTTTGAGAATATGAACCTTTTTAAAAAGATAGTTGTCACTTCCCATCCGGACGAAATAGCCTATATGCGTAGATTTGCAAATTTTACTTTCGTCGAAGGAGGCGAGTGTCGTCAAAAATCTTTGCTCAACGCCCTTGAAGAGGTCGATACTTCGTTCGTTCTTGTCAGTGATGTAGCCAGAGCCTGTGTCACTGAAGAGATTTGCAAAAGGCTTCTTGATGCCATCGGTGATGCGGAGTGCGCGGTTCCTGCAATTAAAGTGAACGATACCATCTATTACGACGGCCGGCCGGCAGACAGAGACAAGCTGCTTCTGATTCAAACTCCACAGCTGAGCCGTACCGATGCGCTGCGAAGAGCTTTTTTGAAAACAGAAAACAGCTTCACCGATGAAAGCAGCGCCATATTCCACAACAATGGTCGAGTAGTTTTTGTAGATGGCGACGAATCTCTTCACAAACTTACATTTGAACGAGACTTAAGACGCCTTCCATGCCTGAGTGGCAAAAAACCGGATACAGATATCTGTTTTACAGGTACCGGCTATGATGTCCACGCTTTTGAACCCGGTAAAAAAATGGTTATATGCGGTATCCGGATAGACTCAGATTATGGTTTAAAGGCCCACTCTGACGGGGATGTGGCAATTCATGCAGTAATAGATGCGCTACTTGGAGCGGCAGGAATGGGGGATATTGGCGAACTTTTTCCTGATACAGATGAGCGATACGCCGATGCCGATTCGGGTGAGTTGTTAAAAAACGTGGTTTTAAAGATTCGCAATTACGGTTTTGTCATTATCCACCTGGACCTGACAATCATTGCGCAGACACCAAAAATCTCCTCTTACAAAAAAGAGATGAGAGAAAAAATAGCCTGCCTGCTGGGTATCGGATCTCCTATGGTGAATATAAAAGCTACCACCACAGAAGGACTTGGCTTCATTGGGAAAAAAGAGGGTATGGCAGCTTCTGCGGTTGCAACCTTAAAATTTTACGACTGGACAAAAGCATGAAAATATTGATCGTAGAAGATGAAATCTATCTGGCACAAAGCATTGCAGGCAAACTGATTGACTTTGGGCATGAATGCGAAATTTTCGCTACAGTCAACGATGCTTTGAACCAAAAAAAGTGTTATGACGTCATTTTGCTCTCCACCAATCTCTCCGGACAGAACTTTTATCCCATAATAAACCGGTTCAAAAATGAGATAATACTTCTCATGGTCTCTTACATAAGCAACGATACCGTTACCGATCCTTTGAAGTCAGGAGCCCAGGATTACATACAAAAACCGTTTATGATTGAAGAGCTCATACGC
>WFUN01000062.1 GCA_015484905.1 Hydrogenimonas sp. | reverse complement strand
ATTTGAGGGCAGGGCAGTGAAGATGGATAGAAGGAAATATGAGAAGCTCATGAAGAAATTGCGCGGATGAGAGTTGTTTACAGGAGGCTTTGACCTTATGGTTGTCAAAGGATATCGTGGAGTCTGTTTGCCTCTTCCATCCACTTTCTGACACCATCCCAGTCTGAATCGTCTATAAGCTTTCTACAAAGCTGCAACTCTTTTTCGAAGTGGTTCATCGCTTCCAACAGATTGTTCTGATTCTGCTTGAATATCTCTTCCCACATTACCGGAGAGCTTTTTGCAAGGCGACTCATATCTTTAAAGCCCCCTGCTGCCAGAATCAATATATTGTCGGCATCCTCTTGTGCCAATACAGCATTCGCCAGAGCGTAGCTAATGGCATGCGGGAGGTGGCTGATATATGCTGCATGTCTGTCATGTTCTTGTGCATCCATCGTTACTATTTTCATGCCGATCGCTTCAAAAAGTGAGCATGCGGTTATGCGTTGGCGTTCTCCGCTCTCGTCAATATTGCACAAGACTACAATTTTATCTCTATAAAGATTTGCCACGGCGGCACTGGGACCATATTTTTCGGTACCGGTCATAGGATGTGCGGGAACCACATTTTTACGAATTTTTGGAGGAATGTTTTTTACAATTTTCTCTTTTGTACTCCCCAGATCGATGATTGTAGAGTGTTTGTCCACGTTTTTTAGTCTGTTAAGAGCTTCGATGATTCCTTCTACCGGAATCGCCAGGAAAATAACATCGCTCTTTTCAATATCTTCCCAGGTAACTATTTCATCCACCAGATCGTGTTCCAAAGCCAGTTTACAATGCTCCGGGTTGTGGTCGTAGCCTACAATTTTTCCAACTTCTCCAACTCCTTTAAGAGCGAGTCCCATAGAGCCACCCATAAGCCCGAGCCCTACTATCCCTACTACCATGATTGTCCTTTATCGTATCTTTACGCCTATCTGCAATTCATTCTACCTGTTCGTTAGCTCATCTTTCAATCAGAAATTGTAGCCAAGAGTCTGTTTAATATAGTTTAACTCTCTGCCGGCATATGGCGGTTGTGTCATATGTAACGTCAGTTTAATTGAAAAAATGATAAGATTGAAACCTTTTTAAAAAGAGCAGTATTTTATAAGAGGATTTGAATGAAACGCATTGTATCGGCCATCCTGCTGGCATCGATTTCAGCGCTCGCTCAACAGATTAAAACGATAGAGTTCGATGGTCTGATTCATCTTTCGCCCGAGATCGCAAAAGAGATAATAAAGATTGCTCCCGGAGAGAAGATTGACATTGAGAAAGTGGATGAGGCGATCAAAAAACTTTATGCGCAAGGCTATTTCAAAGATATTTGGGTAACGGAAAAGAGGGGTGTTCTCACATTTCATTTTAAAGAGAAACCCGTCATATCCCAAATAGAATTCATTGGTTATGGTGAAAATAAAAAAGAGGAGCTTCTTTCTCAAATCGGCTTGAAAAAAGGGGATATATATGACGAACGAAATATAGAGAAAGCGAAAAACAGGCTACGAGCCATTATAGAAGATGAAGGCTATTTCGATACGGTAATAGAGCCTGAGATAGAGACACTGAAAAACGGCAGTGTAAAAATAAAATTTCTTGTAAACAAAGGCGAAAACATAATTATAAGAAGACTCAATCTCTGCGGAGCCAGACATTTTGACAAAGAGGATATTCAAAGTGTGATGGCAAACAGAGAGCGGGATTTCATGGGATGGATGTGGGGATTGAACGATGGAAAAGTGAAAATCGACCAGCTGAAATATGAAGCACCCAGAATCAGAGATTTTTATATGCGGCACGGATATCTTGATGCAAAGGTGGAATCTCCTCTTTTGCGTGTAGATTTCAATCAGTATTCGGCGATACTTGATTTCAAAATCAAAGAAGGCGCGGTATACAGGGTAAAAGATGTCCGGATTGAATTGGCTGAGCCGGTTGTGGATATAAAAGAGCTGAAGCGGAACCTGCGGGTAGATCCCGGTGAGATTTTCAACATAGACGATCTGCGCCATGATATGCAAAAGATGAGAGAGAAGGTGGCAAACCAGGGCTATGCGTATGTACGTGTTGTTCCGGATTTCGTAAAAGATGAAAAGAATCATACAGCAGTGGTCAAATACAGAATATTTCCAGGCAGAAAAGTTCATATAAGGGATGTCGTAATATCAGGCAACAATAGAACTCTCGATCGTGTTATAAGACGTGAAATATTTCTGGCCCCAGGAGATACTTACAATCTGACCGACCTTAAAGACTCCAAATCCGCTTTGATGAGGACAGGATATTTTGAAAATGTCGTCATTGACGAGAGGCGTGTTAGCGAAGACGAGATGGACCTGTATGTAAATGTCAAAGAGACGCAGACCGGAAATATAATGTTGGGAGGAGGCTATGGTAGTTACGATGGTTTCATCATCAATGCATCCATCAATGATAGAAATATTTTTGGAAGCGGACTTTCTGTAGGAGTCAGTCTCGATTTTTCCAGACATAGAAGCTATTTCAACCTAAATGTGACCAATCCAAGGATTTTCGACAGTGACTACAGTGCAGGGTTCAATGCCTACAATTCTCAGTATGAATCATACGACTATACCGAAAAGAGAAAAGGTGGATCCATAAATATAGGACGACAGATAGCACGCTACTGGCATCTGGGACTTGGGTATCAATATTTCAGCACCCAGCTTACCGGAATGAATCCCGATTATCCGGACTACGATCTCTATTACGATAAACCTTTCGATACAAGTGCCATCACCCCGTCTGTTCGTTTCAATAATACGGATGATTACTATCTTCCTCGCCATGGTATGATATTTGGCGCGAGTATGGAATATGCCGGAATTGGAGGAAGTGCCAGATTCAACAAGAACTATTTGAACATTTCCATATTCAGAGGATTGGAAGATGAGATCAATTACGATCTTATTCTTCGCTACAAAGCCAGAGTAGGATTTATTCCATGGAGCGAGAAACTGCCTGTAAACGAGAAGTTCTTTATGGGAGGTATTCGTACCGTGCGAGGTTATCAGTCGGGGTCCATTTCGGATAAAAACGCCAATGGCTACCTGTTGGGGGGCAAGTATACTTTTTCCAACTCTTTGGAGGCCAGTATACCATTAATCGATGCGGCAAAGATGAGACTGGCATTTTTCCTGGATTATGGAATGATCGGAGAGAATGCCTTTACAGATGAAAAGCGTGCCGGTACCGGAGTGACAATAGAGTGGTTTTCTCCAATGGGCCCAATCAGTCTGATATTTGCCCGCCCTTTAATGAAAAAAGAGGGAGATCAAACTTCCAACTTCGAATTTACAATGGGGACTCAGTTTTAAATTACGACTCAATGCCTCCACTGTTTACGTTGAATGGTCCGAGACAATCTTTATGGCGATGGAGCCCGGCTTTTCAAGCTCTTTGATTCGTTCCTGGGCAAGATAGGTATTAAATGGCGCTTTTATCTCAAGTACGCCGTTGGTATAGCTCGCCTTGAT
>WFUN01000061.1 GCA_015484905.1 Hydrogenimonas sp. | reverse complement strand
ATACAGACTCTATGGTGGAACCTATGAACTTTTCGGCGTTGTACATAGGCGTGATGACCGAAACCAGACCGCTCATTTGACTATCCTCTCTATCTCGGAAAAAACCGCCGACACCTCATCGTCGGTTGCAAGCTCTCTAAAATCGACTATATGCGAATTTTCACCGTACGGCTCTATCTTGCGGACATCGGCGTGGCTCTTTTTTGAAAATATGGTAAGGGTGGGAGTATCGAAACATGATGCTATATGGCCCAGACCCGAGTCATTCGTTATCATCAGGCCTATTTTAGAAATCAGAGCGGCGACACTCTGCAGATCGCTCTGCACAAGCAGGGCCTCGGGTACGGCACCTCTTATCGTCTCACCCTCTTTTCGCTCCTGCGGACCGACGATGATCAGAACGGCCGAATCTTCGATCTTTCTCAAAACCCTCTTTACAAGCTCTATATACTTTTCGACCTCCCACCTCTTGTTGGCGAACTTTTCGTTGCACCCCGGATGTATCGCCAGAACCCTTTTCCCGTTCAGGCCGTTACGCCTCATGAAGTCTTCGGCAAACTCGAAGCTTGCGGCATCCAGGAAAAAAAGGGGGCGGATCTCTGTTCTCTTGTTGCATAGAGTCTCCACAAGCCCTATGTTGGAGAGCACTCTGTGCTCACCCTCCGCCCTTCTTCTTTGAAGATCGTACCACGGCACCCTCAGACTGCCATACTCACCCACCTTTTTTTTCGCTCTTATAGCCAGCATCAGAAGCGACATTTTAAAAATCGAGGTTCCCGATGTATGAAGAGCGAGGTCGTAGCCGATCCCGTTTAGTTTCGATACGGTTTTGATGATGGAGGCTGGAGTGAAATCGCAGTAGTGGATTCGGCCTACAAAAGGGGCGTTGACAACAGGAGATTCTGAGAGCTTTTGAAATATGAGCAGATCTATCTGTGCTTCAGGGTAGCACTCGACAAGATTCATTATTGCCGGGGTAGCCATAATCATATCGCCAAGGCCGTATGTGTGAACAAGAAGAATCTTCACAACCTGCTCCCAACCTTTTTTAAAAGTGCCCTTGATGCAGACAAAAACGAATCTCCATACTCTTTGAACCTTTTTGCAAAAGGTTCAAACCTCCTATCTATTTGGCTCAAAACCTGAAGCTGCCTCGTCATAAGGCGGTGGTAGAACCCGCTATCGATCTCGCCGTCAAGGGAGTATAGGCTCCAGTATCCGGTATCGTAGAGCGGAAGGATCGCAAGAAGATTTTCGATATTCTCGCTCAAAACATCCCTATGCTTAGAGTCGACTTCGCAGAGCTCCAATATGGCCAGAACCGCCGATATGTAGCCGTTCAATACGCCGCTGAGGCCGCTTCTTGGGTACTCCTCGTAGACAAATCCGGACACTCCATCTTTTTCAAAAGATCTCTTCACACCCCCTTCGGCCATATCTTTGTCGAGGAACTCAAATGCACTCAACGCACTCCGCAGATACCCTCTATCTTCGGTATATCTGTATGCCCTAAGCAGTGCCGAGATCGCCAGCCCCTGCGCCAGAGCGGAGGGCCAGGGGGTAGGCAGATCCTTAAATTTCGGGTTTTTGTGCCCTATTCTCCAGCCGCCGTCATCCTCCTGATGCTCCACGAGCCAGTCGCAGTGGTTCAACGCACGATTAAGCCATGCCTCATCGAAACTCTCGCGCCACGCCAGCCAGCAGGCCAGTGCATATTGTGCGGTCTCCAAAGCGTGGATGTGCCACCGGCCGTCATAGCCCCTGAAAAGGTAGATACCTTCGTCACTGAAAGGCCCTTTGAAGCCGGTCGCTTTTTTGGAGATATCGTAGAAGTAGAGGTAGGGATCTCTCTCTCGCTCTACAGGGTCCGTAATCGGATAGATAGTGTGCCAGTAATCCTCTACGCCCTCCGTAAAGTACTGCATTACGGTTACAAGTTTGCCGTGCGAAAAGAGGCTCATTTTCGGCATATCTCCATATATATTCTCTGCATCGTCTCCACCTGCTCGCTTAAAGAAAATTTCGATTTCGCCATCTCTTTGTTTCTCTTCGCAATCAGATCACGCTTTTCATCCCCATAGTTCGCGACTCCGATTATCGCCTCTTTCAAAGCGTCGCAATCTCCGGGGGGGACCACCACATTTCCGTAGCTCTCATCGACTATTTCACAGACTCCTCCCACATCGGTAGCTATGACAATCTTTCCTTTAGCCAGCGCCTCTATGATAACGGTCGGCAGCGCCTCAGCCACGGTGGAGGAGAGCACCAGCACATCGATACTGTCGAGATATGCGCCGATATTTTCGATGAATCCCCTCATGACGATGGAAGACTCGAGCCCCTTTCGCGCAATCGTCTCTTTCAGCATCTTCTCGAAAGGCCTGTTCACTTCCGAGGCCTTCCCCACAATCTCGAAAAGAAGATCGGACCTCTCCGAAAGCCTCTCTACGGCACAGACAAACTCCAGCAGACCCTTCCCCGGATCTATGGAGCTAATGTTGGAAAAAATCATCCGGCAACCCATTGTAGACGACCCTTATCTTCTCTTCCGCCACACCGGCTTCTCTCCAGCACCTCTTTACCGCTTCGGAGACGCATACCACACTGTCGGAGCATGCCCCGATATATCTGTAGAGAATAGTATATAGTTTTCCTCTCCTTATCAGATGGTTGTGGGCTACGAAACCTACCCCGAAGAGTTTCGCCCAGAACGCGAAATAGATGCTCGATGTCAAAGAGTTGGAGTGTATGATATCGACCTTTTTGTCATACTTCATATCCCAAACATACCTGCCGCTTGCAAAAAAGTTCTTCATTGCCTCCCAAAAGGCTTTCGGCCCTCTTTTCAACCTCAACTGATACCGCCGAGGTATAACGACGACCGAACATCTGTCGCACCTCAGCATCTCCAAGAACCTCGTCTCTCTGGTATAGACAACAGGTTCGAAAAGCTTCGGATCGAGCCCCTCTATCAGCCTTTTGAGAACTATCTCGCCTCCTGAGTATCCATCCATTACATTGACAAAAGCTATTCGGCAGAGACTCATTGCGACTCTCTCGCCTTTTCGGTTCTACACTCTTTCATACATCTCTCATAGAGCTCTGCATACCGTTTTGTAATGCCGCTCCAGGAGTAACTCTTCTCTATCAGCTTCCTGGCGGCTCTTTGAATATGCTCGCACCTCTTTTGATCGGAGAGAACCTCCACCACCTTGGCGGCCATTTTAGCGGGATTTGACTCCACGACTATACAGTTTCTGCCATTCTTTATCTCTATCCCCTCGAAACTGATCGGGGTACCGATGACCACCTTCGACATAGACATAGCTTCGAGCACCTTGTTTTTGATTCCGCTTCCGAATCTGAGGGGAGAAATGTACGCCCCCGCTCTCTCTATGTATCCTTTTATATCCTCCACAAAGCCGGTAACCACGATATCTTCGCTATCGAGCTCTCTAAGCCACTCTTTCGGCCTCTTTCCGACTACGTAGAGTTTCAGCGGTATTCTTTTCATTATCAGCGGGCGAACCTCTTCGATAAAAAACCTTACTGCATCTTCGTTTGGGGGATAGGAGAGGTCTCCGGTAAAGACCAGCGAAAACGGTTCCTCCTCTATGTTGCCGCAGCTTTTGAAGTAGGAGATGTCGACTCCGTTTGGTATGGACTCGGCCTCTATCGCCGGATTAAGCCTCTTTACATAATCCGAGTCGACATCGGATACGAATACCGTTTTTCTGTAGTTTGCATAGTTCAGCCTCTCGAATCTCCTGTATTTAAAAAGCTCAATACCGGTCACCGCCCACTTTTTTATAGACCTCTCTTTCTCCAGCATCCTCTCTTTGTTCAAAGATACGGAGTCTATGGGAAAGAGCATAAGCTTTCTTTGAAGCTCTTTTGAGGCTTTCGAATGGAGCCCTGCAAAAAACGGTGAACTCAGATGGACTATATCGTAGTTCTTGTGAAGCTCTTCGAGTTTTCGAACCAAAAGATCCATATATCTCTCATATTTTATTACATTTATCGGGTATGTCGATGTAAGCCACCTCCAGAGCAGTTCGGCTTTTGTCGGCGGTTCGATGAAGGGTATGTACTCTATCTTCACCCCCTCTATCCCTTTATGTCCGCTGTCGTCGACGGTAAGCAGGTCGGCTATATACCCGTTTCGGTTCGCAAGCAGATTGTAGTTTATTTTCGCCACACCGTCTTTGTGCTCCGGATAGGGAAACGAATGGGTAACGAGCAGAACCTTAACCATCCAAAAGACTCCCGTACAGCCTGATATGCTCTTCGGCCTGCCTGCCTACGGTAAACTCTTTCGCCCTCTTTAAAGAGGCGCTCGGACTGAAAAAGCCGTAATTCTCTATGGCCTTTTCGATCTTTTTCGCAAGATCGCGGCTGTTTCGCGGCTCAAAGAGCAGACCGACCTTTTCGGAGTCGACTATATCCCTTATGCCGCCGATGTCCGGAGCCACTATGGGCTTTGCACATGCAAGTGCCTCTATCGCCACCATTCCGAACGACTCGTACCTCGAAGGGATAACGACGAGGTCCGATCTTTCTATATAGCCCCTAACATCGGAACGGAAACCTTCGAAGCGGATATCGAGCTTTTCACAGAGGGCCTCTTTTGCCTTTTTGAGCAGAATATTTTTGAACTCCCTATCTTCGGGGGTGGACCTGTTGACATCCCCCACAAAACGGAGCGTTACTCTACTCTCGGAGCTCTTCGAAAGCTCCATCAAAGCATCTATCAGCAGATCCTGCCCCTTTATATGCTGGAACCTTCCTATGCAGACAATATCTACCGATTTTTTATCAAAATCGCTCCTTTTGCTTTCAGCTACCTCGAAATCGGTGCCGAGAAATATCTTTCTCTTTTTCGACTCGTCGAATTTCGCACCGGCGCATACATCCGTGGATACGCATACCACCTTGTCGACTGTTTTGTCGATCACGAAACCTCTTACTCCGAAAGGTCTCTCCCAGTATCCGTGGTTGGTCCATACCTTTTTGCTTTTGACGAAAAAGAGCAGAGGAAGCACGTTTATCGAGTATGCATGCACTATATCGAAACCGTTCAGCTTCTCTGTAAGAGCTCTCTCGTAACCGATTAGCGGAATGGACCCAAACCACCTCTTCTGCGTCATGAAATCCTCTACGTCAAGGCCCTCTTCAAGCGCTTTCTCTTTTACGATGCCGTGACAAAAGAGTGTAACGTCCACACTTTTTGCAAGCTCTTTGGCAAGGCTCAGCAGGTTGGACTCACCTCCCCCGATCATACTGTATTCGGTCATTAGAGCCACTCTCATCCCAACCTCTCCAAAAAGCTGTCGGTTTTCGCTCTCCACTCGGTACTATCTATCTCGCACTCCCTCCAGTTCTCGCCCTCCCCGACTTCGAGCGCAATATCGCTCTCTTCAAACCCTATCTGCTCCAGAAAACCGGCCGTTTTATGGTGGTAGATTATCGGAAGAAACGGCTTGTTCATGGCGTAGGCCAGAATGTTCCCGTGAAGTCTGAAGCTTACAATGCCCCTGCAGCTCTCCATAATGTAGATAGCCTCTTTGTAGTCTTCGGGAAATTCTGCCGCGACTCTATCACCGAACCTCTCGATGAACCTTTGCGAAAGCTCTTTCTCTATACCCTTTTGAAAAAAGATGAGCTTTGGTACATACCCATGCTCCAAGACGCTCTCGATCTGTGTGCAGAAAGCCTCAAAAAGCGCATCCCATCTCCCTCGGAGCTCCGGTTTGAAAAATCTGCTTTTAAAATACTCCGTATAGATCATACCGATAAAGTTTTGGCTCTTTTTGCCGCTCATATATCTCTCTACATCCATTTGCACGACCGGGTCTATCTCTATCTCTACAGGTTTCACGACCCCGACGTTGTTTACAAGCTCATCGTAAGAGGCTCTGTCTCTTACGCTTACTTTGTCAACGTAATTGTCAATGTAGTATTTTGTCGTTTTTTTGCCCTCTTCATGCAAAAACGGGCCGGCTCCGACTCTGTAGAGCCATGTCTCCTTGCCGAAATATTTTGCGACTCTAAACTGCTTGAGCCAATCTTTCGGGACGTTGGGCTGCCAGTCGGAGAGAAACCCGCCGCCGCCCATGACGAAGAGGTCGCACTCCTTTATTGCCCTGATGGTTCCTCCGATATCGAGGCTCAATATAGACTTAATCCACCTCCTCTTTCCTGAAGGGTACTGCATGACGGCATCGATATTCTGCGTTTTTCTCGTATATTCCGGATCGAACGAGAGAGCCGTGATCTCGCACCCTTCGAACTCTTTTTCGAATATATCGACCATAGCCTGCAGTATAGCCTCATCTCCGATATTCCCTGGACCATACCAGCCGGAAATCACTATCTTTTTACCCATCGAGATAGGTCCATTTCACTCTGCCAAGCTTTTTAAGCTTCATATAGTGCATTCCCTTTTCGTCCAGCTCTCTGTAGCGATCGACATCTCTCCTTCCTATAACCTGTGCCGGATTACCGCCGACTATGGAAAATTTCGGGACATCTTTTGTGACCACACTACCCATAGCTACGACGCTTCCCTCTCCTATCGTAACCCCCGGTACTATCATGACACAATCTCCTATCCAGACATTCTTTTCGATAGTTACCTTTTTAAGGTAGCTAAACCCATCGTAAGGGAGCATAGAAGCCCCTTCAAATCTGTGGTTTGACGTATGTATGGTCACTCTCGGGCCGATTATGACATTTTCGCATATCTCAAGGCCTCCAACTGCCCATATATACGCATACGGCCCGATATAAATATTGTCGTGCCAAACAATTTTTTCCCAATCTCCAAATGTGGAGTTTTCGGTAATATCGATATTTTTGTGTAAAATCCCCATTCTTCTCTTCAATAGATACTTTTTAAATCTACTTAACATTATCCCGCACCTTTAGAAGATAGATAATTATATAAGCACCGCCAAATATACGCAAAATCACCGTACTTATCGCAGCCCCTTCCGCCTGAAGCAGAGGAATGAGAATAAGATTTCCGACATAGTTCAAAGGAAGCTGTATCCAGTTGAGCAGAGTCAGAAGGTGCGCCTTCTCTATAGAGAGCATAACGAGCGAAATGGGATTGACGATAACTCCGAAAATAAATGCGACCAGCAGTATCTGAAAAACGGCGACGCTTCCGCGGTAACCGCTGCCGAAAATCAGCTCTATCAGAAAAAACGACGATATCTCGAGCACTATCAGCACACCTACTACATATTTCGCCTTGGAGAGAATCCTGAAAACATATGTTCTTATATCATGCTGCTTCAAAAAGCTATCCATTTTGGGAAGAAGCGTTGTAACCAGGCTGGCGGTTATGAGAGGAAATATCATCGCGAGGTTCAACGCGACACTGTAGTAGCCCACCTCTGCAGAGTTGCTCATCTTCTGCAGCATTATTATATCGAGCCGCATAATTATCATCGTCGCGATGGACGAAAGAAATATCCAGAAACCGAGTTTGTAGATATGGAGCAGATGTTTCGGACTGAAGCCGCCTATATATCCGAAATTTTTATACAGGAGTAGTACGAGCAGCAGCACTACCGCATAGGAGTAGGCGATCAAAAAATAGTCGAGGTGCAGATCGTTTGAAAAAACCGAAGATATAGCTACAATCGCGACCAGCTTCATGGCATTATGGACGATCTTCAGCATCGAATAGGCTCTGAAATTCTGAATGGCCTGGTAGTGAGCTACAGCCGCAGCGAATATGGAGTGGAAAACGACCGTGGCGCTCACCAGAGATATGAGGCCGCCATATCTGTCGCTTTCAAAAAAGAAATCCGATATACGGTCGGAGGCGACACTCAAAAATATCACCACAAAAACGGCAAGCAGAAGTTTAGCAAGAAGAACGGTTGTGAATATCTCTCTGCGCTCCGCCAAATGTTCACTCGTATACTTTACGTAGGATGTGGATATTCCGAAGTCCGAAATCTGGACTGAGATCGTGAAGATCGTCAGAAGCAGAGAAAATATACCGTATTGCGAAGGACCGAGGTCCCTGGATATCAAAACGATAGTCACAAACCCAAGTCCCTGGGCCGTTACATTGCCCCAGAGAACCTTGAGCAGATCCCGCATCGTCCTCGATTTTATCCTGCCGATGATCAACTCTCTTGGCTCCAATCCCGCTTTTTACGCTGCCGCATTCCGCATCAGAGAGAGTAGAACTCTCTATACCACTTGACAAACTCCCCTATCCCTCTGTCAAGATCTGTCGACGGCCTGTAGCCGACATCTTTTTCCAGTGCACTCGTATCGGCCCATGTGGCCTCCACGTCTCCGGGCTGCATAGGCATCATGTTCATCTTCGCCTTTTTGCCGAGATGCTTTTCAAGAGTCGTTATGAACTCCAGCAGCTTTACGGGTCTGCCGTTGCCTATGTTGTAGACCCTGTACGGGGCAGGGGACGAAGCCGGATCCGGAGCGCGGTAGTCGAAATCTTCATTCGGCTCGGCCGGATGCTCGATTACCCGTACGACCCCTTCAACTATATCGTCGATATATGTGAAGTCTCTTTGCATCTTTCCGTAGTTGAATACATTTATAGGCCTGCCGTGCAAGATGGCATCGGCAAAGAGCATAGGAGCCATGTCTGGCCTGCCCCAGGGACCATAAACGGTAAAAAACCGAAGTCCAGTTGTCTTTATGCCGTAAAGATGGCTGTATGTGTGGGCCATAAGTTCATTGCTCTTTTTCGTGGCGGCATAGAGACTGACAGGGTGGTCTACGCTGTCGCTCACCCTAAACGGCATCGACTTGTTAAGGCCATATACGCTCGAACTGCTGGCGTAGCAGAGATTTTCGACCTCATGGTTGCGGCAGTTTTCCAGAATGTTCGCAAAGCCAGTCAGGTTGCTCTGCACATATGCCGCCGGATTCTCAAGAGAGTACCTAACGCCCGCCTGGGCCGCCAGGTTGCATACTGCATCAAACTTCTCGCTTTTAAAAAGCGACTCCATCGCTTCGCAGTCAGCCAGGTCGATCCTGTAAAAAGAGTGGTTTTCGAACTTGATACTTTCTACTCTCTTTGCATATTCGACCTCATCTTCGGCAATACCGAGGTCCCTTAGGCGGCCATACTTCAACTTTACGTCATAGTAATCGTTTATATTGTCCAAACCGACAACTTCATAACCTTTTTCAAGCAATCTTTTTGCAAGAAAAAACCCTATAAATCCCGCTGTTCCGGTAACAAGTATCTTCATTATGCTGCTTTGTCAATTTTTTCAGTATGATTGTCGAAATCTGTTTAAATCAGTAGATTATATCAAAATATTTTGGGTCAATTAGAGAAATTATGAAGATGGCACCCGCAGATGCGGGCACATATATAAAGTATAGTTTATGCCAGAGCCGCTTTAGACTGCTCGACAATTTTTTCAAATGCCGCAGGATTGTTCATGGCCATATCGGCGAGGATCTTTCGATCGAGCTCGATTCCAGCCTTTTTGAGTCCATGCATGAATGTGGAGTAGTTCATGTTATTCAGACGGCACGCTGCATTTATACGTATGATCCAGAGCTTTCTGAACTCACGCTTTTTCTGTTTTCTGTCTCTGTAAGCGTATACCAGGCTTCGCTCAACCTGCTCTTTCGCTTTCCTGAAGTGTTTTCTTCTTCCACTGTAGAAGCCTTTTGCAAGCTTCAAAATCTTTTTGTGTCGGCGTCTTCTTACGACACCTGTTTTTACTC
>WFUN01000060.1 GCA_015484905.1 Hydrogenimonas sp. | reverse complement strand
GTGTTATTATATCAAATTAAAATCCCCAAAATATCGGAGAAAACAATGAATTTGAAAGAGATTAAAGATCTAATAAAAGTTTTTAACAACAGCAGTTTGAGCAGATTGAAAATCGAAAACGGAGACTTTGGCCTTACACTTGAAAAGGGTGCCGCGGGTATTGCAGTATCAGCACCCGTTCAGCAGACGACTGCACAAAACCCGGCTTCTGTGCAGGTCTCACAGACACAGAGCGAAGGAGAAAAGGGTGTGCCGGACAATGCGGTATACATCACTTCGCCGATGGTTGGTACTTTTTACCGCTCCCCTTCCCCGGACTCTCCTCCTTTCGTAAATGTAGGCGATACAGTCAGAAAAGGGCAGCCTCTTTGCATACTCGAAGCGATGAAAATCATGAATGAGCTTGAGGCGGAGTTTGACTGCAAAATCCTTGAAATACTTGTGGAAGACGGGCAGCCGGTAGAGTACGATATGCCTCTGTTTCTTGTAGAGAAGGTCTGATCAGATGGCCAGAATAAAACGCATCCTGGTGGCCAACCGTGGCGAGATCGCTCTGCGTGCCATCAGAACCATTAAGGAGATGGGCAAAGAGGTGGTGGCGGTCTACTCCACGGCGGACAAAGACGCCAGTTATCTGCATTTGGCAGATGCGACCATATGTATTGGCGGACCAAAAAGTGCAGAGAGCTACCTGAATATTCCTTCCATTATAGCGGCAGCCGAAGTCAGCGAGTGTGACGCCATTTTCCCAGGGTACGGCTTTTTGAGCGAGAACCAGAACTTTGTGGAGATATGTAAATACCACAATATCAAGTTTATAGGGCCCAGCGTGGAAGTTATGTCGATGATGAGCGACAAGAGCAAAGCGAAACAGGTAATGAAAGAGGCTGGGGTACCGGTTATTCCTGGAAGCGATGGAGCCATCGCCTCGATAGAGGATGCCAAGAAGCTTGCGCGCGAAATGGGCTTTCCTGTCATTTTGAAAGCAGCAGCCGGCGGAGGTGGCCGTGGAATGCGTGTAGTCGAAGATGAAAGCTATATAGAAAATGCCTATCTCGCTGCCGAAAGTGAGGCTATAACCGCATTTGGTGACGGTACCATCTATATGGAGAAGTTCATCGAAAATCCACGTCACATAGAGGTGCAGGTTCTTGCCGACAGCTATGGGAACGCTGTGCATATAGGAGAGCGGGACTGCTCGATGCAAAGAAGACATCAAAAGCTTATAGAGGAGTCACCGGCGATTTTTCTTGATGAAAAGACCCGTAGAGATCTTCATGAGGCCGCTGTAAAGGCTACCACGTATATAGGGTATGAAAGTGCCGGCACATTCGAGTTTCTGGTAGACAAACATAAAAATTTCTATTTCATGGAGATGAACACCCGGCTGCAGGTAGAACATTGTGTCAGTGAGATGGTGAGCGGAATCGATATCGTAGAGTGGATGATACGGATCGCCGAAGGTGAAAAACTTTTTGAACAAAGCAGTGTAAGGTTGCGCGGGCATGCGATAGAGTGCCGTATTACAGCGGAGGACCCGGTAAACTTCATGCCTTGTCCCGGAAAGATCAATAAGTGGATAGCTCCCGGCGGAAAAGATGTGCGCATAGATTCACATGCCCATGCCGGATATATCATTCCGCAGCATTACGACTCGATGATAGGCAAAGTAATCGTGTGGGGCGAGGATAGAGATCGTGCAATAAAAAAGATGCAAAGAGCGATGGACGAGTTCGAAGTCGGTGGAATAAAGACGGTGATAGATTTTCATCGCCGAATGATGCGCAATCCCGATTTCATAGAAAACAGGTTCGATACAAAGTATCTCGAGTCAAATCTGTAGAGGCCAGACCTCTTCGGCCAACAGGCCTCAGAGGTCAGAACTTCCACAACAACGAAACTTTCTGCTCCATATCCATACTCTGTATATTTCCATATTTTGGTGGCGTGGAGTCATAGTTGTAAGTCAATGAAAAGAGTAGAAAAAAGTTCTCGTAAATAGGTGTTTTGAACTCTGCAAGTGCGTATAAGTTGTAGTCGGACCAACTCTCTAATTTTGGCTGGAAGTAAAGATAGGCGTTTAAGCGCGCGCCTTTTTCAAACAGTTTTGTGTAAAACAGATAGCTGCTTAAACGTATATTGTGCTGAATGGGGTCGCTTTGTGGATGTACGAATCGAATCTGTTCATATATGGTCCCGGCGGCTACATACGCTTTTGCGTATGAAGAGGTATTGAGAAAACGCCACCTCAAATCGCAGCCGGCGACCGAGCGGTTTTTTATTCCGTTGATCCTGTTGTTTTCGGTCTGTATAAAACTTTCAAAATATAGAGCCCGGGTGATTTTATGGAGATAGCGAAGGTGGGCCGAGCCTCTGTTTTCAATCGACTTCCCTTCCGTATCCGTATATTTGTATCCTCCAAAAAACCATATGGCGTAGCTTCCGTTACTGTCATATTTGATATTCAGATCGCCACTGATTTCCGTTTTGTCTGTATTTCCTTTTTTGTCAGACAGGGACATCGCCACCGAACCGCCGAGTCCGGGATCTGCTCCTGTCTCTATGGGCGTAACGTCGATGTAGCCAAAAAGCGGCAGGACGGCTACAACAAGCAT
>WFUN01000059.1 GCA_015484905.1 Hydrogenimonas sp. | reverse complement strand
GTCAAGATGGATACCAGAGAACTTCGTCTGGCCAGAACCCTGAAAGAAGCCGAAGATTACACCTACAACCTCAAGCTTCACCTCGATGCAAAAAGGAGTACTCTCGATACTGTTCTGCGCGTCTCTATGCCTCACCAACTTGCAAACATGCGCACTATCATGTGGATCAATCTCCTGCTTATCGGATTTTCTTTGCATATCAGCGGCATCTACGGCCAGGGCGTATGGCTTTACGCCTTTTGGCTTTTCGCCGCCCTGGCCGTCATGTTGATCGTAGCCGCTATGCTGCAACGACGCATCAAATATTACGGGTGTATCGAAGATGACGATTTTATGGCAGACAAGATTGATTACCGATCGCCCTATGCCAGAGCCGAAGCCATCAGCGTGCTGATCAACATGGCAAGTGGCGCCATCGGCGAAAACACCAAAATCATGGGTTACCTGGCAAAATGGATGCACATGGCACTGTGGGCGAGTCTGGCCGGGCTTATCTCTTTTGTCATCTATTGCGGTCTTGCAATCCACCAAAAGGAGCACACCGTGGCCAAAGAGAAACCGAAACCATCCAGCGTCAAGCCGATCACGCCGCCTCAACGCCCGATGCCTGAGAGCGAAGAGCGTGGCTACAGGCCGCAGGCTGACAAGCCCACGCCGAAGCCGAAGTCGGGTTAATCCTCTTCTTCCATCCACCAGATCACCAAAGCGGCGATTAGCATCCATATCAGCAGCCAATTGTTTTGCATATCGTCTCCTTGCGTGGTCTGTACTTCCGCCGCTTATGCCGTAGAATCTCTCTACTTGTGCTTCGCCCATTTTCGATCCTTTTATATTTGGTATAATGTTTTAGCGTTAATTTAAATATATTTCCAAATTTGGCGATATATTTAGTGATACTTTGGACATATTGTAATACTTTTTGGACTAATTTGTCAAGAGGATTAGTCCATTTTTGGAAATATATTGGAGAACTATTATGGATGATGTAGGTACGAGGCTTGATAAAGCGGCTAAACTTGGTGGGTACAAGAGCCGTCGCAAGATGGCAGAGGCGCTAGGCATTCCTTATTCAACCTTGAATAAGTGGGTAAATAAAAACGCAATATCCGAAAAAGGCGCCGTCCAAATCTCCTCAAAAATCCCGATCTCACAAACCTACCTGCTTACAGGCGAGGGGGAGGCGGAAGTGATACAGTCTAATTTCAACCGCGGCATACAGGGTATTGGAAACATTTCCGGCTCTTCCGATGTCCGCGTCTCCGGTGTTGGTTCGGGCGATGAGGGTGTAGAAGGAGCAGAAAAAGATGTTATAGCCCAAAAAATTTGCGAAGAGGCTTTGAAGCTTGACGAGAACACCAAGAAGAAGGTGCTTTATTATATATGGAAACTTCAGGGCATCATCGATGAGTGAAAACATCAACCACGGCCAGCAGGGCGTCGGTAAAGTTGAAGGCGACATAGAAAAACTCGAACAAAAAATGCTTCAAATAAAAAAACTCGTTTCTGTGGAAACGCTCAATGTCTTCAGTGAAGAGATGCCGACAAGAATCGATGCCAGAAATATCAACCTTTCGGCCAATTTCGGTCTCTTCTTTTACTTGTTCTTTGTCGCCCCTATGGCGATGCTTTTCATCTCTCAACAGGCAATACTCAAGCCTATCGGATCGTTTTTGGGACTGTCAAAAGAGACTCCTTTTCTTTGGTTATGGATCATGCTTATAATGTTTGTGGTTTTCTTTGTCTTTCCGATGGTCCTGTTTATGGCATATGACAAAATAATCGCCAGACGTTACCGGTTCGTCGTTGATGAAAAAGGCATAAGGTTCCGTAAAGACGAGATAAAAATGCATAATATTTTCAAATGTTATCAACACCGTCTGGTTAAACGCGCCGTAACGATTTACTGGATAGGCAGGAGCAGAGCGGTGGTATCGACCTACAAGTTCCGAAATGAGGCGGAGGCATATCTCGTCTGCATGAAAATAAAAGAGTTCAAGCGCATTGAGCAACAGTAAAAAAAGGATAATGCCCATCAAAAGTAAAATCGAAAGGAGTTGAATATGGACTATGAAGATCTGTCTCACGAAGCCAGGTTACAAAACATGAAACGTATCCAAGACCGTACAGTCGATGAACTGCTCGGCATCTGCAGAGGGATGTTGAGTGACGGTGAAATCAACCGCAAAGAGGCTGAATATCTAAGAGAATGGTTCCGCAAGAACGAAGTATATGTACCGACCATTTTCCAATCCATAGAAGCGAAAGTTTCCTATTTTCTGGATGAGGAAATCGACAACAGAAAAGCTCATGACGAACTGATCGATCTTCTAAAACGCCTGACGGGCGAGGACAAGGACTACTTTAGCCATGGGGAGGGAAGCACCTCTTTTTTGCTCGATGAGCCGGAAATTGTCGAGTTCGAAGGCAAGGAGTTCGTTTTTACGGGCAAATTTACAAGCGCCAGAAGCCGCAAGGACCTCATGGCGATAGTCAAAGAAAAAGGCGGACGCGTAAACGAAAGAGGCGTAACTTACGATACCGACTACCTTGTTGTTGGAGAAGGCGGCAGTTCACAGTGGGCGCATTCAGCTCTGGGACGAAAACTCGAAGATGCCATAAAAAAACGAGAATCAGGCGGGAAAGTGAGAATAATCTCCGAAGTGCAATTCATGAAATATGTTTAAAGCTCAATAACCGCCGCGCAGGAAAGGCTGAGAGACCAGTGAAACGATATATCCAATGATAATCAAAGACAGAGCCTATCATACCCGTTACACACAAAAACGCTTTAAGCATGAACTTAAACGGAAGGGAAAGAATTATCGTGGGTACTATATCAATGAGGCAAAAGAGTATACTCGTGTGTCAAAAAAGAGTACTAAGCCACCAAAAAGACATAAAATAACATTGCCATTAAATTTCAGCCTAGTGTATGCTTTCGATGAAACTATCAAGATTTTCGAAAAACTATTTAAGCATATTAAAGATCACAAGCCGGTTTTTATCGATAGTAGACATGTAGAGAACATCACTCCTGACGCTATATTGTACTTCATACTTCTGTTAGAAGAGATCAAGGAAAGGCACGAGGAATACAGTATACAAGGCAATTTTCCGCAAGATATTCAAAGCAGAAAAATGATGCAACAATCCGGATTTATGAATTATGTCAAAACTAAGACAAAAAGCTATCGACGCGATGCAGATATTTTTACGATAAGAGAGGGTAAAAAAGTCCATCCAGAAGTTGTCAAGGACGTTTTGAATTATGTCAAGAGGCATCTTGGCATTAATGGCACCACACCCGTCACGAGAGCCATCTACGCCATAGTCATAGAGGCTATGGCCAATACGCACAATCATGCGGCACAAAAGGCTCATGTTGAACAGAAATGGTACCTCATGGCCCACTACACTGGAGATGGAGATGTGCATTTCGTCTTTCTTGACAGCGGTGTCGGAATTCCCAAAACTATTCGAAAAAATTTCAAAGAAATTATTTCTAAAATATTCTTGCCCGGGACAGCAATAGACCATAAACTTATACGCTCCGCTCTTGATGGAGATTTTAGAACAAAAACTGGACAATTTGAAAGAGGAAAAGGCTTGCCCAAAATGAATGATCTGACTAAAACAGGAAATATTAAAGATTTCGTTATAATCTCAAATAAAGGCTTTGTTGATTCATCCCGTGCTATAAAGATGGATGATAAATTTCATGGGACATTATTATCATGGAAAGTAGTCAGAAAGGAGGCTTCATGAAAATCATAAATATTGCGCGTGATTTTTCTGATGCACCAGGAGCCAGATATTATGACGATGGACCAAATTCTGGACAGGAATTCCGTGAAAAAATTCTTGAGCCGGCTTTTAAAGCAGAAGATAAAATAACGGTCATTCTCGATGGAACGGAAGGATATGCTACATCTTTTCTTGAAGAGAGTTTTGGCGGACTGGCCCGCAAATACGGCCCCGATGCAGTTAAAGAGAAAATCACATTCATATCAGAAGAGGATCCACTGCTGGTCGATGAAATCATGGGATATATCCAAGAGGCTGTCGCCGCGTAACGAATGAAACTAATCATTTGCTTTGCAGCAGCTCTGAGTGTGT
>WFUN01000058.1 GCA_015484905.1 Hydrogenimonas sp. | reverse complement strand
TCATCATGCCGTCGTCTATAAGTGCATGTTCTATTTCGGGGACTTCTTGCATAAATTTTTCATACTGCTCATCAGTACAAAATCCGAATGTAGGCTCGATAATCGCCCTGTTGTACCAGCTGCGGTTGAAAAAGACTATTTCTCCAGCACTTGGCAAATGTACGAAATATCGCTGGAAATAGAACTGCTCCCTTTCTATAGGGTTTGGTTCTTTGAGTGCTACGACACGATATCTGCGTGGATTTAAATGTTCCGTAAAACGTTTTATCGCTCCTCCTTTGCCCGCCGCATCTCTACCCTCGAATATCAACAGGACTCTTTTTTTATTTTCGAAGATCCAGTTTTGAAGTTTTATCAGCTCTATCTGAAGCTTGATGAGCTCTTCTTCATATTTTATACTTTTTATGACTTTGTCAAATCTTTTTCCTTTTGCCAAAAGTTTCAATACGGATTTTTTCGAAAGAGAGTCAAGCTTTTTTTGTACAGCTTTTATATGTTTTTTAACTTTTTTGTCTTTAACGTGTTTTAGGATATATTCCAGGTCTTTGTCCATATCGTTCCTTTGAATCACATCTTTGTTTTAAAGCATTATATTCCCAATAGATTTAATATACTTTAAACATGAACAATTTTTAAGATATCTGACGGTTTTTTCACTTTTTTTTCGATATTCGGGATGGGGAGGTTCGAGTCTGCAAAGCCCCATCGTGCAAATATGGGCGTTATGCCGGCGCTTTTTGCTGCCATAATATCTTTTAGACTATCACCTACCATCCAGCAAAACTCTTTTGGACGTCCGCGAATAATTTTCCTGATCATTTGCGGGTGAGGTTTGGCATGTTCGACTCTGTCTGCCCCTATTATATCTTCAAAAAAGGGTTCGATCATATTGTTTTTTAAAATGATTCTGGAGGTTTTTGTCGGCGCATTGGTAGCAACAAACATTTCGAACCCATCTTTTTTCAAAATACTCAGCATCTCATAAATTCCATCAAAGCTCTTTGCATTGTGTACACATTGACGGGTGTAGTGCTCTTCAAACATAATTTTTGCATTTTCATCGTAATGCTCGACGCCATAAAACTCATATGCGAGATTCAGCCCCGGAGTGTTCATGGAACGTATTATCTCTTTTTTTGTAAGCGGTGCAATCCCGTAATATTTTCTTCTGACATGATTTATTGAAGCGGTAATGTTATCGGCGGTGTCTACAAGTGTTCCATCAAGATCGAAAATCACGGTTTTCATTCTTCTCCTTTGGTATAATCATAGCAAAAAGAGGAGAGATGGTGAAAAATGCAGCCATTCTCTTTTTTATACTTGTTTCGCTGCTATTTTCCAAACCTCTTTATTTGGAATTCTCAGGCAACAAATCGGTAGATGAGAGATCTCTTTTCGAAGCTATAGGAGTGAGAAAGCCCTATTTTTTCGAATTCTGGAAAAAGAGACCGAAACTTGATCCACAAAAGTTACCCGTACTTATTCCTTTAATAGAAAACTACTATAAATCCCACGGCTATTATCATGTTCGTGTAAAATACACTATTGTAGGCGATAAAATCGTTGTGAATATTAAAGAAAACCGTCCGGTTACCGTTGCAGATATCTCCTATATCTCAAAACTCGACATTCGCAAACTTATACCTTTTGAAAAAGGTGATGTTTTTGTTGCGGAAAAATTCATACAAAGTAAAGAGAAAATTAAAGAGTACTATGCCGATCATCACTACTGCAACGTAGATCTGAATGCAAAAGCTTTTGTAGATATACAAAAAGATCTAACCTATCTCGTTTACGATATAACATCCAATGAGCCATGCACTTTTGGTACTGTTTCCATAAACGCCCCTTCTAATGTCGATAAAAAAATAATCCGTTCGCTGCTTCATTTCAAAGAGGGGGACGTCTATTCTACCGAAGCTATTCGTCGTAGTTACAAAGAGATATATGCAAACGAAGGGGTTGAAAAGGTCGTTATAGACGATACACAGCGAAAAGGGGATTCGGTTCCCGTTACAGTATCCGTATCATTGTTTCCGAAACCGGTTCATTTCAGTATCGGTGCCGGTTACAGCAGCGATGAAGGGTTGAGTGTTCAAATGGGGGTAAAGCACAGAAATTTTCCCAACAATCTTAAAACGATTGATATCAATACAAGATACTCACAGATAAGGCGTTATATTAAAAGCACATACAGCATGCCGATATCCGGTCATAGACGTTTTGCTACCGAAATCGGCTACAACGATGAGGTCTTTGATGGTTACAACGAACGATCGACTCTTGTCAAGAGTACGCTAAAACAGCTTTTTTGGCCCTATATCTTTCAAGAAGGCGTGATAATAGACAAAACGGTAACTACAGATTCCGTCGATGTAGTAAATTTTCCTAACGGAAAACTTGTAATTACATCAATCACAGCCGCTTTCGATCTCGATAAACGCGACTCGATACTCGATCCGACGAAAGGCTACAGAGTGACGGCGAAAGCATCCGGCTCTGTAAAGTCTCCGCTTTCGGATGCGACATATTACAAATTATATCTTACCGGTGTTTACCATATGCCTCTTGGGGAAAATACTCTCTCCTTTCGTATTAGACAGGGAGTAATAAAATCCAAACAGGGACATATTCCGCCTTCTTACCGTTTTTATGCCGGAGGGATGAACTCCAACAGAGCGTTTGGATATAGGCAGCTTGGCCCAAAAAACAGCTTGGGAAACCCCATAGGTGTATTCAGTTTGACAGAAGCTACAGTGGAATACCGTTTTGATATTGCAAAAAAATTCAGAGGAGTAATTTTTAGTGACATCACATATGTCGGGAAAAAATCGATCCCGGACTATAGAAAAGTTTATACAAGTATCGGACCGGGTATTCGCTATATGACCCCAGTCGGACCTATCGCTTTCGACCTTGGATTCAATGCACAGGATTTTAGCAGCTATACTCTGCATTTTCATGTAGGAGAGCTCTTCTGATGAAGAGACTCTACAACCGCTTCGCAATAATATTACAGTGTCTACTCGTTGTTTTCGGCATAATTTTTTATATTGCAGCTCACCCCAAAACAGCCGAAATCACCCTTTACAAGCTGCTAAAAAATGCGGATGTCACCTTTGACAATGTCGAAGGATCACTTATAAGCGGGGTCACTCTTTACGATATCTCCTTTCAAAAAGCGGTCAAAATCAGCAAACTCCATATCTCTTATTCAATCATGGGGCTCGTAAACTGGAAACCGACTATAGAAAAAATCGCTGCTGAAGGAGTCAGGATATATCCGAACAATCTAAAAAAAAGAGTGAAAAAAAGCGGTGGTTCCAATTTTATTTTTCCTCCACTATATATAAGAGATGTCTCGATAAAGAGTGCGAAAGTCGTCTCCAAACAGCCTATAAAATTTAAAACGGAGGCCAAAAACATAAAAGTGTCCCAAACAGGAGTGGATATAAAAAATATTTTTGCCGTTTTTTATTCACCCTATGCGCGGTTTAAACTGGACGGTTCATTGAAAAATATGGCTTTTCATGCAACGGGAACACTGGCTCTTTCCAGATTATATATGAGCAAAATTGCCGCACATATCAAAAACATGCCTAAATCTTTTCCGATAGAGCTTTATATTGAGAAAAAAAAGGTGAAAGTATCTACAGCTATTGCTTCTGAGTTGGATATAAAAGATATCGATATTTCCGTTTCGGACATAGAAGCGGATATTGAGTATTTGATAAATCAAGGTTTTTTCAAAGTAAAAACCTCATATACTCTGCACTCTTCAAAACTTCTTGCCGATATACGTCAAAGTGCGTTTTTAACTCCCTCTGGTGCATTCATTACGAAAATCGATGGCAAAATCGAAAAAAACGTTTACGCTTTGCCGTTTGAAAAGTTCAAAATAGATGCGACGGGAGACCGTGCCTTTTTTATGGCAAAGACATATGTCGGACCTTTCACTCTTGATATTTACAGCAAAGACTACAGAAACTTTGCGTTGCATGCAGCTTCAAAGCCCCATAAACCAAACTACATCGAACATCTTCCGGCCATATTTTCCGAACAGATGTTGAGCATGGAGGCGGATATAACAGCTCACTTCTTTCCCGAGCCATCAGCCAAAGGTGTTGTATTGCTTGATGGAAACTACTCTTCTACCAAAAGTTTTATAGAGTTGAAAAAGGGGAGTTTTCTTGTAAGATCGTCGGTGATTCCCAAAAATACGCAGGGAGGAATTTGGGAGAACCTTCCGGATACTTTGAAAACAGAGATAACTACTTTTCTGTATCTCTCAAAAGAGAAAAAACTGTTCAGTGCTATTACAGACAAAGCTGATCTCACTCTTTTCGAACAAGAAGGCATTATAAAAGGATGGGCCCATGTAGGATCTTTGTCGTTAGACGCCAATGGCTCATTGAGCGCGGACGCAACCGCAAATATTGTTTTCGATGCACATATCGATTCACTTCACTCCTTTTTGAAAGATTTCAATGTAACGACACAAACCATGATCGATGCAGAAATAAAGAGTCGTTTCGATATCACGCTTTCTGATACCTTTTCTGTACGATTTTATGTAGATATTCCATGGTATATCATCAGACCAGATTCACAGCATCTTTATTATGGCCTAAACTCCAGTTTTGGAGGAAAACTGAAAAAAAATCGTGCAACTATAGACAACTATGTCATAACATTCAAAGATCGCCGTTTCATTCAAAAACGCCCTTCCGTTGTAAGTTTAGATGAAAACATGACTATCGATATTGAAAAACTGAGCCTACTCGATACGTTGACTGCAAAAGGTTTCTACAGCTTGAAAACAAAAAAGGGGAAATTCCGAATCGTGGGAGACAAAGCACACTATAGCGGGCCGGAGGGAAAAATCACTGCCGATGCAAATATCCAAATAGACATATCGCCCCAAGAGATAGGTGCACAAGGAGAGTTGTTCGTAAGAGATGCCCTCATTACTTATTCACCTCCAAAAGAATATGTAGTAGAAGATGAGGATATCGTGATAATACAGGATATAAAAGAGCCGAGTAATACAAAAAGAAGAGTCAATATACGAATCTACTCCAAAAAAGCGTTAAAGTACGAAACAGCAGAAGTGTCCGCAGATTTTATACCGGATATCACTCTTTGGAAAGAGAGCGGCAAACCTTTTGGAATTTTAGGGATCGTCAAAATACCAAACGGTGAAATCACTACTGCGGATAAAAGATTTCTCATTCAGCCTTCAGAGATCTACTTTGTGGGAGCAAGCCCCGTAAACCCATATCTTGACCTGCATATTCTGTATGAACTGGACTTTTACAGATTCAATATATATGTAAGTCATACACTTGCCAAACCCCTGTTTCTGTTCTCGTCAGAGCCGCCTATGAGCCAGAATGACATAATGAGTTATATTCTTTTTGGAGTACCTGCAGGCGAGGCGTTCAGATCATCTGGCGAACCGAGTGGCTCTATCGCTACAATGCTTCTGGGGCTGGGACTTAAAAACGCTATCGGCTCGGCCACAGGCATAAGGTTCGATACTCTTAACATACTCTCCGGAGAAAAAGGAGGTTTTGGTATAGAGATAGGAAAAAGGGTGGGAAAAAGACTTCGTATAATTTATCGTAACGATACTGTTTCAAGCTTTGTGATTCAGTACAAAGCTTCAAGAAACATACGTATCGATATCGATGTCAAAGAGACAGGACAGGGAGTAAACATTCTTTATGTAAAAGATATAAAAAAGCTGGGTCTATAATTTTTTTTTGCGCATATATCTCAATAAAAATCTGTCTGAAGAGAGAACCGATTCGATATTTTCGTTGCCAAGAATCACATCTGCCGTCATCTTGCCTATCAAAGGAGCGAAAACAAAACCCCTGCCACCAAAGCACCCTGTGAAATAACACCCCTCTATTTTTGGAACCTCTTTCAAAGAGATCCTATCTTTTTTCGATAACATTCCAAATTTTTCTATCGTTTTTTCCGCATTCGCCACGGCCCCCGCAATAGGAAAATGGTCATTTACAGAAGAGCGCAGGCCGGCATATATACGTGTCAGTTTCTGATCTTTAAGTTCCGGCACAAGATCGATGGCACCTACTATCAAATCATTCAGACGCTCAATCTCACTTTTGGAGCCATCTCTTACATGTGTTGCTCCGATGCGAACGTTTCCATCGATATTTGCAGAAACCGAGATATGTTTGTGCAAGGACATAGGAATAGAGGCGTCGCTTTTTACATCGATACGTTCACCCCAAACCCCGCCTATTTCAAGATATGGAATATTTAAAGGAAGCCTGTTTGCACCCGTTGCAACAACTATGTTTTTGGCCAGATATCCATCTATACACCACATATCGCCTTTGCGGAACGGTTTGGCATCTATGCCAAAAGCCGTTTTTATATCTTCAAGCAGTTTTTTTGCAACCGACATCGGATCAACAAAGGCGCTTTGCAAAAAACAGAGTGCTCCGTTTTTCAAATGTTTTTTCGCAACAAATGAAATATCCTCTTCGTCACAGACTCTAAAAGGAACATCCAGGTGAGTTATAAAATTTTCGAATTTTTCAGCATCGGTCCTGTTTTTTGGAATTCGAACGAGACCTTTTTGAAAGAAACTTTCCGGTGTCTTTTCCTCATAAAACTCCAGAGCGAAAAGATATGCTCTGTTTGTTATGCGCTGAAGTTCCCCTCCTTTGCCCAAACGGGGAGATATGAAAGCCCCTGCGGCTCCGCTTGCACCTGCAAGAAGCCCTTTTCTGTCTATAAGAAGAACTTTTTGTCCGGCACTGTGTAGCCAGTAGGCAGTAGTTATGCCAGCTATGCCCGCACCAATGATTATAGTATCGAACATTTTTTCTCAAAAGGCCTTATTAAACCGATATCTCTTTAATATCGGCGATGGCTTTAAACGCTCTATATATGGAGC
>WFUN01000057.1 GCA_015484905.1 Hydrogenimonas sp. | reverse complement strand
TGAGATAGGAGAGGAGGAGATAGAAACCCTCAAAAAGCTCTCCAAAAGCTACGAAAAACTTCAAAAAGATATCGATGCCGTTTTTTTACGGAAATTGAAATCTCTGGTCAAAACCGAAAGCTACAAAAAGATCGAGCCGGATCTGAAAAAGGTAGTGAAAGGATATTTTTCAAATATGTTGAGCGGCCCTTACGATATTTCGTATGCGGAAAATCGCGTAAGCATCGGTTATCTGTTTTATCATGCAGATATAAAACCACAATACTTTGCAGCCGCTTTTTCGGCATACTATACTGCTCTCATAAAGAGATTGGTGCCAAAAACAGACGATAAAACCTTGAATATTGCCACTGCGCTGAACAAACTTCTTATGCTCGACACCAACCTTTTCATGGAGACATATTTTCACGAAGACAAAAACCGTTTCAAAAAACTTTATCGCAAATACAGCACGATAATCGACTCAATGCGCGACGGAGTCGTAGTGATAGATGCCCAGACTCTGAAGATTGTCGAAGTCAACCATCGTATCGAAGGCTTTAGCGGTATCAAGCGAAAAGAGTTGATAGGAGAAGAGGTCTTCATACTGCACCCTCCAGAGTTCAAAAAGATAATAGAAAAAACGATTAAGACTGCAAAGCAGAAAGATTATGGTCTGATTCCTGAAATATATATAATAGACCACAAAACCGGGGAGTACAAGCCCGTAGAGGTCACCTACGCCCGTTTCGTTCTCGATGAGGAGAGTTATATAGTCAAAATCGTCAGAGACATAAAAGATCGTCTCTCAATACAGAAAAAACTATCACGCCTAAATCGCCTCTATAGAGTTTTAAGTGCTGTGAATGAACTGATCATACGCTCCGACAACAAGGAGAAGCTCTACCAGGAGATATGCCAGATTATAGTAGAAGAGGGCGGATTCAAGTTTGCATGGATCGCAGAAGTAGAAAACGAAACAGACCTGAAGCCGATTGCATACTCCGAAACGGCCTATTTTTACAAAAATATAGAGGAGGAGCTCAAAAAGAGCGGAAAAGAGAATATAAAAAAGTTGGTCGATGTGCTGAAATCGAAAGGGTATGTCAGTAAAAGCGAAACGCACAAGGGCCTTTATATACACGAAAAACTGACTATTCCTATCTGGCATGAAAAGAAAGGAGTAGATATTCCTCTTCATAGCGGTCCCGAGATTCAAGCTATCCTGAAAGTCTATTCAAATGAGCCGCAACCATTCAGTGAAGAAGAGATACGCCTTTTAAAAGAGATATGCCACGATATATCCTTTGCGATTATGACTATGGAAAACAGGGAGCATCTGGAGTTTCTTACCAACTTCGATCTTCTTACCCGTCTGCCAAACCGGCATCTGTTCAAAGAGCGCATACAGATGGCTGTTTATAGCGGAAACTACCAAAAAGAGGCTTTTGCTGTAGTTTTGGTAGATATCGACCAGTTTAAACTGATAAACGAAACTTTCGGATTTGGATTTGGCGACAAGGTTCTTGTTAAAGTGGCGGAATATCTTCGCCGGATAATGAGGCCGCAAGATCAGCTCGCAAGATACGATAGCGACGAGTTCGCCATGATCTTTTTCAATATCAAAAACGAAGAAGAGATCGTGAAGTTTGTAAGAAAAGTGAATGAAATTTCACACACTCCTATCGTTGTGGACAATGAAGAGCTTTATATAACCGTCAGTATCGGGGTATCTCTTTTTCCAAGAGACGCACATGGCAGCGACGATCTGCAGACAGCTGCGCAGGCTGCTCTCAAGATGGCTAAAAAACAGGGTGGAAATACATATATATTCTACTCCGAGAAAATAAATACGACTATACAGACAAAGATTCGGCTTCAAAATGAACTAAACAAAGCGCTGCACAACAGAGAGTTCGAACTCTACTATCAGCCACAGATAGATCTAAAGAGAATGGAGGTCGTCGGCGCAGAGGCATTGATCAGATGGAACCACCCTGTTCGTGGGCTTGTTGCGCCTGCAGAATTCATTCAAATTCTGGAAGAGTCCTATCTTATAGAAAAAGTTGGACAGTGGGTTATCGAAGAGGCATGCAGACAGATAAACAGCTGGCAGGAGCGTGATATCCGAATACCTGTCTCCGTGGCTATAAACATCTCCACAAAACAGATTACAAGAGACAGCAATTTTTTCGAGACACTGCTGCAGACAGTCATGGACTCTGGAATAGACCCAACACTGCTGCATATAGAGATTACGGAATCGCTTATTATGGAAAATCTGGAAATTGTGGAAAAGGGGTTGAATCTGCTCAATGATCACGGTATACTTTCGGCTATCGACGACTTCGGAACCGGCTATTCATCTCTATTTTATCTGAAAAAGCTCCCTGTCTATGCGCTGAAAATAGATCGGGCCTTCATAAAAAATCTTCCAGATGACGAAGAGGATGCTACGATAACAAAAGCGATTGTCTCTATGACAAAAAGCCTTGGGAAAAAGACGATAGCAGAAGGGGTGGAGACAAAGGAGCAGATGGAGTTTCTTATGTCAATCGGATGCGATATGATTCAAGGATACCTATTTTCCAAACCGCTTCGTGCGAAAGATTTTGAAGTTTTTTTCAAATCTTTCGGCAAAAACGTATGAAAAGCCGGAAGCATGATCATTCACTCAGGGCAACTACCACTTCAAACTCGAGATAGGGCAGGCTGTATCTTTCAAGAATGGTTTTGATCTGACGATACTCCATCATCCTCTTTCCACCACTCACACCGCTGCCTCTGATATACCGCAGCATGGAGAGGATATCTCGAAAATAGAGGTTGTATTCCAAAATTGTGATATCCGCATTCAAACTATTTCTTATAGCTTCAATCGTCTCCTCCTTGGATCGGATCGGAGAGTTTACGCCGGCCGTATCATGAAGCGAAGCAAATGTCCCGGAAGTAAATACGGAGATTGCCACCGGTTTTCCGAGTGATGCAATCCGTTCAAGTGCCAAATTCAGATCTCTACTCCACTGCAGTGCCGACGATGAAACGACGATATCAGACTCCAACCCTGATAGTTTCTCATAAAGGGCCTCATCATCAAAATCGCCGACTATTTTTTTCACACCTTTGGCATCCGGATGAAGTCTGAGCATTTCAGAAGCCTGATCTACCGCGTAATAGTTCGTGAATCCGCCTCCAAACGCTTTGTATGCCTTGTAAAAAGCTCCACTTCCGCATCCAAGATCGACAATATGATCAAAACCGATGCCTACTCTCTTTGCCAGTGCAGCGGCCACTCTCTCCTGAATCAGACTGTAACGACTGTAGCCTTCGGCAAAACGCCGAAACTCTTCATAGTGTTGCATATTGACTTTCAATTTGGATATAATAGCGCGCTAATTATCTCAAAACTTGCAAAAGGTTTTGCTGAATCGGAATTCTGTTCTTGCAACAGGATTTTGTCAAGGTTTTTGTAAAAGCGAAACCACCTAATTTAAATATACCGATTCGGTACTACATTAAGGATTTCTTGAATATGGTAACCATATTATTTACTACACAGATTATTTTGACCGTTATACTTACCGTACTGGTGTTGTTGCAAAAAAGCTCTTCCATCGGTCTTGGTGCCTACAGCGGATCGAACGAATCGGTTTTCGGTGCAAAAGGGCCTGCAGGCTTTTTGGTAAAAGCCACTTTCACTGTCGGACTGCTTTTTGTTATCAACACAATCGCATTGGGATACCTCTATAACAAGAGCCATAACCAGTCAGTTGTAGATACCATAAAAACACAAAGCGGTACAGTTCCGACTGTCCCCTCCGCTCCAACCGTTCCAGCAGCGCCTTCGGCTCCGGCTGCACCACAAGCCCCGGCACAAAAATAATGCGTCTGCTTCTGGGGCTGTGGCTTATGGCCGTGACCCTGTTGGCTGATGCCCATATATTTGTATATCACCGTTTCGGAGATACCAGATACCCGTCGACAAATACCTCGATTGAAATTTTGAAAAAACAGTTCGACTATTTTAAAAAGAACGGCTACAGAGTCGTACCACTCAAAGATCTTGTAAAAAGAGTAAAAGAGGGTAAGACCATACCGGATAACTGGGTGGTACTTACAATAGACGACGGCTACAGAAGCTTTTATGAAAACGCGCTTCCCCTCTTTAAAGAGTACAGATATCCTTTTACACTTTTCATCTATACCGGCGCAACGGAAAATGGATACAGAGACTATATGAGCTGGGATCAGATAAAGGATACTATGGGATATGGAGAGATAGGTTTGCATTCTCATACACACCCGCACATGGTATCAAAAAGTGACAATTATCTGAAAGAGGATTTTGAAAAAGGACTGAAGCTGATCCAAAATAGACTTGGTATAAAAGTGGCCTATTTTGCATATCCATATGGAGAGTATGACCAAAGAGTCAAAAAGATTGCCGAAAACTTCGGCTTTGAAGCTATCTTTAACCAGAATCTGGGTGCCGTCTCAAATGAATCCGATCTTTTGGATCTCGACAGAATCGCACTTACCGGCGACCCAAACCTGAAACAAAAACTGAGAGTAAATTTCCTCAAAGCCAACTGGATTGAACCCCAAAAATGGCCAAAAAATTCCATTATAGGCAGAGTCCATATGACAGTCTTTGATCATAGCGCCAAAAAGGGGTGGCTCTATCTGACAGGCTATGGATGGAAGAGAATCGAACTTCGCAACGGGGAACTGGATACCTTTTTGAATCTTCCACTAAAAAATCGCAGAAGCCGTCTCATTTTAAAGCTTGAAAAAGATAGAATATCGACAAAAATAGTTGTCAAACCATAAGGAGATTGAAGATGGAAGAGCTGAACGAAGTTTACGACTATGCAAGGGAGCATATGCAAAAGAGTCTGGATGTTTTAAAAAAGGACTTTTCCACGATCAGAACAGGACGCGTCTCGACACACATAGTAGATAGTATAAAAGTCGACTATTACGGTACACCGACTCCGTTGAACCAGGTTGGAAGCGTAATAGCCACAGATGCGCAGACCATAACGATAACTCCATGGGAAAAGAGCCTTCTTTCAGACATAGAACATGCAATACAGCAGGCCAATATAGGCGTCAATCCAAACAACGATGGCGAAACCATAAAACTCTTTTTCCCGCCTATGACTGTCGAGCAGCGCAAAGAGAGTGCGAAACAGGCGAAGGCGATGGGCGAAAAGGCCAAAGTCGCAATCCGCAATATCCGCAGAGATGCCAATGACAAGATCAAAAGACTCGCCAAAGAGAAAGTGATAACTGAAGATGAAGAGAAAAAAGGGCACGATCAGATACAGAAAATCACCGATGAATATGTCAAAAAGGTGGATGAGCTGGTAAAAGCCAAAGAAGCGGAAGTCCTGAAGGTCTGACAGTGGATATAAAAAAGATATACATGAATGCCGACGCACTTTTGAAAGGCCACTTCAAACTAAGCAGCGGAAACCATTCGGAATACTACCTTCAATCGGCAAAAGTGTTGGAAAATCCCAAAACAGCCAAAATGCTGGCTGAAGAGCTGGCAAAACAGATACGCTCTTACGGTCTTGAAATAGATACCGTCTGCTCACCGGCGATAGGAGGACTGATTGCCGGATTCGCTCTCGCTGATGCACTCGGATGTCGTTATATATTCACGGAAAGAGTCGAAGGGAGAATGACTCTAAGACGAGGTTTCGAGGTTCAAAAGGGTGAAAGAATAATTATCTGCGAGGACATAATAACGACAGGTGGCTCGGCGATGGAAGCGGCTTTTGAAGTGGAGAGGCTGGGAGCCGAGGTGGTCGCTTTTGCCGCACTTGCAAACAGGGGATTTTGTCGGCGTGAAGGAAGCAGTCTCGATCGCAAACCGAACTGTAAACTGCCAAACAACAAACCTCTGTTTGCTTTGGCCGATTTTGATTTTCCGATGTACAGCCCTCAGGAGTGCCCTATGTGCAAAAGCGGAAGCGAAGCTGTAAAGCCCGGCAGTCGCGGAAATTAAGGAGAGTGTTTGAGCCGCTGGAGAGAGGTCAAGCAGGGAAAAACAAAAAGACCGGAAGCTGCGAAAGAGAACACCGAAGGCCAAAACACACATATATGCGCCCCTATAACAGTACGGCTCAAAGCCTTTTTGACAGATACTTTCATGATAACGATGCCTGTTTTATACATAATCGTCTATCTGGTTATGGGCAGCAGAGAAGGTTTTAAAGAGCATCTCGCACAAGGGTGGCTCTATATAGTATTCATTCATATGACGATAGTCGTTTCACTGTGGAGATTCAAAGCCCAGACTCCCGGCATGAAAGCTTACGATCTCTATCTCGTTGATTCCGGATGTGGTAAAAAAAATCCAGGCTGGATAAAGTGTTTTTTACGTTATGTTTCTATGCAGGCAGCCATTCTATCCGTTATCGGGATACTCTTTCCGCTTTTTATGCAAAGAAAAGAGGGGCTGCAAGATATTTTATCGCGAACATGTATAGTCCACAGATCCTGAAATAATGGCTCTTGCCACCATGTTTTCGCGAATATCCGCTTTTTATTTTTTCTACTTCGCCATCATAGGCGTTTACGTTATCTTTTTTCCAAAAGCCCTGCAGATGGCCGGCTATAACAGTGCCCGGATCGGCATACTCCTCTCGGCAGCTCCTTTGATGAGATTCATCGTTCCGTTTTTCTTTTTGAAGTTGAAGCATATAAAACTGAATGAAAAAGTGTTCGTCATATCACTTGTGATCTTGTCACTCTCTGTGCTTCTGTTTTATCCGACACTGTATACATTCTGGCCTCTTTTGGCGGTCAACCTGCTGTTTGGAGGAGCCATAAGCATCTCTCTTCCTTTCGTTGAAGCTCGAGCGCTGGAAGTTTTAAAAAGACATATATACGGTCGTTCCAGACTCTTCGGATCGATCGGTTTCATGCTGGTCGCTCTTTGGCTGGGCAAAACCCTCCAAACTCCTATTGACGCTCTTCACTACCTATCCACCACGACAATTCTTACCGCTATCAGCGGTGCGGCGGTTATCTATGCATCACATGCAGGCAAAACCAAAACTGCAGGTCCCAGATCCGGAGAAAGCTTCCGAATAATCAGTCACTGGCCGCTATGGCTCGGTTTTTTTCTCATGCAGGTGAGCTTTGGAGGATTTTACAACTTTTTCACGATATATGAAACTGCCAACGGCATCTCTTTGGAAATGACAAGCTGGCTATGGAGCTTCGGTGTGCTCTGTGAGATAATCATGTTGTATTTTCAAGGCCCCCTGCTACATAAAAACCTTTTGAGCGTTTTGAAAATTACCGTTCTTGTTACCTCTGTACGCTGGTTCATTCTATGGCTTTATCCGGGTTCTTTAGCCCTGACTTTCTTTTCTCAGAGCCTGCATGCATTCAGCTTCGCTCTCTATCACAGTGCGGCAATTACCCTGTTATTTACGTTATATCGTCAAAAAGCGCTGGCTCAGCAGTTTTTTTTGGGAATCTCTTACGGTCTTGGAGGCTTTGCAGGAGCAATTTTGGCAGGACAGATTTATGGTAAACACCTCTTTCTCATAGAGTTCTTTATAGCTTTTGCGGCTTTTGCGGCTCTTTCCATTGAACGCTCCATATCCTATAAATACAATAGAGTTTAAAATTACGCCAAATATGCCGATATTGTAAATATATACTGTAAAAGGGTACTACATGAAATACATATCCGCAGCGGCTTCTGCACTTCTTTTTTTTTCTGCCGTTACTGCAAATGCCGATATATTGGGAGGTGAAATTTCTGCCGGCGGATGGAACCATGATCCAAGCGGCTGGGTACAATATCCGACCGGATCCGATAAAATAGATCTGGACAACGACTTGAACCTCGATACACAAAGTGAAATCTATCTGCGTGCCAAAGTGGAACACCCTCTGCCCGTCTTGCCAAACATAAGAGTCGATTTTACACAAAACAGAAGTAGCGGAGACGGAAAAATCTCCAAAACCTTCAGTTTCGGTACAATCAGTATAACAGCGGGAGAAAACGTACATACGGAAACAAAACTCGACAGCTACGATGCAACCTTTTATTATGAAATTGTCGATACTGGTCTTGATTTTGATCTCGGTCTTACAGCACGATATATCGACGGTTATGTGGATATAACGAGCCTTACTACCGGAAGACACGACAAGACAGGGTTCACCGGACTCTTTCCTATGGTCTACAGCAATATAAGAGTACCGATCCCTGCACTTGGCGGACTATCCATAGGTGCCGAGGGAAGCTATATCACGTATGATGGCAGCACCCTTTACGATCTACAGGCAGATATAAGGTACGAGTTTCTTATGGGTCTGGGTGTAGAAGCCGGGTACCGTTCCCAAAAGATAAAACTCGAAGATGTGCAAAACACAAGTACAGATGTGAATATAGATGGCTTTTTCGTTGGAGCGGTATGGAATTTCTAACGAAACTCCACTATCTCTTCAAGAGGCAGTCTTATCTTTTCTGGTGCCTCGTTCACTCTGTATCCGAAAGCCACTATCAAGGCAAGCTCCTCATGGGCCGGGTCCATATCCAAAAGTGCCTCCACCTTATCTTTTTCGAAACCTTCAATAGGGCAACTGTCTATTCCCATCATTGCGGCTCCTGTCATCATATTTGCAGCGGCTATATAACATTGGCGAGATCCCCAGCAAAAAAGTCCTTCTGTCACCAGTTTACGTGAAGAGAAATCATCGTATATCTTAAAATAGGCCTCTATCTTCTCTTTTGGCAGATTCCGTCTTGAGAGCATACTTCTGCTGTATTCGCTTCCGGGCGCCAGTGGTGCCACTATCGATTTTATCAGTACCAAATCGCTGCAGGTCGTAATCTGGGGCTGGTTCCAACATAATGGTCGAAGGCTCTCTTTTAGCTTTTGATCTCTTACGACAAGAAAGCGCCAGGGTTCCATGCCGAACGAAGAGGGACTAAGCCGTCCAAACTCCAAAATTGCACGCATATCGGTTTCCCCGATTTTTTTATCGATATCGAACAGTTTGCACGCATGACGATAGTACATCGCTCTTATAAAAGCATTTTTCATCTTTCTCTCCTTCTTGATATTCCATAGCTTTGAATTTACCTCTTTAACGATACCGTGAAAATGGTTAATATTTTCTATATGGTCTTTAACCGTATTGTTCCGTTTTAAATCATCTTCAGATTCATAAATAATAATATTTACAAATTTCAGAAATTCCCGATATTTGTTTATCGATATAATTAAACAAAAAAACTTTTATGATAAGATCTATTTCAATTTTTGTCCGTTTAATGATCCCGGCCGCAGTCGTAATAATGGGCATTGCCACTTTGACCTGCCATAACAAGATCCATTTCACGCCTCTTAAAAGAGATAGAGTCAATGAAAACGATCTCACAAAAATCACGGCTGGTTT
>WFUN01000056.1 GCA_015484905.1 Hydrogenimonas sp. | reverse complement strand
GAAGAGAAAGAGCTTTTTGATAATGCAAAATGGCATGTAAAATACAGATTGCTGCTTGAAGTAGAAAAGAGCTGGCTTTGTCAGTCGGTCTGGACCAACGAAAACCTGGATATAGATGAAGACTTCGAAACGCGGCGTACAGAAGTCGAAGCACAGTTCGATGGAGAGTTGTGGGCGTTGAAAGATGCACTTTTGAGTGAAGCGGAGGGGCTTGGGATAGATGCGGCACATATCGAGACCATCATTGCCGAAACGGTCGCAGGAGTTATTGAGCAGACACAGATCCTTCAGATTCCGTATAAAACCCTAAAAAACATAAACAGACATTTCGCTTCTCAAATAGAGGGTTTGAAGCTGAAAAAACAGAGAGAAGAGCTGCTTGCCAGAACCATAAGAGATTTTAAAAACCTCTTTCCTCTTGCGCGGGAAATGGATCGAAGACTGATCTTTCATGTAGGCCCTACCAACAGCGGCAAGACCTATACGGCTATGAAGATGTTGAAAGAGGCCGATACGGGTTATTATCTCGCTCCTTTGAGGCTTCTTGCTCTGGAAGGATACGAAACACTAAAAAAATGGGGAATCAGAGTTTCGCTGGTGACTGGAGAGGAGCAGTTGATAGATGAAGAAGCCGCCCATGTAAGTTCTACGATTGAAATGGCCAATTTTCAGATCGATGTTGAAGTGTGTGTCATAGATGAGGTTCAGATGATATCAGATCCCGATAGAGGATGGGCCTGGGCCAATGCCATTATCGGTATTCCTGCACAGACAGTCGTAATGACCGGTAGCGAAGATGCTCTGGAAGCAGTGAAAGAGCTTGCAGAGTGGCTGGATGAAGAGTTGGAAATAATCCACTTTGAAAGAAAGGCTCCCCTTATATTAAACCATCACCCCACATCGCTGAAAAAACTTGAACACTCAACTGCTATTGTCGCTTTTTCCAGACGGGATGTGCTTTCGCTCAAAGAGCAACTTGGCAGTCGGTATAATGTTTCAGTGGTTTATGGCAACCTGAGCCCTGAAGTACGTCGTGAAGAGGCCAGAAGATTCAGAGAGGGAGAGTCGCAAATACTGGTTGCTACTGATGCCATCGCTATGGGTTTGAACCTGCCGATCAGAACTATTCTTTTTGCCAGGGATTCAAAGTTCGACGGACAGAGTCGTCGCATGTTGACCCCTTCCGAGATACGCCAGATAGCAGGTCGTGCAGGACGATATGGATTACATGAAGAAGGGTTTGTGGGTGCACTTACCGCACCGGTTTTAAATACGGTCAGGGAGCTGATAGACGAACCGCCTCCTGTTTTACGGGGCCCTTATCGTGTAATGGCCAATTTTGAACATATCGAACTTATAGCAAAAATAATAGAGACCGACAGCCTCTCAGAAATTCTCGGTTTTTTTGTCAGGCACATGCAGTTCGATGGTCCGTTTATTGCGGCAAATATTGAAAATATGCTTGAGATCGCAAAGATGGTGGATCTTTACAGATTGGATCTCAAATCGAAATATCATCTTTCATGCGCACCATTGAGTATCGGCTCAGCTTATCTGGAGAGCGTATTTCATAAATATCTCATATCTCTCGAGCGCCGTGAACCCATATCTTTTGAAACTCCTTCCGATCTGCCATCGGTGGCGAAAACTTCCGACATGCTGTTCGATGCGGAAGAGAGAGTCAAAGAGGTATCTTTGTATCTTTGGTTGTCATACCGCTTCCCGGAATCTTTTGTAGATACCCAAAATGCCTTCAAAGCACGGGAAATACTCAATACGTTTATAGAGCGTTCACTGCGAAAAGGTGTTTTTGCCAGGAGCTGCAAACGCTGTGCAAAACCGCTTCCTCCCAATTTCAGATACGGTATCTGTCAGGAGTGTTTCAGAGGTGTACGACAGGCTCGCAGATATGCAAAAAAATAGCCGTTTTGCAACGGTAAAATTTCATCTACCAAATATTGCGGAGCGATATTGACAGATGCCGTTATCTAGTCTGAATGAAGAGCAGCTTGAAGCAGCCAAAGCTCCTTTTGGATACAATCTTGTAATAGCTTCGGCAGGAACTGGCAAAACCTCCACAATTGTTGGGCGTATCGGGTATCTTCTTTCGCAGGGAGTCGGTCCCGAAGAGATTTTGCTGCTGACTTTTACAAACAAAGCTGCTGCGGAAATGGTCGAACGGGTGGCCGGTTATTTCAACAAAGATATAGCACAGAGGATAGAAGCGGGAACATTTCATGCCGTCAGTTACAGATGGCTGAAAAAAATAGACAGAAGGATAAATCTTAAACAGCCTTCCGAACTGAAAACACTTTTCAGAAGTATCTATGAAAAGCGTACTTTCCACCATATAGACGCCGATTCCAAGCCTTTTGCCGCCAACTATCTATATGATCTCTATTCACTCTTTCAGAATGCTACACAAGAACCTTTTCATATCTGGCTTTCAAGAAGACACAAGGGACAAGAACCGTTTGTAAATATATATCTTGACATAATCAGAGAGTTTGAAGCTACTAAAGCTGAGTTCGATTTTATAGATTTCAACGGTTTGCTGATTCTGATGAGAGAAACGGTGAAAAAATATGAAATACCTTTCAAGGAGGTGTTGATAGATGAATATCAGGATACAAACGAGCTGCAAGGGTCTTTACTGGATGCAATGAATGCTCCTTCTTTGTTTTGTGTTGGAGACTACGATCAAAGTATCTATGCTTTCAATGGAGCCAATATCAACATAATCGCTTCATTTACACAAAAATTCTCCGATGCGCGTGTTTTTACTCTAACCAAGAACTATCGCTCTACAGCTCCTATTCTTGAGTTGGCCAATAGGGTAATAGAGTACAATGAACGCATATATCCCAAACAGTTGGAAGTGGTACGCAAAGATAGAGTGGCAGATATGCCAAAACTGCTCATATTTGAAACCCTGTCTCAGCAGTACAAGACGATATCACAGATGATAAGACGTTCAACGGCCCCTCATAATGAAATTGCAGTGATATTCAGAAACAATGCTTCAGCAGATGGAATCGAAGTTATGCTGAAAGAAGTCGGGATTTCTTGCAGGCGTAAAGGGGGGCGCAGCTTTTTCGATGCAAAAGAGATAAAAGCTGTACTGGATATCGCCACATTGATCTCTAACTCCAGGGATATGATGGCTTTTATACATATTTTCGAATATGCCAGAGGAATCGGGAGCGCTACTGCCAAAGAGATTTTCGAAGGTTTCGTGACTCTTGGCAAAGGCGATATGCTTACAGGACTTCTGCAACCGGCAGATATGACAAACCCGTTTAAAAAACGGACTACAAACTATCAGTTGGGTCTTTTCGACCATCCTTCACAAATAGGCTCTGTTTCAAGATTTTCCCATATTGGATTGGATGAAAATTTTATGGCGCATCCCATATTGAAACATCCGGCTCTCAACAGTGATGGAGTGAGATTTCTGTACGATTACTATAAACTTATGGTTTCGCTGAAAAACAAGAAACAGCCGAACACTATAATCAGATCGATACTCTCGTCCGGACTTTACGGTTTTATCGCCGAACAGCTGGCGATACGTCGTGCCACACTGAAAAATGGAGAAGTCGACTCGGCAAAAAAAGATGATGCTCTCGAACGTATAAGACAAAAAGGAGTATTGCTGCTGCAACTGTCACACTCATATCGCACTCTTGAAAAATTCCTTAACGCCATGATTCTTGGAGGGAGAGAGTTGAGCGAAGGAGAAGGGGTCAACCTGTTGACGGTACATGCCAGCAAAGGTCTGGAGTTTGATGAAGTATATGTCATAGATTTGATGGATGGGCGTTTTCCCAACAGGAGACTGATCGAGCGGGGAGGAAGTATAGAAGAGGAGCGACGGCTCTTTTATGTTGCCGTTACACGTGCAAAAAACAGGCTTTTTCTTTCATATGCGAAATATGATGAACTGAAAGATATCACATTCTCTCCATCCCAGTTTCTGTTTGAATCCTCTCTTTTGAAAAAAGACGGGATATATGAGAGATTGAAATCTCTCAGTGTCCCTTGACAGCACGGGCCATATCCCACATGGGCAGGAAAATTCCAAGTGCCAGGAGCAATACAAGTCCGGCAATGATGGCAAGCATGATGGGTTCAATATAAGAGGACATATTGTCGAGAATGTAGTTGAAACGCATACGATAGTAGTCTGTTACTTTTCTCATCATGTTGTCCAGCTGCCCGCTGCTCTCGCCTGCAGAGATCATCTGTATAATCATGTTCTCGAAAACTCCGGTATCCTTGAAAGCCTCGGTTAGGCTGACACCGCGTGAAACGGAGACTTTGACTGCTTCGAGGCGCTCTTTCATTACAGCATTGTCTATCATTCCCGTAGCCGTATCCAAAGCGTCGGCTATGGGGATTCCGGCATGCACAAGTTCAGTAAACACGATACAGAAGCGGTTGAGTGTGGCGAAAAAGATGATATCTTTTATCAGATATATTTTCAACATCAATTTATCGGTTTTATATTTGAACTCCTCGTTGTTTCTGTAAAGATACATGATGAGTATAATGAAAACGATCAGGCCTGAGAGAACCAGCAGGCCGTAGTTGCTAAGCACATTCTCTATTCCAAGCAGAATTTTAGTGGGAAGTGGAAGATCGGCATTGAATTTTTCAAAAATCGTTTTGAATTTCGGTACCACTACCATTATAAGGATCGTAAAAGCGATGGCCATTGCTCCCATTGTAATCATTGGGTAGCGCATGGCTTTTTTGAATTTCTGTACGTTTTCTTGAATCTCTTCCAATATATCTGCCAAGGCTGAAAGCGCATCTGCCATATTACCGGTCTGCTCGCCGAGTTCTATCATCGCAAGCGTTATTCCGCCGACGTCATAACGATATTTTTTAAATGTATCCGACAGACTCAGACCGGAGTTTATGCTTTCGGAAGCCTGTGTCAGGATCGTTTTCAATTTTGTGTCATTGGTAGCGTTTGCAATCTCGTTAAGAGCATCGTGGACCGAAATACCTGCATTAGTCATTACGGCGAGCTGTCTGACTGCGGCGATAAGATTTTTTGGCTGGACCTTTTTATTGGCCACTGTGGTTTTGAATTGTGAAAAAAACTCTTTGAATGTGGCGTCGATAGGGGCTGAAATCTCCTTTATACGAAGAAGCGTACCGTGATAGTCCCTTTTTATTTTATTGATGGCGTCAGCTCTGTCGTTTGCTTTCAATACGATATTTTTCCGATTGCCGCGAACCAGCATAGTAACTTGATAATATTTCATGATAACCTCGCAACTCTTAATACTTCATCTATGGTGGTTTTTCCCTCAACAGCCTTGTTTACACCATCTTGAATCATCGTAACAAACCCTTGTTTAAAAGCCTCTTGAGCCAACTCCGCTTTTGAAGCTTCTCTGGCGATCATGCTGCTGAGTGTCTCGTTTACACGTAACACCTCACTGATCATTTCACGGCCCATGTATCCTGTGCCCTGGCACTCTTTGCATCCGCTTCCTTTGAAAAACTGATATTTCTCCGGCAGGAACTCTTCAAGCTCATTAATTACATGATCGGGTATTTCTACACTTTTTTTACAGTGGGTACATATTTTTCTAACAAGACGCTGTGCTTCTATCGCAATGAGTGAACCACTGATCAGATAGGGTTCTATTCCCATATCGGCCATTCTGTTTATGGCGCTTATGGAGTCATTGGTATGGAGCGTAGATAGAACCAGGTGTCCGGTCAAAGCGGCTTGAATCGCAATTCTAAGGGTTTCTTGGTCTCTGATTTCGCCAATCATTATGATATCCGGGTCCTGACGGAGTATGGAACGCAGCGCGCTGGCAAAAGTAAGTCCTACTTTAGGGTTTACCTGGACCTGCTGAACCAGGTTCATCTGATATTCGACAGGATCTTCGACAGTTATGAGCTTTTTATCGACGCTTTTAAGATTGTTGATGGCGCCATACAGTGTTGTCGTTTTACCGCTGCCGGTAGGTCCTGTGACGAGCACGATGCCGTATGGCACCTTCAAGGCATCATTGAAGATGTTGAAGTTGTGTGGGCTCATACCGGCATCTTCAAGACGAATCATAACCTTGGATTTGTCAAGTATACGCATGACGATCGATTCACCGTTCATAATCGGAAGGGTGGATACACGAAAGTCAAATTCACGATTTAGGATAGTTGCAGAAAATCTGCCGTCTTGTGGTTTTCTTCGTTCTGCGATGTCGAGGTTGGATAGAAGTTTCAATCTTGAAGACAAAGGAGGATATATATCCTTGTCGAACCGGAAGCTCTCTGTTAACATGCCATCTATACGGCTGCGTACTATACAGCTGTTTTCGGTTGGTTCTATGTGTATATCGCTGGCTCGTGCAATTATGGATGATTTTAAAATTACTTCGATCAGCTTCAATATGGCGGAAGACTCACTGGCTTCGGTCGCTGACGCACTTTCTGAAATTTCCTGACGGATTTCGCTTATGAGACCTTTGATGCTTTCCGACATCTCGAGACGGTTAAGATGATATTCGATCTGACTCGGCCTGGCGATTGCTGCGACAATCGGTTTTTTCGGAAATACTCTTTGAATAGCCTCCTGGGCACTGAAGTCGAAGGGATCTTTAAATGCAACCAGAACATTTAGATCGGTCTCTTTTATTGGCAGAGCACCGATTTTTTCAAGTTTTTGCATAGGAAGTTTGCTGACAAGGCGTAAATCAATATCTACTTCATCAAGATTTACATAATCCATATTCATAAGTTCGGAAAGATATCTCAGGACCTTGTCAATATTTATCGAAGCTCCCTCTTTTTCCAGCATATCCAAAGAGAGATTGCCTTTTCTGATTTCGTCAGCAATAATTTTATAGACCTGGTCAGGTTTGACCAGTTGGTGGTCTATCAGAGCTTTTAGTGTAATTTTTTTCTCTTTTTTGTTTTTCAAAAGACCAGCGATCTGCTCTTTGGTTACAAGACCGGTTTTTATCAATATTTCTATAATTCTGCTCATCTACCAATACCTGTGAATTTTGATAATCTGGCCGTCGAGTCTTTCTTCGATTATCATCTTGCTGACTCTGTCGCCTTTTTCAATATAAAGAATATATAAAAG
>WFUN01000055.1 GCA_015484905.1 Hydrogenimonas sp. | reverse complement strand
TTGCAAAACTCCTTCTTTTTTTATCGGAATTTTACAACTTTGATACTACCATTGTCAATATTTATTATTTCTTTGGTGTTCGATTTTCTTCGTCCGCAAGGCTCCCTGATGGACTTACAAACTGATCGTTGAGTTTTTGAATCGCTTTTTTGCTCTCCGATACCAGCTTTTCGAGATTGGATTGGGCGCGCTTTACCCATCCTTTCATACGGGCACGAATCATAGGACGCCACCAGCGAGTATTGTGTCTGAATGCCGCCGCCACCACTGGATCTTCGGCTTCAAGTTTTTTGTATATCCCTCTGCTTGCAAAATTACGGATTCTAAAATGAAAAAAAAGAAGAACCCCGGCAGCTGCGGCTGCGAAAAGAATGTACATAAGAGGGGTTTGTGCGATTTTTTCCAAAAACCCGAACTTCAACTGCAAAGCCACCAAAGCGGCACAAAAGATGACAAAAAGCACGATATCGGCAATCAGTACCCTGCCAAACCATTTACGTAACGACTTTTGCAGATTTGGAAGCTTCTTCTCCCTTATCTCTTTCGAAATATCCTCCAGCGCTTTTGTTATTCTATACGCCCTTTCTATCCTTACTTTGTCCATTCGCTCGATAATCTTGTGCAGATCCTCATCTTTTTTACGCTTTAGACGCTCTGCCTGCGCAGGATCGTCTATCTGTACCATGGCATTCTCATTATATATGGCAAAAAAATTGCCGGATACAAGACCCTGTTGCGACAATGCACGCTGCCAAGAGCCTATGACATCTTCAAGATTGTCCTCTTTTGCGGTTGTGTCGATCTGATTGAGAATATAGAGTATTTTATTGGCATCTCGATGGGAAATGGCGGTACCGACCAAATGCTCCAGCGTATCACGCATTGCACCCGGCTCCGGATGGCGTGCATCAAAAAATATCAGGACGAGATCGGACATATCTATGATATGACTTGTTATTCTCAAAATCGCATCCCGCTGACTGTCTGCATCAAAACCTGGAGAGTCGATCAGAATTTTGCCTTTTACTGCATCGGAACGAACAGTTTTCAGTTGCAGATACAGATTGACACGACTTCCCTCCCCCTCATCGACTTTCTCCACCTCTTCGCTTATATTATAAAAAGGGAAACGGGGATCCGCATCGAGTGCAAGCCCCGGAAGAGTGGTTGCATCCTCATTGGTACCGTAGCAGATCACCGTAAATTTGTCATCTACAGCCTGGTTGCCCGTGCTTTGTATATTTTTCCCGATATACTGGTTTATGAAAGTGGATTTGCCGGAAGAAAAGGTTCCGAGAACGGAAATCAGCGGCCACCACGAAATATGCGACGTATAGGTTTCGTCGGGGTTCAAAAATCCTGTAGAATGCGCGATCTTGTCAAGAGCCTCATAGTGCTTGATGACTTCAAGAAGAACAGGATTCTCCTCATATAAATGCTGCTTAAGTTTTTTGTACCGTTCCTGCGGCGTCATAAAAATGCCTCCATTGACTGTATTAATCGATATTATACTCTTTTTTGCAACTGTGCGATAAGATATACTCCCAATAAGCTTTTAAAAAAGCATCTCATCTTCAGGTTGTACCTGGCCTTCATCTGGCAAGACCGATATGTCGGTATAGATAAGATCCTTTCCGTGCCGTTTGACATGATAAACCCCCTTCGGCTCTTCAAACCTACGCCTGTATTCCGGATGTTTTCGCACAAGATCGGAATAGAAAGCTTTTGCGACAGGAGCAGCGGTACGACCACCTGTTTCATGCTTCGGCAAAGGCGAATTGTCGTCATTTCCAAACCAGACCACGGTTTCAATATCCGGCGTAAAAGAGCAGAACCATGTATCCACACTGTTGTTGGTGGTTCCTGTTTTGCCCGCTATATCCATTCCTCTTATGCGGGCATTCCTGCCCGTTCCCATCCTGACGACGTCTCTTAACATGTCTACCATGAGATAGGCTTGGGCCCTGGGGTAGATTCGCTTGCTTTTTGGATCGTTTCGCATCACGACTCTGCCACCGCTATCGTAAAGTTCGGTAACGAGCCTTGGCTCATGCAGTATACCCATATCCGCAAAGACAGTGTAGAGCCTTGCCATCTGCATTGGCGATAGAGCAATATTTCCAAGAGCTATTGAGAGGTTGTAGGGAAGCTCTTTTATCCCAAAGGGCTCCAGTTTTTTATGAAGTGTCATTATGCCTATCTCATTGACAAGGTTGATCGTTGCAAGATTTCTCGAATGTACCAGCGCCTCTCGCAGTGTAATGATTCCTTTGTAGTTTTTTTCATAGTTTTTCGGTTGCCACAGTTTTTGTGTATCACCCTCTTCGAAACGGTAGGTTCTGGCGATATCCGGAATTTTGCTGACGGGATTGTATCCGAGGTTGAGTGCTGTTTCATATATGAAAGGCTTGAATGCAGACCCGGGCTGCCGTCTCGAAGATATCGCCCTGTTGAAAGCGCTTTTTGTGTAATCCACACCTCCGACCATAGCGAGCACATCACCGCTTCTACCGTCGAGTACCACCATGGCTCCATTGAAACTTTTCGAGATATTTCTCTCCTTTTCGTGTCGCTTCCAGTAGGAGTCGTAACCGAACTTCAACGCCCTTCTCGCCATCTGCTGATACTCCAGATCCAGAGCGAGATGGATCTTATAGCCTCCCTTTCGAATATCAGGATAGTCCGCCAGAAGTCTGTTTATGACGGCATCGACGACATAAGGCGCTTTGTTCATGGTAAGCGTATCGTTGTATACTTTCGGCGCCTCCTTTACCGCGTCCATGTACCTTTGCTCACTGATCCAGCCGAGCCTTCTCATGCGCTCAAGCACCCTGTTGGCCCTGGCCATGGCGTTTGCATAGTGGCGGGTGGGGTCGTAGGCGCTTGGAGCCTTTGGTAATCCGACAAGAACCGCGATCTCTTTTAGAGTGAGCTCATCGAGCTCCTTGCGGAAGTACCCCTTCGCCGCAGTCTTTATGCCATAATATCCGTGTCCGAAAAAAATGGCATTCAAGTAGCGTTCGAGAATCTCTTTTTTTGTCAGGTCGTATTCGAGCCTTATGGCAAGAAGCGCTTCCTTGATTTTTCTCTTTATCTTTTTTTCACGTGTCAGAAGTGTGGATTTTACAAGTTGCTGCGTCAATGTAGATGCACCTTCCACAAGCTTTCTGGCTTTTATATCTTTTATTATCGCTCTGAAAATAGCTTCGGGATTGACGCCGTGGTGTTCGAAAAACAGAGTGTCTTCTATCGCCACCAAAGCTTCTATTACACGTCCTGGTATCTCATCGTAGGGGACATACAGACGATGCTCTTTGTCAAAAACATTGGCAACCAGTCTGCCGTTACGATCGAAAATCTGTGTGGTTTTGGGTGGATTGTAGTCAACCAGAGGACGCACCTCGTGACCAATCTCAAAATAGAGATATACAAGATACGCTACAGTCGCCAAAGCAGCCAGCATAAACAGT
>WFUN01000054.1 GCA_015484905.1 Hydrogenimonas sp. | reverse complement strand
CTCTTGGTATCGGCCAGCTTCTTTCTGGATTTGAGTATTTTTTTATCGATCGATGCTCCGATGAGAGGAATCGTCAGAAGAATGGTAGCCAAAAGAAGAAGTCCAAATCGCATCCTCTCTACTGATCCTCTTTGAAACGTATTACAACCCAGGCCGCACTGAAAAATGAAATTGCGAAAGATGCCGCAGCCAAAACCGCAAAATCGTTCAGTTTCAGCAATATTTCCGGCTCAATTTTGATATTTCGCAGCAACTCTTGCACCCTGGAGCTGTTTACAAGATAGAGCATGGTCGCAACGACTGCAATAAATGCGAAAAAGGCATCAAGTAAAGCCGTTTTGAAAAGAGCTCCGCTGCGCAGCCAGACAGGCGCACCGAAAAGAGCCATTATCTGCATTCTTTCTTTGTGTTCAAACTGCCAGATCGTCATCTGTTTCATCAGGAGAAGCAAAGAGATAACAGCTGTAAGCGTACCAAACGCTATGAAACTTGTTTTCATGAAAAGGAGCATTACATAGAGGCGGTTATGTACCTTTTCGAAAACATGGACACTTCTAACGCCTTTAATAGACAATAGTCTGGATTTCAAACGTTCTATTCTCTCTATGTCGGCGTAACGTCTGAGTTTGATCGACATGAATGCAGGCATAACCGCTCTTATTTTGTCCAGGCTTTTAGAGCTCATCTCTCCTTTTATCTTCCGCAAAACACTCTTCGAATCGATCGGCTCTACCTTGCTTATCAGGATATCTGAATGTGAAATGTCTGAAGGATCGAGAGATTTGTCAGCTACGAGTACAAGTGTATAGTTCTCTTTAAGATTCGTTTCATAACTATCTATTACACGATTGAACTGAAGCAAATATTCGATGCAAAAAAGGATTGAAAAGAGAGGCAGTATAAGTGCAAGATGGTGTCTAATGGATCTCATATAGCACTCCGTTTTCGATCATCAGGTGCCGGTATTTGGAATTGAACATATCCGGAATATGATGTGTGACGACCAGGACAGTCGTCTCCAATTCGCTATTGGCGCGCTCCAAAAGACTCCATACCATCTGAGACGAATAGTCATCCAGATTCCCAGTAGGTTCATCCGCAAGAATCAAAAAAGGGTTGTGGGCAAGCGCTCTGGCCATCGCTACACGCTGCTGCTCGCCACCACTCAGCTCAAGAGGATATTTGTCGCTTTTGTGAGAGAGTTTAACGTGTGCGAGAAGTTTCTGTGCCTGTGCGCGACAGACATCTTTCGGAAATCCGGCTATCATCAGGGGAAGCATTACATTCTTTTCAACGCTCCACTCCTTTACAAGTTTGTAGTCCTGAAAAACTATACCGATATGTCTTCTTAGTTTGTACAGCCTCGATCCTGATATCGAACTCATATCGATACCTCCTACCTGCAACTCTCCGCCAAATAGCGGCATGGCCCCGTACATCGATTTCAGAAGTGTAGACTTTCCACTCCCGCTCGCTCCCGTGACAAATACAAATTCACCCGTATCTACCTGAAAAGTAGCGCTGTTAATTACAGGCTCATGCCTTGGATAGGCAAGTTTAAGGGCGTTCGCTTTAATTACATTCGGCATTTTCTATCCACTTCGCAATCATCTGATGTGCTCTAAAATTGGTCTTGGTCGCAACAGGCGCATGAGGATAATAAAGCGCCTTTTCGTTGCGAATCAGTATAAACTTGTGTTCGGGCCGATCGAAACTACCGAAAGAAAGACGTACCATTCCCTCATCTTTATTGATAGCGTAAAAACGTTCAATATGGACGAAAAAATCCTCTCTTATCCATGCTTTCGCAGGTTTTTTGGAAAACAGAGTTGACAGTGAAGGGGCTTTTGAAAAAGTGAAATCGAATCTCTCTTCACTCTGCTTCGACTCCTTCAGTGATTCGACATGTATCTCGTAGATATTTTTTTCCAGCCTGCGCCAACGATCTTCATATTTGCTGCGTACCGGTGAATCCAGATTTTTACAAAGAGTCATTTTTAACTCTTCCAGACCCATAAATGTCTCTATCGCATATCTTACATAGTTTTCACTGTCGGTACGAAGCTCCAGAGTCCCTCCCGGTTTCAAAACCCGCAGCGACTCCTTTACGAAAACATTGGATATCACTCTGCGATGCGGCCTCTTGTCCCATGGTACCGGAAAGTGTATAAAAATCCTCTCTACCCTGTCGGCCGGCAACAGCTCCATAAAAAGACGGGCGTCATAATCGACAACCCAAAGATTTTCGAGAGATTCCAGTTCGATCCGCCTCATTACCTGTTCCAAAGATGGCCTATGTATTTCAATCCCGATAAGATGAACATCTGGATTTGTTTTCGCCTGATGAACAAGATGACGGCCGCTGCCAAAACCTATCTCTACCCAAAGAGGCTTGTCTGGCAACGATGCAGTATCGAATTTCCAGATCTTTTTCAGAGCTTCCGTCGGCTTTGAAAGTTTGATTCGTTCCATGTTCGAAATATTTTCATAAAGCACTTTCGGATTGAAACACTCTATATATTTTCCAAGAGCTTTTTTCAAAAGAGCGTTCGGTGAAGGTCTGGTTATTTTCTCTCCTTTTATCAATACTCCACCATCTTTGGGTTTGACATGAAGCAAGAACCTGGCTCCTTCTGTTTCTATTCCAATCAACCCTTCGTTCGGATATTCAAGATTCCTGGCATACCATTCGAACTTTACACCTTCGTATTCGAAAGGTTCAGAGGGTTTTATGAATCTATCTATTCGAATATGAGGCACGGCGTACTATTGTCTCGCTTCAAAATAGAGATCCACCGGTTCAGACGGATCGGATCGCAAACCATTGCGATCGACTTCTACAATTTTGTAAGTGTACTTTATGCCCGGTTGCATAAACTTGTCGACAAACTTATTTCCATATATATTGGCGAAAGTGCGCTCTTTTTTTATCAATCCATCCCAATATGTACGTACAACATCATAATGGTCCGCACGATCATCGACAGGCTCCCAGATAATAATTCCTTGATTGAATGCAGTTTTGGCAGCCGTCACGATAGGGGCCAAAGGTTTTGCAAGAGTACTTCCCATTACAGGTACTTCCGGTATCGGACTCTCAAGACCGTCTTTGTCTACGGCTGAAACCTTGTAGTAGTAAATCTTTCCGTCGCCATCTATCCTGTCATCGAAAAAAGTGACATCTGTTTTTGCGCGATATGTATAAAAAGCTTTTGCGAACGGGCTTCTGTAAACTTTGTAGTATATTACATCCGCTGTAGGACTTGGTTGCCACTCAAGATGGATTTTTCTGGGTAGATCGTGTGTCGCAGTAAGATGCACCGGCGGTTTTGGCAAAGGTTTTGTTATGGCCTTGACAGCTGTGCTCGGCTCCGATACCAGTCCGTTGCACAGCTTTACCCTTACTCTGTAGATATAGACCTCTTCCGGTTTTATCTCTTTATCTATATACTCTGCACTCAGCCTGTTTTTCACTGTGGCGATCTTCTCCCATTTCCGAGGCTCTTTGACACTGGTCCGCTCTATGATGTACTCTTTTACGCGCGAATCGCTGTGAGGACGCCAGATAAGTTTTATTCTTTTTGGAAGATTGGCTATAGCACGAAGAAAACTTACCGAGTTGACCATCGGATAGGTTTTGGCTTTTACTGGCCTTGATTGCAAAGATTCAAAACCGTCTGCTGTATATGTCGACATCTGATAAATATATACAGAACCAGGTTGCAGATTTTCATCTACATAGTGTGAGCTGTAGCGGTCGGGAATCTTCGCAACCCGCTTTAGTTTTCTCTCTCCGCTTCCGGGATCAAGTCTGTAGAGGAGATACCCTTCGATGCGGCTGGATGGAACCATTTTCCACTCAAAACCTATACTCGTCATGTCACTGAGTGTTTTTATCGATTCCACCCTGGGCAAATCTTCTCTGACTTTGGGCTTTTGAGATATTGTGCTTTTCACTGCGCACCCACTGACCATCATCATCAAAACGCCAAAGCAGAGTGCTTGGATCCAGTATTTCATATAGGTCCTCCTTCTGAAAATAACTCTCGATACTCTTTTTCATAGATCCTGGAATTTCTGCAACGAACCGCATCCTCTCTCCTCTTTTAGGATGTTCGAGGTAGAGTATAAAAGCATGCAGCAAAATACGATCAATTTTAGCTTTAGGGCTCTTAAAACCGTATAAACCATCCCCAACGATATGGCGCCCCAGCGACGCCAGGTGTACTCTGATCTGATGCGTTCTGCCTGTAAACAGTTTGGCACCGATCAATTCAAAAGAGCCGTTTTTGCCTGCAAGAAGTTTTTCGAAACGGGTTTTAGCCGACTTTCCGCCTGAAACCACTCCCATTTTTAATCTGTTTGCAGGATTTCTGCCGATCGGCTTTTCAACAATGCCGGAGGTTTTGAGAGGATGGTCGATGACCGCTATATAATATCTTCCCATACTCTTTTGACGCAACTGTTCGGAAAGTTTTACGTGGGCGTCATTGTTTTTTGCCACTACCATGGCGCCGCTTGTCTCTTTGTCGAGTCGATGCACGATACCGTGCCGTTCATCGCCGCTGATTGTGGAGAGATTGACACCTTTCATTTTAAGCCAGTCGACCAGTGTTGCCTCCTTCACGCTCGGAGCCGGATGCACTATCAGTCCGGAAGGCTTGTTGATAACCATAATATCTTCATCTTCATATATGACAGGCACTTCGAAATCGACAGAGGCGGTTTCATATTCCGGTTCCGTCGCGATAGTATATTCGACCTCTTCTCCCGGAGAGACTCTGTATCCGGCCTTGGTCACTCTCTTGCCTCCTGCTTTTACGAATCCTTTTTTTATAAGTCGTTCTACCTGGTTTCTGGAGCCACCAATATGGGTATGTATAAACCGGTCAAGTCTTTCCGTTTCAGAGACAACCAGCCTTTGTGTTAAACTCTCTTTTTTCATTTGTTCGATACAATTCCTTGAAATCAAGTTGGTGACAGGTCTTTTAGATGAAACATTTTCTGATGTTCGACAGGCGCATTTTAACACATTTCGATTTTTTTCTCATCCTGCTGATACTGCCTCTTATATTGACATCTCTTTATCTTGTCAGAGAGATAAGTCCCGCTCTGTTTAGAAAAGAGCTTCTATACACTGCAATAGGTTTCGTCATATTTTTTATCTTTTTTCTGATTCCATGGCGCTCGATTAGATGGCTTATACCATTTTTCTATTGGGCCACCATAATACTGCTGTTGAGTGTGGATCTGTTTGGAGTAACGAAACTCGGCGCACAACGCTGGCTGGAACTTCCATTTACCGGTTTGACTATCCAGCCCTCGGAGCTCTTCAAACCGGCTTTTATTCTGATGCTTGCCTATCTGATTCAGGAGAATCCTCCATCGAAAGAGGGTTACGGACTTAAAGAGTTCGCAAAATTCTCCTTTTATATCCTGCTTCCTTTTGTGCTTATAGCCAAAGAGCCCGATCTCGGTACAGCTCTGGTGCTGCTCATAATCGGATATGGCGTGCTTTTTCTTGTCGGAGTAAAATGGAAAATATGGTTGGGCATAGCGATAACACTGGCCATAGCGGCACCTTTTTTATATGCAAACCTGCATGATTACCAAAAGAGACGGATTCATGATTTTTTGGCTGAAAAACCAAGTTACCATGTTCAGCAGTCCATTATAGCGATAGGCTCTGGAGGTATGACCGGTAAGCCGAAAGAGGAGGCGACACAGACTCAGCTCAAGTTTCTTCCCATCGCATCCAGTGATTTTATCTTCGCCTACTTCGTGGAGCGTTTCGGTTTTGCCGGAGCGGTAGCTCTTATTTTACTCTATGCAATGCTGATCCTTCATGTTTTCAGCCTCGGCATGCATGCAAAAGACGACTACTACATAAAAGTGACCGCTTACGGAATATCATTCCTGCTCTTTGTATACATGAGCGTAAACATTCTGATGACTCTCGGACTGGCTCCTGTCGTCGGAGTCCCCCTGCCATTGCTAAGTCACGGAGGCAGCAGTTTCATCAATTTCATGCTTCTTTTTGGAATTTTGGAAAACTTTATTGCTTTTCGGTTCAATTTTTTGTATAATTCCGGCTCTAAAGTAACATTTCTTTAGAAACCTGCATCAGCGCGGGCCAATAGCTCAGTTGGTTAGAGCATCCGGCTCATAACCGGATGGTCCCAGGTTCGAGTCCTGGTTGGCCCACCATTTATCTTGCGTCATAGTATAAAATTCTTCAGATACAAAACCTGCAAAAATCGTAATCTTCGATAGACCGCTTAAAACTTTTTGGCTTTTTTCCAATTTTCGACAAATTTTTGTCGAAAAAATTTACTTATTTTTTGAATTGGCGATATATTATATATATTATATAATGAACATGTATGTAACAGAATAGAAATAGAATCATAAGAAAAAGGAGATGGTTGCAAATATTGTTGAGAAAAAAAAGTATCATCTTTTTCGCACTTCTTCTTTTTGTGTCGGTAGGCGGAAGAATATGGTACTTTTCCAAAAAGATAGAAGAAAACAGATATAAACGTATCAGCGACACTATACGTAC
>WFUN01000053.1 GCA_015484905.1 Hydrogenimonas sp. | reverse complement strand
CGCTTATTTATCGTTTTTGCGCCGCAAAAGGGATCAAGGTCTTTATGCCCAATCCCAAGCAGGCAAGAGGATTCGCCAAAGCCGTAGCCCAGAGAAACAAAAGTGACAAGATTGATGCGCAGGTGCTTGCCAAGAGCATCGTGATCGCCAAAGAGGGTGAGATCAAAGTGCCAAGCATCGATCCTTTGGTAGAGAGCTTTAAGGAACTTATCGGCTACTACCGGCTTCTCATCAAACAAGAGAGCCAACTCAAAAACCATAAAGAGTCTCTTGTCGCCAAGGGGGCAGGTCATCTCCTGGTCAAAAGGGTCGATAAACAGATCAAAGCCCTTCAAAAAGAGCAGCAACAGATTATCGGCTCCATGCGAGATATTGTACGAGACGATGAAGCGCTTGCACAAAAACTTGATGCCATTGTCTCCATCAAAGGGATAGGAGAGCTGACCTCACTTATCTTGCTGCATCTGTTTCTGCGTTACCCCGATGCCAACCAAAGGCAGATCGTCTCTCTTGCGGGACTTGATCCGGTGATAAGGGAATCGGGCAGTTCCATAAGAGGAAAGGTGAAGATCTCCAAGGCAGGCGACAAGATCTATAGAGGGGCACTCTTTATGCCGGCTATGGTAGCCATAAGACACAATGCAAAACTCAAAGCCTATTACGAAAGAGTTAAAAATAGCGGCAAGCATACCACCGCTGCGCAGGTTGCGGTGATGAGAAAGCTGCTTGTCATAGCACACTCGCTTTACAAAAGCGGGGAGAAGTATAAAGAGGAGCAGCCCATACCCCTTCTTTGCAAAGCCATGAACATATCGGTAGCATTGTTATGTTTTTTGGGTGCTTTTAAGGTAGCGACTGACCCCCAAGTACACAAGTACACAAAAATCTTTTACATACCTCTAAAATGTTCAAAATACTAAGCATTATTACTAATTTTATGCTTATTTTAATAAACACTTCAATACTATATTTGTAATTAATCAAGGTAGAAAATGATGCTAAATAGTCTGATAGAGAAATATTCCAAAATTACAGCTCTGCATAGATATGAGTATAAAAGATATTTTTTAAACAAAATCGATTTTAACGATAAAATGATTGGAATAATAGGCGCCAGGGGAGCTGGAAAAACGACCGCACTTTTACAGTATTTGGACTCTTTAGAGATCGACTTTAGCAAAAAGCTCTACTTCAGCGCCGATTCCATTTTGCTTAACAACCTAAAACTATACGATATAGCCGATGAGTTTTCAAAAAGTGGCGGCAAAGTTTTAGTTATCGACGAGATTCACAAATATAGAAATTTCGAAGTAGAGTTAAAAGAGATTTACGATTTTTTAGATTTACAACTTGTTTTCAGCGGTTCTTCGGCCATACAGATAGAGCATAGCAAAGCCGATTTAAGCAGGAGGGCTGTGATTTACAGAATCGAAGGGCTCTCTTTTAGAGAGTTTTTGGAGTTGAAAACGAAAAAGCGTTTTCAAAGCTATAGCTTAGAAGATATTTTGAAAAACCATATCGATATAGCACACGATATCGTAACTCAAATAAAACCTTTTGAATATTTCAATGAGTATCTACAAAGTGGGTATTATCCATACTATTTTGAGAATCCAAACAGTTATAGTCTAAAATTGGAAGAGACGATAAATACGGTCATAGAGAGCGATTTGCCCATAATTTTCAATATCGAACCGCAAAACATACAAAAACTCAAACAACTCGTAGGTCTGATATGTGCCTCTAAACCTTATGAGCTAAATATCGCTGCTTTATCGAAAAAAATCGGCATTAACAGAAATACACTTTATCAATATATAGACTATCTGACTTTGGGGAAACTGTTCTACTCTCTTTATGCAAACGGTAAAAAAGATACCGTCTTTACAAAACCGAGCAAGCTCTATTTAAACAACACCAATTTGGCATATAACTATTGCAGTTCCAACGAGATAGGAACTATAAGAGAGCTTTTTTTCGCACAACAGTTACGATGCGAGCATAAACTCAGCTACCCGTCTCAAGGAGATTTTTCGGTAAATGATAAATATACTTTTGAAATAGGTGGAAGAAATAAAGGTTTTTCCCAAATAAAAGATCTAAAAAACTCTTTTGTAGCAGCGGACGGCATAGAGATAGGATATGCCGACAAAATACCGCTTTGGATTTTCGGTTTTTTGTATTAAGTTGTACTGAACGACACTTGATTGGTTTATAATGACCCTGACCTTATAAAAAAGACCAAATATAAAGGGATCATGCCAATGATGCCATTGATAATGCCACCCAACACCTAACACAAATACCTTACATGCTGAAGAGGGCAGACCGCGTTTCGAAAGAGGCTGGAGCACTTCGTACCCTCTAACCTCCGCATAAAGACCGAAACGGTATAATCGCGAAAATCTTTTTGACAGGAACGTTTATGCGTGCATTGATAAGTGTTAGCGACAAGAGGGGTGTGGTGGAATTCGCCAAGGGGCTCGAGAAGCTCGGTTTCGAGATTGTCAGCACCGGCGGGACCTACAGAATCTTGAAAGAGAATGGCATAGAGGCAATAGAGATCGACGAGGTGACAAAGTTTCCAGAGTGTTTCGAGGGGCGTGTGAAGACTCTGAACCCCTACATTCACGGCGGGATTTTGCACAGAAGGGACAAGCAGAGCCATCTGGATCAGGCCAAAGAACTTGGTGTGGAGGCTATAGATCTCGTGTGCGTGAATCTCTATCCGTTCAAGGCGACGATAGAGAGGACCGAAGATTTCGAGGAGATCATAGAGAATATAGACATCGGCGGGCCCGCGATGGTGCGCAGCGCGGCCAAGAACTTCGAGAGTGTCATCATCGTTACCGATCCCGGTGATTATGCGCCGGTTCTTGAAGCGCTTCGGAGCGGAAACAACAGCGTCGAGATGCGCCGAAATCTGATGATAAAGGCTTTCGAGCATACGGCGGCTTACGACAGTATGATCGCGAACTACATGAACCGCCGCTTCAACGAAGGGTTCGGGCAGAAGCAGTTTGTGGTCGGCTCCAAAGTGTTCAACACCCGCTACGGAGAGAACCCGCACCAGAATGGTGCGCTCTACGAGTTCGACGACTTCTACTCCAAAAACTTCAAAACCCTAAAAGGCGAGGCGAGTTTCAACAACCTAACGGACATCAGCGGGGCGGTGAAGATCGCCGCTGCGTTCGGGGATGAAAACGCAGTCTGTATCGTCAAGCACGGAAACCCGTGCGGATTCGCGATTCGCGATACTTTGTTAGACGCCTACACCGAAGCGCTCAAATGCGACCCTGTATCCGCTTTCGGCGGGGTCGTGGCCGTCAACGGCGTGGTGGACAGAGAGCTGGCGCAGAAGATGAACGAAATATTTCTTGAAGTCATTATAGCCGGACGTATTACCGAGGAGGCGCAGGAGGTATTTGCAAGCAAGAAGCGTATTAAGCTCTTCGAGTTCGGCGACGAGAGGCTGAAGGTGAGCGACGATGCGTACGACTTCAAGCATCTATCTGGCGGGTTCGTCTACCAGGATGCCGACAGGGTCCGAGACGAGGAGGTCGAAAACGCCGAGCGAAAGAGCGAGCGTGAGGCTACGGCGCAGGAGATGAAGGATCTTCAGATAGCGTGGAAGGTTGCGGCGCTTACGAAGTCGAACTGCGTGGTATATGTGAAAGAGGGCGCCATGGTCGCCGTTGGGATGGGAATGACGAGCCGGGTAGACGCCGCGAGGTGCGCCCTGAAAAAGGCCGAGGAGATGGGGCTGGACGTTACAGGTGCGGCGATGGCCAGCGAAGCCTTCTTTCCGTTTAGAGACTCCATAGACTCTGCCGCCGCCGCAGGTGTCAAAGCTATCATAGAGCCGGGCGGCTCCATTCGCGACGATGAAGTTATAGAAGCTGCGAACGAACACGGTATCGCTCTTTACTTTACCGGAGTGCGCCACTTCCTTCACTGATTTTTCCGACGGGATACGCATTGAGTCTATCTCGTCTATATTCTTCGCACTTTTAAAGTTGCTTCCTGTTATATGCTGTAACTTGATTGACTTAGACTAAACTTTTATGATAAAATATGGCAAAATTTGGCATAGACCGAGGAGTTTAGGGCATGAGCAAAAGCCTATATGAGACATTGGGTGTAAGTGAAAACGCCAGTGCGGATGAGATTAAAAGAGCATATAGAAAACTGGCGAGAAAGTATCACCCGGATATAAACAAAGATCCTGAAGCTGAAGAGAAGTTCAAAGAGATAAATGCGGCATATGAAGTGCTAAGCGATCCTGAGAAGAAGAAGCAGTATGACCAATTCGGCGATCAGATGTTCGGCGGTCAGGACTTTCGAGATTTTGCCAGAGGGCAGGGTGCCAATGTAGACCTCGACGAAATTTTGCGCAACATCTTCGGAGGCGGCGGAGGATTCGGCGGCTTCGGAGGCGGAGTACATGGCGGTTTCGGAGGTTTCGGCGGCTTCGATATGGGTGGCATGGATCTCGATATACATGCGAAGATCACTATTCCTTTCAATGTAGCCGTGCTCGGCGGTACCCACTCCATTTCGGTCAACGGCGAAAACTTCGATATACGCATACCGGCCGGCGTGAAGAGCGGCGAAACCCTGAGAATACGTGGAAAAGGGAAGCAGTACAACGGCCAGCGCGGAGACCTGTTGCTGAAGATCGAAGTGGCAGCCAGTCCGGAGTATGAAAGAATAGGGGACAACCTTTATAAAACTATAGACATACCGCTTAAAACTGCCATGTTTGGCGGCAAGATAAAAGTTCCTACGCTTGAGAAAGAGATTACGCTCAAAGTCCCCAAAAATACCAAGAATGGTCAGAAGTTCAGGGTAAAAGGGCTTGGCGTGCTCAACAGAAAGAGTAAAATAAAAGGAGATCTCTACTTGGTAGCGAACATTGTGCTTCCAAAAGTCGAAGATCTCGATCCCGAACTTGCTAAAATGATGGAGGAGAAGTTGCCAGGAGGATCAGATGCATAGTTATGATGAACCGGTATATCTTATAAGTGTTGTAGCAAAAGTACTCAATATTCATCCGCAGACTCTCAGGCAATACGAGAGGGAAGGGCTTGTGGAGCCTTCTCGTACGCAAGGAAGAATGCGTCTTTATTCTCAGCGTGATATCGACAGAATCAAGCTGATTTTGCGCCTTACCAGAGATCTCGGCGTAAACCTCGCAGGTGTGGATATCATTATGCAGCTCAAAGAGAAGATCGATGCCATGCAAAAAGAGATAGATTCTCTTCGCGAAGAGTTAAGAAGGGAGAATAGCTCCTGTATTGTTCCAAGCCATAAAGCTGTGGTTGCAAAAAACAATTATGAAATTATAATATTTGAGGATGAGTAGTAATTACTCTTTTAATCTTTCTATCTTTGCACCCAGTTTTTTAAGTTTCTCATGCAGTACTTCATATCCTCTGTCGAGATGATAGATACGATGGATATTCGTAACTCCTTTGGCTGCCAGACCCGCGAGAACAAGGGCGCTGCTGGCCCTAAGATCCGTAGCCATTACTTCGGCTCCAAGAAGCTGGATGGGGCCGTTTAAAGTGGCAGTATGCCCTTTTAGATGTATACTGGCACCGAGTCGCTGCAGTTCGCTGACATGCATAAAGCGGTTTTCAAAAAGTCTTTCTTCGATAATACTTACACCTTCCGCCTGTGTAGCAAGTGCCATAAATTGAGCCTGCATATCTGTCGGAAAACCTGGATATTCGGTAGTGGATATTTCAAACGATTTTAGTTTTGCTGCAGGATACAGAGTCATCGAGTCGTTCCTGGTTTCGATGCGACAACCCGCTTCATGCAGTTTCGCCGTAACCGCGTCAAGATGATCAGCTATTATGTTATTAAGAGTAATTGTTCCATATGTGATGGCGGCGGCACAAAGGTACGTCCCGGCTTCTATTCTATCCGGTATTATCGAAAAGGAGTTTAGTTTTAGAGGTTCGCGGTCGGTTCCATGAATGATCAGTTCATCAGTTCCGATTCCTTCTATATCAACGCCGGAATCATATAATACTTCGCACAACTGTACAACTTCCGGCTCTTTGGCGACGTTTATCAGTTCTGTTTTTCCTTTTGCCAAGGCTGCAGCCATAATTATGTTTTCACTGCCTGTAACTGTAACCTTGTCAAAAATGATATGTGCACCATTGAGCCCTGCAGGTGCTGTCGCTACAATATAGCCATTTTTTATTTCGATTGTCGCACCCATCAGCTCCAGAGCCTTGAGATGAAGATCTATAGGTCTTTGTCCAATGGCGCATCCGCCAGGAAGACTTACTTCACAATGCCCGAAGCGAGAGAGAAGAGGTCCCAAAACCAGAATGGAGGCCCGCATGGTCTTGACTATATCGTATGTGGCTGTCGTATTGTCTATAGCTTCATTGTCTATGTTAAGAGTATGATCTTCAAATATAAATTTGCTTCCAAGCTTGTCAAAAAGTTTCAAAAGCGTATGAATATCTGCAACTTCCGGAATATTTTCTATGGTACAGGGCTCATCGCTAAGAAGTGTTGCAGCGATTAGAGGAAGAGCGGCGTTTTTGGCGCCTGAGACGGTGATTTCACCTTCGAGTTGTGAAGGTCCGGTTATACGAAGATAGTCCATTTAACATTTTTCCTTATATTTTAAATAGTCTTTCAAAATTTTCTCATGATCAAAAGCCAGTTTTTTCCACGGTATTTGCGAAAAATGGAAAAGGTGTGCATATTTGGCATCATCGCCAGCTATCGGTACTCCTGTGGCACGACTTACATATACGACAGAAACGATATGAAAACGTGGATCTCTTTTGGGATCCGAGTAGACACCAAGAAGATGGAGAATAGAGATTCGAAGTCCTGTTTCCTCTCTCATTTCTCGCATACATGCATCTTCCACCTTTTCACCAATCTCAACGAATCCGCCGGGCAGTGCGGTTCCGTACGGTCTGTTTTTGCGTTCTATCAATACGATACCGAGAAATTCGCCATCGCTATCGAAGCACTCAATAATACTATCTGTGGCTAAAAAAGGGGTTTGTATCGGCATGTCAGTTCCACTTTAAAATTAGGTTGATTTTACCATAAAATATCGATAAAATGGAGTAATATTTTATAATATGGAGAGAGTATGCCCGATAAAATCGAACGTCTGAAAGCACTCACCGAGAGATTGACTTTGTATGAGGTTGAAAGAAAAAACAACCTCAAGAGACTTAGAGATCTGTTCGAAGTTCTTGATCTGAAAGAGAAAGCGGGAGAGTTTTCATCGATATTTGAATTCAAAGCGATCAATCTTTCAGGTATTTTGCTTATCAAAGAGAGAATGGGAGAGGTCACTCCGGGCAAATATGCCCAGATTATCGGTATCAAATATGTTTATGAGGACGGGAAAAAAAAGGCAAAAAATATAAACCTGCGTTATTTTGGCAGAGCCGAGAATCTTAACGAAACAGTTAAAAAAAACATAATAGAGTTTATTTTGCGGTGGCGACTGGAAAAAAGCTTTATGGGAGTAGATCATTATCGTGATCTAATAGATTCTGCCGGATAGCAAATATAAGAAAAAATCGAATCCGTTTCAAGGCGTTAGCGATTTTTCCAAAAAATTGATTTTAAGACTGACAAACCGCTTTAGATGTCTGTTTTTGGATAAAAAAGGTTAAAAATTTGACATTTATACCGATTTTGATGAAGGTGTAGCATGGATTATCTCTGCCTCAAAGCTCGAGGTCAATGAATTTCAGAAATTATTGGTAAAAAGGTTTTGCTTTGACGCTATACAAACGAATAGGAATTCTAATATCAATCCAGCTTCTCGTTCTTCTGATGGGAGTGTTGGCTATCAATTTCATTATGTCTAAAAACTATATGCAAAAGCAGCTGGAAACAAATGCGAAAAATACTGCATACGCTCTTTCGATGTCTCTTGGTGCCGCTTTCAACGATGAAGAGAAGGTTAAATCGGTGATCGATACGGTTTTCAAACGCGGTATGTTTGAGCTGATAGAGCTTCAGGATGTTCAAAAGATTCCTGTGTACAAAAAAATGATGACAACAGATAAAGATACCGTGCCATCATGGTTTAAAAATATTTTCCAAATCGAAACCGATGAGACTGAAGTGGTCGTTACTTCCGGCAACGATTTGCCATTGGGAACACTGGTAGTTAAAGCGGACAGAAAAATGGCATATCAGGAACTCTATGCACTTTTTAAATATACGATACTCATTTTTCTCATATTTGGAATTCTGGAACTTTTGATTTTACGCTTAGTACTTAAAATGGTACTTGTTTCTCTCGAAGCCATCAAAAAGCAGGCCGACGCTATTTTGCACAACCATTTTATAGTACTTAAAGATTTGCCGCCGACGCTTGAGCTTCGCGAGATAGCTGAAGTGATGAACTCTATAGTAAAACGTGTAAAGGAGCTTTATGAGAGAAGTTCCGAAACAATGAAAAAAAACCAGGAAGTTCTATATCGGGATTCATTGACTCACCTTTTCAACAGGCGCTATTTCCAGTTGAAGTTGCCGGAGTATCTGCTTGCAAACGACAGTAGATCAAAAGGATCACTTGTTTTGATCCGAATAAATGGTGTTGTTGAAGCCAACAAGGCTATAGGGCATAAAAAGATGGACGAGTTTTTCTTTGAGTTTGCTCAGATTCTACAAAAAGATTGCGAGTCGGTTCATGAGCCATTGATATGTCGCATAAATGGAACAGAGATAGTTTTGGTACTTCCTGTACTGGATGTTACAGCTGCAAACGAACTTTCCAGAACGATTCTGAAAGATTTTCTTCTGCTCAGTGACAGGTATAAGATAAGAAATATCTGCTATCTCAGTATCGGAATAACCGAATATACAAAAAAAGAGAGTATAGCCAAACTTCTTTCATGTGCAGACCATGCACTCTCGGATGCAGCGTTTTATAACGACAACCATATTGCAGTTTTTGAGCCTGATGACAAAAATAGAGTGATTTTGGGCAAAACCCAATGGAGAGAGATAATCATAAATGCGATGGAAGAGGGGAGAATGGAGCCGGAGTTCGAGCCTGTTTTTGATTTGAAGAAAAATGAAAAGGTTGCATACAAATTAACATTCGATATTAAACAGAACGGCTATACATTCAAATATGGAGACTATCTTCCTGCGATAGTCGAGTTGGGCCTGGAACATGATCTTGCTATTTATGAACTTGAATATCTGAAAAAGCACCGTTTTGTACAAAATGCTTTGAGTTTCGAAATTTTTGCCAAAACCCTGCAAGACAGTGATAAATATCTGAGTTTCAGAAAATCTATCCTGGAGATTACGGAAAATCTGAAAAGCAAACTCTTTATAGAGATATCGGAATACGACATACTCTCTTTGGATTCTGCTGTAGTGGAGCATATATCATCTGAATTGAGAAAGCTCGATATACGATTTGGCATCAACCATTTAAGTGGAGAGACTGGAAATTATGGATATTTGAAGTATGCGGCTCCTGCGTATATCAAAATGTACGAAAGTCTGTATTTGGATATGGACAATGCGTCGAGAAATGCTTTTTTGACCCTTCTTGGCAGCCTGGATGTCAGGCTTATTATCGTTGGAGCACATAAAGAGAATATAGAAGATCTGAAACAAAGAGGCATCCGATACGCGATGTTTTCGTCATGATCTTTTTTATTGAGCGGTTACGATCAAACGGATATGGATTCCCAGAAAAAGTCTACATGTTTTTCGAAATGTGTGGCAATCGGCGCAGTCGGTTTCGAATCTATACGCAGAAGCGATACCATAATCCTTATATAGAATAGGGCAGAGATAAACTCCTGGGCCATGAACATCGGATCTGCCGATCGCACCATTCCCTCCTGCATCATAATAAAAAGAGCTTTCGATAGCACTTGAATCTCTTTTTGGTGAAACTCCTTTAAAAAACTCTCCCTTAGATCTTCGTTTTGAAAAAGCTCTATCATCATAACCCTAAATAGCTTTTCCATCTTTTTGTCGAAAGAGACAAGCTTGTATGCGACTGCATATTGATGAAGAAACGACTTTCCTTTTTTCGCCTTCTCTTCTATATCTTTCATCTCGAATGGGGTGGAAAAGATCTCTGAAAAGATACTTTTTAAAATATCCTCCTTGTTTTTGAAGTGGTTGTAGATAGCGCTTTCACGAATTCCCACTTTTGCGGCGATCTTTCTTACAGAAGCCCCTTTGTATCCGTTTTCAGCGATCAGATCTATAGCAGCTTCTATGATTTTTTCTTTCGTATTTCTCAGTTTAGGCATCTGCAAACTCCAATATTGCGGGATTTAAAAGATGAACAAACGTTCTTGTAGAATATATTGTATATGAACAGACGTTAATTTATCATAAAGGGTAAATGATCACTTGTTCATATGGGATTTGAAAGGCTGTTTTAATGAACGAGGGTGTAAAATATAGTTTGAAAATTATAGTTTTCAATACAAAATATATGGAAGGAATCTGTGTATGCGCT
>WFUN01000052.1 GCA_015484905.1 Hydrogenimonas sp. | reverse complement strand
CTATGGAACCATCTTCTTGCTGACAGTTTTCCATAATGGCTACAAGCGTACGGCCTACGGCGAGACTGGAGCCGTTCAATGTGTGGACAAGAAGGTTTTTCTTCTCATCTTTGTAACGGATTTTTGCACGGCGCGCCTGAAAATCCCTTGTATTTGAGATAGAGCTTATCTCCCGATACTTTCCCTGTCCCGGAAGCCACACTTCGATATCGATGGTTTTTGCTGCGCTAAAGCCCAAATCCCCTGCACATAGAAGCACTTTTCTGTGGGGAAGATTTAAAGAGGTGAGCATATCGGAGGCGCAGGCTACCATCTCTTCGAACACTTCATCGCTTTGCTGCGGAGTGGTTATGCAGACCATTTCCACTTTGTCGAATTGGTGCTGGCGAATTATCCCGCGTGTATCCCGCCCTGCAGATCCCGCTTCTTTACGGAAACAGGGAGTGTAGGATGTAAGACGTATGGGAAGTTCCTCTTTTTTCAGAATTTCGTCTCTGAAAAGATTGGTCACAGGAACTTCCGCGGTTGGAACCATGTAAAGATCCTCTCCTTCGATTTTGAAAAGATCGTCGGCAAATTTTGGAAGCTGTCCGGTTCCGAATAGAGAGTGTGAGTTTGCCATGAATGGAACCCATACCTCTTCGAACCCACGACTTCTATTGAAATCGAGCATATAGTTTATAAGAGCACGCTCCAGCCGAGCTCCTTCGTATCTCAAGGCACTGAAACGGCTTTTGGCTATTTTTACTCCCCGTTCGAAATCTATCCATCCGTTGATTTCTGCCAGCTCCCAGTGCTCTTTTGGCCTGAAGTCGAATTTTGCCGGTTCAAGAATACGCTCTAACTCGATATTGTCCTCTTCGTCACTTCCGTCAGGAGTGTCGGGATCGGGAATATTGGGAATAATGGCTGCAAGTTCGAAAAGTGTCTGTTCGAGAGCACGAAGCTCTTCACCGAGTGCGAATATCCGCTCTTTGTTTTCGCTGACTTCGCGCTGAAGCGAGGAGATATCTTTTCCTTCGCGTTTATACTCGCCAAAAAGTCTGCTCATTCGGTTCTGTTCGGCTTTTGCAGCTTCGAGGCGTCTTTGTACCTCTTTTTTCTCTTCGAACAGAGCTTTGAGCTTTTCCAGAGTCTTCTCTTCCACGCCGCGCCGTTTCAAAGCGGCCGTTACGGTATCGAAATCTTTTTCAATTTGTCGCAGGTCGACCATCGGTTTCCTTGATTGGTTTGGTATTGTCTCTTTTCTCGTAAAGAGCGTATATTCTACAAAAAATCATTTTATGATCAGATTTCGTCGCTAAGATTATAGGTTTGTACAGCTACTATAGCGGAAAAATATGTCAGCCAGAGCATCAGCAGTATCGCAACCGGCAACAAAAGGGCAAAAGCGGCGCATATTAGCATGAGAACCATCACTCCAAAAGCGATCAGCATCCACACAGATACGATTTTGAAATAGTCTATGCTAAAAGATGCTTTCCAGAAACGTGAAGAGAAAAACATGAACACGGCATTCATCGAGTCGGTAAAGCTGCGCTGCAACAGAGCGTATCCGTATATCAACGGCCAGAGATAACCGAAGAAGCTTATAACTATAAAGAAAAAGAGCAGAGTGGGGGTACTCATTCCGAGTATCTGCGCATAAAAAACAATGGCCTGTTCGGAAGTGGTGAAATCGTCGGCCGTTCTATTCTGAATGATGTCCAATATTGCACCGCCGCCGCTTAGCCAGAACACGAGACCTGTAGCCAAAACGACGAGAATGGAAAAAAGTATGAAACCGAGATAAAACCCGGAAGCAGGGGAGAGAAAAGAAAAAAGCATCTGGTATAATCCACTCTCTTCGATACTCTTTTTGAATTCGTCGATCATTCTGCTTTTCGTGACTCTGTCGACGATGTAGTAAGATACTGCATACAGCAGTACATTTTGCAGTGCCGCCGCTACAAATCCGATGGCAGGAAGAATCTGAAAGAGTGAGAGGACCAGCAAAATCGCGGCTATTGCAGCGCTGTTTTTCCAGTTTCCGCTGAGGCCGGTCCATGTATACGCCATGGCGGAGCCTATCGGTTTCGATTTCAGGTCCTCATCCGGCAGAATGTGCATTTTCGCTCCTTGTCTGTTATCCGTATATTCGTTTGAACAGCATCATGCCGGTAATGGTGGCGGCTATGCAAAGTATGGCATTGAGTGCTACATTGCTGAATGCACGTACCCAGAGGCCTCCCTGGAGCATCGTGACCGTCTCCAGCGAAAAGGTGGAAAATGTGGTTAGAGCTCCAAGCAGTCCCGTTACCACCAGAGCTTTCTGATGAGGAGCGATAACATTCTCAAAATAGAGTACGGCAAAACCGATTATGAAACTGCCTATAACGTTTACGCTCAGAGTACCTACAGGAAAGAGAAGCGGAAACAGTTTTTGTATCCATCCGCTTATCAAAAACCGGAATACAGCGCCGATAAATCCTCCGATACCGATCGCAAGCAGAAGCGACAGCTGCACTATCTCTCTCCAAAACCGGGGTGTTTGTAAGAGATTACCTCCACGTCACTCATCGTTACAAGCCCCTCTTCTATAAGTTCGTTCGCTTTTTCCACAAACAAAGAGATCTTCTCCTGCGTGTCTATCATCTCTATGACAAGAGGAAGTTTCTGTTTCAAAACCCAGACGTTGAAAGTATGTATCTGCGAGTGTGCACCTATGCCGGCAACAGCTTTCATTACGGTTGCTCCGGCTATACCGTTCTCCTTCGCACTCTGCAAAAGAGCTTCCCATAGGGGCCGGCCTTTGAATGTATCCTCGTTGCCGATATATATTCTCAAAAGTTTGCGTTTACCGAGATAACGTTTCATGGGGAGTCCTCCCGGCTTTTACAGGATATTTCAAAAACCGCGCCGTTGACCTGTTCCATAGTCTTGGCCGCTTCATTGCGGGCCGCTTCGTTTCCTGACTCGATTATGGCGTCTATCTGCCTGTCGTCGAGCTTCTTTCTGCGTTCGCGCATTGGCTCCAGAAGCTGGTCTATACTGCGGGCGCAGATCTTTTTGCAATCTACGCACCCTATGGCTGCGCAACGGCAATCCGCATCGATTTTCTGGACTATCGCATCTTCGGTAAGGGCTTTGTGGTAGTCGAATACCAGACATACGTCGGGGTTGCCGGGGTCGTTGCGTCTTACGCGTTGCGGATCGGTTTTTGCGGTACGCAGTTTCTGCCATATCTCTTCGGGAGTGTCGCTCAGATAGATAGCATTGTTGTAGCTTTTACTCATTTTCCGTCCATCAAGGCCTGGCAGGCGCGAGGTATTTGTAAGCATCTCTTCGGGCTCTTTGAAGATTTTGCATTCGAAAAGGTGGTGAAAACGGCGGACGATTTCGCGTGCTATTTCCAGATGGGGCCGCTGATCCTCACCGATAGGGACAGCGTCGGCATTATAGAGAATTATATCTGAAGTCTGCAAAACGGGGTAAGTGAGAAAACCGGCAGTATTGATCTGTTTATGCTCTATCTGCTCGAGCTGATCCTTGTAGGTTGGGTTTCGCTCCAGCCATCCAAGAGGGGTTATCATGTTCAATACTACATAAAGCTCGGCATGCTCTTTGACGGCACTTTGTATAAAAATAGTGGAATGTCTGGGATCTATTCCTGCAGCCAGCCAGTCTTTTATCAGCTCCCTACCCAGCGCTTTGAGATTGAGTTTGTCTTCATAGCCGGTAGAAAGAGCGTGCCAGTCCGCGACAAAAAAGAGGCAGTCGTTGTTTTTTTGCAGCTCTATCCATTTTTTCAAAACGCCAAAATAGTGGCCGAGGTGAAGCTTCCCGGTCGGTCGCATGCCACTTACTATTCTCATATCGATTGTCCTTGCAGATTTTTGGCAATTATACCCGATCATCATTTTAGTGTGGTTTAATCGACATCCTAATACAATTCAGAGAGATTTGAAGAAGGTTACGGCGATATATCGGAAAAATTATTACCGCTCTTATGGCGCATGCCGCTGTCAGGCTTTTTACAGGCGTAAAGAGTTGAAGTACGAAAAGAGGCTCGGTCTAAGAGAGTAGAGTGACCTGTTCTTTTACGGTGCACAAGGCATGTTGTCCGGGATCGGTTATCACAAAAAGGTTGACGATGAATTTGGAGAAGGTAATTTCGGGGTTTTTCATTATCCTGGCTCTGACGATGAACTTCGGTTTTTTCTATGGCGATCCTACAGTGCTCGAACAGCATAACAGGTATGAGCTCTTCGTAGCTATAATCGTAAACCTCATTGCGACAATATACAAACTTGGAGACAAGACACACCTTGGAGCGGTACTGCTGGCTACAAGCCTCGTCGCGGATATTCAGCTCATTGCCGCCGCGTCTGTATGGGCTCTTGGCGAATATGTTACCGGATTGAATATCGAAACGGTCACGGCTATCGTTTCGCTTTCGGGTGGAGCACTGCTGGCAAATATCGTTTCCGTCATTCTTTTTACCGGAGATGTTTTGAAATCTAAAAGGTGATTGTCGGTGCGTAACAATTCGTTATACCTCATTATCAAAAGAATGCGCACTCCCATATATGTGCTGATATTGACATTCTCCATATCGATACTCGGGATGGTTCTCATACCCGGGGTCGACAACGAAGGAAACGTTTACCATCTCAAGTTTTTTGACGCTTTTTATTTCGTCTCGTATATGGCGACGACGATCGGTTTTGGTGAAAGCCCCTACGAGTTTACCTATCCTCAGAAGCTTTGGGTTGGATTTTGCATATATCTGACGGTTATCGGCTGGTTTTACGCTTTGGGTTCCATTATTTCCCTCATACAGGACAAAGTGCTTGCCGCACAGATCGCACTGGCCCAGTTTCAGCGGAAAATAAAAAAGATGGATGAGCCTTTTATAATATTCGTAGGCTACAACTCCATGGCGAAAGCGATTATCGATCGGCTTACACATGATGGTATACGCAGTGTCGTGATCGAAAAAAACGAAGAGAAGATAAAAATGCTGGCACTTGAAAACTACTCCATAGAAGTGCCCGCTCTTGCAGGCGACATAAGAGACCCCCATGTATTCAGAATGGCCGGTATTCATAAACACAACTGCAAAGCCGTGGTCTCGCTTTTCAATGATGACGTGATGAATCTTCATGTGGCGCTTTCGGCGAAACTTATGAACAAGAATGTAACCGTTATAGTCGAGGCTACCGAAGAGGAGTATGCCCAAAACCTCAAGACGATCGGCGCCGATATCGTCGAAAATCCATTCAAGATTATAGCCAAGAGGATATATCTCTCTCTCAAATCACCCTCTTTGCTGATGTTGGAGCAGTGGGTCTACGGCGATCCACTCGTGCTTCGCAAAAAAGACAAACTACCCTTGGAGGGCAAATATATCGTATGTGGTTACGGTCGTATGGGTACCGCTCTTGAGGTGGGGCTCAAAAGAGCGGGAATAGACTATATTTTCATAGAGGCAAGCCCAAAAAAAGCTGCGAAGGCCAAACGCGGAGAAAAGGTGATCGTAGGTGATGCAGATGATAAAAAGATTCTACTCAGGGCCGATGTACAGGAAGCCTCCTGTATTATTGCCGCAACGAAGGATGATCTTTTGAACCTTTCTATAATTATGGCCGCCAAACGTATCAATCCGGATATCTATACGGTTGCGCGTGAAAATCGCATCAACGATGCGGTTGTATTCAAGGCGGCGAGGATAGACCGCATAATAACCATAGAGACTCTTATGGTGAAAAAAACGTACAACATAATCGCCAGACCGCTTACAGACAGATTTATACGACTCATGAAGTATCGTGGAGAAGAGTGGGGAAGACATGTAGTGGATATTTTAAAAGAGCGCATAAGCAACAATCCGGATACGATGGAAACGGTAATAGACGACGAACATGCATACGCTCTCGTTGAACATCTTACTGCAACAGAGGAAGAGACCCCATACGAAATACTCTATCGCAGAAGAGACGACTATACGAAAAGAAACAGACTCGTCATTCTATATATTCGTCGTGGAGAAGAGGAGATACTTCTGCCGGATGATTCTCTACCTATAAAAGTCGGAGACGAGGTACTGTTTGCAGGAGACAAAGAGTCGTTCGAAGATGTAGAGTATATAATGGAAAATATCAACGAACTCTGTTATGTTCTCAATGGCAAAGAGTGCCAGCTCTCCTTTGTGGGAAAACTGCTCTTTTCAGGCAAAGATGGTTGAGTTTTATACCTCTTCCCCCTCTTCACGCTCTCCTCTTTTTTTCGGAACGAGAACAAGGGGGCTTCCTTCAAGACCGAAATGTTCCCGAAGACGGTTTGAAAGGTATCGAATATAGCTGAAGTGGATTCCTTGCGGACGGTTTGAAACCAGGGCTATTTTTGGGGGTTTGACAGCATACTGCGAGGCGAAGAGTATGTTGACCGGTCTTCCTTTGAAACTCGGTATATGGTGCTTTATCGTAGCCTTTTTTATCACCTCATTGAGTTCTCCTGTCGGAATATGTTTCGTATAGCTTTTGAAAGCCTTCAGTATCATGTCAAAAATCCTGTGCACCCTTTTTTTCGATTTGGCGGAGACTGTAATGACAGGTGCCCAGGCGAGAAATTTAAAACGGTGTCTCAGTTCATCTACGACTTCGTCGTAACTTCCCAAAGCTTTGTCCCATTTATTCAAAACGATGATACAGCCGAGTCCAAATTCATCTACAAGTCCGGCGATCTTTTCATCCAGTTCACTAAGCGGAGCGCTCGCATCCAGAACGAGCAGAGCTATATCCGCCCGTTCGAGCATCTGGCGAGTACGGCCAAGAGCGTATCTCTCTATACCATGTATCTTCCCTCTCCTTCGCAATCCTGCCGTATCGATGAACGTGACTGTTTTGTCACCTATGATCATCTTTTCGTCGACAGGGTCTACAGTCGTGCCCGCTATGTCGCTTACGATGGCTCTTTCGCTTCCGAGCATAGCGTTTAGAAGCGAACTTTTGCCCACGTTTGTTCGACCTATTATGGCAACAGCTATTTCATTTTGGTCTTCATATTCACAGAGCGAGCCGCTCTCATCGAGCCTCTCTACCAGATTTTCAAATGCGTCGGCTTCATTCGTCTCAAGCTCAAGCTCGGGTTCTTCAAGACAGCTTTCGATCCACTCCATCAGTCGAGAGACTCTGCGGTTGTGAGAAACGGAGATGGTAAAAAGGTTTTCGGCTCCGAACTCTGCAAATTCCCATGCCCGTTCTTCTTCTTTTTCGTTGTCGATCTTGTTGACTACAAGGGCGATTGGTTTGTCGAGTTTCTGAAGGGTGTAAAAAAGCTTTCTGTCACGTTCATCCGGCAGCTTCTTGCCATTTACCAAGTAGAGTATTATGTCCGACTCTTTAGCCGTTTCAATCGCCTTGTTCTTTACGCTTCTAAAAAGTTCTGTACTCTCGTCGATACCGCCTGTATCAAGAATAACGGCCTCTTTGCCGTTAAAGTCGATATACTCTTTTTTTATATCTCTGGTAGTCCCGGCCGTCTCGGAAGTTATCGCAACTCTTTTTCTGACAAAACGGTTGAAAAGGGAACTCTTGCCCACATTGGGCTGTCCAAGTATCGCTATTTTTTTCATCTCTCTCTTTGTTTCGCAATTGGTCCACTGACTTGCTCTATATTATTAACTACTATTTTATCGAAAATATGATTAAATATATATAGCCGTATACCAGAGGTATTGTCCGGCTTGCAGAGCGGCTACGGCTGAAAGGATTCGAGATGAGATGGCTGTTGGGTATCACGGTTTTTATGACGTTGCTTTATGCTGAATCTATGCATGCCGTTTATAAGATAGAGTATGGAATTCTTGGAAAAATGGGAGTTTCGGATGCCTATTTGAAAAAAGAGGGTGAACGTTACGAAATAAAGATGGTAGCGAAAGCTACAGGGATCGCTAAGATTTTAAGCGGTGGCAGAGAAGAGGTATATGGCAGTGAAGGAAAGATAATAGATGGACAGTTCGTTCCAGATACTTTCCATAAAGATATAAAACGTTCCAATAAACGTCGAATAAAGGTCTATACATTCGACCATGTCTCGAAAAGAGTGACATTTCATGAAAGAAACTATCGTGACGGCAGGCTCAAAGACGAGAAAAACGAGACACTTCCATATTATGCACGAAACGATATTCTCTCACTCTATTTCAATGTATCAAAAGTTATAGGATCGTGCGACAAGCCTTTTTCCAAAAAACTCAAAGCTGTCGGTGCCGAAAAGAAGACGGGCAGAATTCATATAGAGACTATTACGGACGGGGCCAGGGAAAAAATTAAGCAGGATCTGGGCGATGCCTCATGTTATCTTAAAGTGACTATCTATCAAAAACTCTTTGGATCGAAAGGAGGCGAGCTCTATTTGTCGTTAAATAAAAACTTCATAGTACAAAGAGCTCTTTTGAAAGATGTTGTAATGTTCGGCGATATTAGAGGCAGGCTTGTTCATTTCGAAGAGAAGAAACAGTAGAAATTGAAAGAGAGAATCGGTCGGCTCGATGCCAGTGTGGAATATATGCTTTTTGCATCCCTTATGTTCGCCGTTATGGGAGTTTTTGCCAAACTGCTGAGCCAGACAATGCCATCTCTTGAGGTTGTTTTTTTCAGAAACGTTTTTGGTGTGATAATTATAGCTGCCACGCTTGTGAAAAAACCGATGACCAAGAGTGGAGGAAAACCTTTTTTGCTCTTTTTTAGAGGGCTTATGGGTTTTTTGGCGCTGCTTGCATTTTTTTACAATATTGCACATATACCTCTTGGTGATGCCATGACATACTCCAAAACGTCACCTCTGTTCACTGCGTTTTTTGCGTGGCTGTTTCTTAAAGAAAGGATGGGCAGAGCGGGGTGGATGGCACTGTTGCTTGGCTTTGTCGGTATAGTCTGCATAGCCAAACCCACTGGCTTGGTAGTGGACAAGACGGTTTGGTTGGGCATATTCAGCGGTGCCGGTGCAGCTTTGGCATATACGGCCGTCAGGGAGCTTAAACAGTATTACGATACAAGAGCGATTGTTCTTTCGTTTATGGGAACCGGTACTATAGGTCCGCTTTTTCTTATGGCTGTATCTCCTTATGTTGAGCTGCCTGAGCTCGATATGCTTTTTGGAAAATTCGTAATGCCTTGTTCGATTTCATGGCTCTACATTGCAGCCATAGGTATTTTCGCCACACTCGCACAGGTCTATATGACAAAGGCTTATGGAGTTACGAAAGCCGGCATAGTAGGGGCAATAAGTTATAGCAATATTGTCTTTTCCGTTTTTTTGGGTCTTTTTGTCGGAGACCCTTTCCCGGATCCGGTTACATGGCTCGGTATTCTTCTGATCGTCGGTGCCGGAATCGTTTTGATAAACGACAGGCGGCACAAAGAATAGATGGCTGAGCCAAAAGATATATTCCGGTAGTCGTGACCGGTTTTCGTGTTGGAAACAGAGATTTTGCATATGTCAGGTTGTTAAGATAAAATAAAGCGACGTGAAACGGAGCGCCACATAAAAGAAGAGGTAAAATGATTTGTGGTGCATCGGAGACGATATAACAGGATAAAGATATGGGGATAGAAGTTTTATATGCTGTTACCGGCGTAATGGCTGCGATAGCTATATTGGAAGGCGTGGTTCTGGTACGATGCCAGAAGGCTTTGAAGCTTAGCAGAAAAGAGATAGAGGCATTAAGCGAAGAGGTCAGGAGTGCCAGATCTTTAGATGAAACGACAGGGGCATACAATTATCCATTTTTTGTAAAGATGGCCAATCTGCAGATCAAGCTTGCCAGGCGCCATAAATGGCCTGTGACATTGATGGTCGTAGATATAGACCAGCTTGAAACCGTCAATCTGCGCTACAGCTTCAAAACCGGAGATGCGGTACTGAAGCACCTTAACGACTCTATCCGAGGAGTTGTCCGCTCCAGCGATATATTGGGACGTTTCGGCGGGTCCGGGATTTTCGTACTGCTTTCTGAATGCGATACCGAAAATGTCATTAGCGTAAATGAGAGAATTGAAGAGTGGATTGAAAGAAATCCTCTGATGATAGGAGAGAAGCGTGTCGACTACCGCAGAACTTCCGGAGCGGTAACGATGTATGGGAAACAGATTTATCTAAATAGAATGCTCGGGCTTGTGGAAGATGCACTGGGCAGAGCGAAAGAGAAGAAAAAAAAGATAGTGATTTTCGACAAGGAAGGATCCGAGATATGATTTTGATAGCAGGCCCCTGTGTTATGGAGAGCAAAGAGAGTGTCATGCGTATCGCTGATGCGTTGAGAAAGTACGATGAAGACGAATCTATAGATTTCTATTTCAAGGCGAGTTTCGACAAAGCCAACCGTACATCGCTTGAGAGTTACAGGGGACCTGGCATAGATGAGGGCATGAGAATTTTCGAAGAGGTAAAAAAGAGTTTCGGATATAGGACTCTTACCGATATTCATGAATCATGGCAGGCGTCTGTAGTATCCGAAACCGTGGATATAGTGCAGATTCCGGCTTTTTTATGCCGTCAGACCGATCTTCTGGTTGCCGCTGCGAAAACGGACTGCATAGTAAATATCAAAAAAGGGCAGTTTATGGTCCCGACCGATATGCGCTATTCGGTTTTGAAAGTGCTTAAAACGAGAGGTTTTGGGAGTGCCGAGTACGATATATCGAAAAAGGCAGGCGTATGGCTGACCGAGAGAGGTTCGACATTTGGCTACGGTAATCTTGTCGTGGATATGCGCTCCTTGCCTATTATGAGAAAGTTTGCACCTGTGGTATTCGATGCAACACACAGCGTTCAGATGCCCGGACAGGATGGCAGAACCGGAGGAGACAGCTCCTTTGTCCCATATCTTGCCCGTGCAGCATCGGCTGCCGGGGTGGACGGATTTTTCTTCGAAACACATTTCGATCCCTCTCTCGCACTGAGTGACGGTGCAAACATGATACGGTTGCAGGATCTTGAAAAATTGATTTCGCAGATCAAGGCCATTCGGGAGATCGTAGAAGTCTAAGGGGGGTTGTCGCCCCGATAAACTTAAGACGAAGAGGCGAAACGAAACCGCATTTTTATCTCTCTCTTTATGTTAAAATAGCGTAAATCAAACAGAAGGCAGTTTTATATGAACGTTATCGAAGGACAGCTCAGGCTGACTGGTTCCGAAAGGATCGCCATAATAGCAAGCCGTTTCAACCATATCATTACGGACAGACTCGTAGAGGGGGCTCGTGACGCTTTTTTAAGACATGGAGGAATAGAGGAGAATCTGGATCTTGTTTTGGTTCCGGGAGCTTTCGAGATCCCTTTCGCGCTCCAAAAGGTGCTCGAGAGCGGCAAATATTCGGCTGTATGCTGTGTTGGGGCCATAATTCGCGGAACAACGCCACATTTTGATTATGTGGCTGCCGAAGCGACCAAGGGAGTAGCGAATACTACATTGAAATACGGCAAGCCGGTCTCTTTCGGCGTATTGACTACAGATACCATCGAGCAGGCGATTGAGAGAGCCGGTTCCAAAGCTGGAAACAAAGGATTCGAGGCTATGACGGGTCTTATTGAGATGCTTGATCTATATAAAGCGATGGAGGCGTAATGGCGACACGTCATCAGTCCAGAAGTGTTGTCGTCGGTCTTCTCTACGCTCACGATATAGGAAATCCTGAGGTCGAACGCTTTGCGGATGATCTGTTTGAAGAGAAGAAAATAAGAAACCGTCAGAAAGAGTTCGCGACCGGACTTTACAGCGGCGTGTTGGAGCATCTGGAAGAGATAGACACTCATATAAAAGAGCATCTGAAAGATTGGGATTTCGAAAGACTCGATCATGTAGACAAATCGATTTTGCGTCTTGGTGTTTTCGAACTGTTGCATACCGGGCTCGATCGTGCAGTCGTCATCAACGAAGCCGTAGAGCTTGCCAAAGAGCTTGGCAGCGACCAGTCCCCCAAATTTGTCAATGGCGTTCTCGATGCAATAGAAAAGTCCGCAAAGAGCAAAAAGGCATGAGTCGTCTGAGCAAAGAGGAGGCGCTTCGGCTGATTAGAGAGGTCGATCTCAAAACGCTTGGCAGAATGGCGAGCGAATTCAAAGCCAGGCTGCATCCGCAAAAAATAACTACATTTGTTGTCGACAGAAACATCAACTATACAAACGTATGTTGGGTGGACTGCAACTTCTGTGCCTTCTTCAGGCACGATAAAGACAGCGATGCATACACGCTCGATTTCGAAGAGATAGATGAAAAGATCGAAGAGCTGCTCTCTATAGGAGGAACTCAGATACTTTTTCAAGGTGGCGTACATCCGAAACTAAAAATCGAGTGGTATGAAGATCTCGTAGAGCATATTCACCTGAAATTTCCGCAAGTGACCATTCACGGATTCAGTGCCGTTGAGATAGACTATATTGCCAAAGCCTCCAGAATAGGTGTGGATGAGGTATTAAAAAGGCTTGCGGCCAAAGGGCTCAGCTCCATACCGGGTGCCGGTGCCGAGATACTCAGTGACAGGGTACGGGATATCATATCTCCGAAAAAAATCGATGCAAAAGAGTGGCTCAATATCCATAGACTTGCACATTTGAATGGAATAAAATCGACGGCCACGATGATGTTCGGTACGGTAGAGAGCGATGAAGAGATTGTGGAGCACTGGGAGCATATCAGAAACCTTCAGGACGAAACGGGCGGTTTCCGGGCTTTTATTATGTGGAGTTTTCAACCCTCAAATACAAAACTGCAGCGAGAAGGGATAGTAAGCTTCAAAACGAGTCCAAACAGATATCTGCGACTTCTTGCCGTAAGTCGACTCTTTTTGGACAATGTGAAAAATATACAGAGTTCATGGGTGACGCAGGGGAGTTACATAGGCCAGATGGCACTTCTTTACGGAGCAAACGACCTCGGAAGCACTATGATGGAAGAGAATGTCGTCAAAGCTGCCGGTGCCGCGAACCGGATGAATCAGCAAGAGATGATTCGCCTGATAAAAGATATAGGCGAACGTCCGGCCAAACGGAATACGGCATATGAAATTATGGAGATGTACTGATCGAAAGATCGGCGACAGACAAGATGAGAAAACTCTTATTTTTTTTGGTCTTTTTTCAAGGAGTGTTGATGAGTGCGGTATTGGATAGGGTGGAAATAGACGGTGTAGAGGTTCCAATCGTTTTTGAAGAGGAGAGGCTGCTTCCGATCGCATCCATGCAGGTGGTTTTCCGTTACAGCGGCTCTATCGCAGACAACGGACATCCCGGACTTGCAAAGCTTGCGGCACGAATGATGAACGAGGGTACAAAAACTCTTGGCAATACAGGTTTTGCCAAAGCTCTGGAAGAGAGAGCCATCAATCTAAGCGCTCATGCAGGAAACGAAACTTTCGTCTTCGAGCTGAGCAGCCTGAAAGATCAGTTTGAAAGAGGGGTGGAGCTTTTCTCTTCATTGCTCGAAGATCCGAATCTGACACCTCAGACACTCAGCAAGGTAAAGACTACGACGATAGGTTCGATTATGAATAAAGAGAGCGATTACGACTACCAGGCTGCTCTTCTTCTAAAAAAGATCCTGTTCGAGAACACTCCGCTGGCAAATCCGGCAGATGGTACTGTAGAAGATATAGAGTCTTTGAAGCTGAATGATGTGAAAGGCTTTTTAAAAGAGCACCTTGTTTTGCGAAGAGCGATAGTGGTAATAGGCGGCTCCATGACACTTCAGGAGGCGAAGAGCTTTGCGAGAAAAGCTCTTGGTATGCTAATGGCCGGAACAGCGGAACCTCTGCCATATTTCGAAGCGAGTGATGTAACCAAAACCGTAATAGAGAGCAAAGATACGAAACAGGCTTACATATATTTCGGCGCTCCTTTTTATATGAGAGTGGACGATCCACAAAGTTACAAAGCGAAAGTGGCTGCTTTCATACTGGGCAGCAGCGGCTTTGGAAGCCGTTTGATGGAGGAGATACGTGTAAAAAAGGGGCTGGCATATTCCGCATATGGCCGGATAGCTCTCAATAAAAGCAGCAGTTACTTCAATGGGTATCTTCAGACGAAAATAGAAAGCCAGGACGAGGCCAAAAAAATCGTTTCGGAAGTCATTCGGGATTTTGTAGAAAACGGAGTTACACACAAAGAGCTTGAAGATGCAAAGATGTTTCTGCTCGGCTCCGAACCGTTGCGCAACGAAACTCTTTCACAAAGGCTTGGGCGTGCATTCAACGAATACTACAAAGGACTCGGAATAGGATACTCCAAAAAACAGCTCAAACTCATTGAGGTTCTTGAACTCGATGATCTCAATGAATTCATCAAGTCCCATCCCGAAATTCTAAAACTCTCGTTCGCAATAATCACAGATGGCGAAAAGTGAGAAGCCGACTTATGCCGGATTCTCGTCTCTGCTTGAACTGGCTATAAACGTTCCTTATTCATATACCGACACCAGACTCTCAGAAGAGATTCAGGTAGGGAAAGTCAACACTGTAGAAGTTGAAGTGATACATGTGTCGAAATTGGCCAAAAGGCTCCATGTGAAAGCGAAAATTCCTATATGGAATCGGTTTGCGCAGATCACCATCTTCAATCCCAAGCCCTACCATTATTCTATTTTCAAGCCGGGAAGCAGACAGATACTGCAGGCAAAAGTGGAGCTGTTTGGAGAGAGTGTAAAAATGGTGAATCCTAAAAAAATTTCCATACATGGCAAGATAGTTCCCCGCTACAGGTGCAAGCAAAGAGAAGATATCCATCGTCGTGTCGTAAAAGAGAGTGTAACTATCGAAAGTCTCATGAATGAGGGTCTGGATGAAAGGAGAGCCAGGTTGATTCTCTCTGCACACACTCCCGATCAAAAATGGTTTGAATTATACAAAAGAAATGGGAGCATAGGACCCAAAACCGTCGAAGCTCTGAAGTTTGCGGAAGCACTTGACCATTTTGTGAGGATGAGAAAGAAACGGCGTCGTTTCAAAGCCAAAGAGAGAGTGTGTGGCGATATCTCTCCTTTTTTGAACAGATTGCCGTTTGAGCTTACCGACGATCAGAAGAGAGTAGTGGGTGAAATACGGGAGGATTTCAGAAGTGGAACAGCTGCACGACGTATGATAGTGGGAGATGTCGGTTCCGGCAAGACGATGGTTATTCTTGCATCGGCAATGTCGATATATCCGCATGTCTCTATTTTGATGGCACCAACTTCCATATTGGCCCTACAGCTGTATGATGAAGCGAAAACATGGCTTCCTAAATTTTTTAAAACGGCGCTCGTAACGAACTCTTTGGAGTATGGCGATCTTCACAACTCACACCTGATCATAGGTACTCATGCACTTTTGTATCGCGATCTTCCGGACGCTTTGCTCATAATGGTGGATGAACAGCATCGTTTCGGCACGCAACAACGCAAAAGGCTCGAAGAGCTCGTTTCAAGGAAATCCGATAAAGGCGAAAAACCGCATTTTCTGCAATTTAGCGCCACTCCAATACCACGCACACAGGCTATGCTCGATTCTGCTTTGATAGATGTCTCTTTAATAGAATCGGTCCCTTTTGAAAAAGATATTACGACAAAGATTGTAGGCAGAAGAGATTTCGAGAGCCTGAAAGAGCATATAAAAAGAGAGACTGACAATGGAAGACAGGTACTTGTTGTCTATCCACTCGTCGAGGAGAGTGAACATATAGGATACAGGTCTCTTGAACGAAGCGAATCTTTTTGGAAGAGAAATTTTGATGGTGTTTATGTGACACATGGAAAGGACAGGCGTAAAGAGGATGTGCTTTCCGAATTTGCGGAAAAAGGAAAAATATTGCTTGCCACCACTGTCATAGAGGTGGGAATCTCGCTACCGAAGCTTTCAACCATAGTTATTGCAGGGGCCGAGAGGATGGGGTTGGCCACTTTGCATCAGTTAAGAGGACGGGTAAGCAGAACCGGTCTGAAAGGATACTGTTTTTTGTTTACCAACACTCCTGAAAGTGAGCGTTTGAAAGCGTTTGCCAAAACAGTCAACGGCTTTGAAATAGCCAGGCTCGATCTCGAATTCAGAAAGTCGGGCGATATCCTCTGTGGCAGGATGCAGAGCGGAAAAGGTTTTTTGTGGCTTGATATGGCAAAAGATGAAGATATTGTCCGTGAGGCCAGAAGAAGAGCGCAGGAGAGGGTCCTGCACCCTTTTTAGTAAAGACCGAACCGTCCGTCTGAACGACGGTACAATACACGCATTCTGCCGTCTATATCGTTAAAAACGAGAAACTGTTTGTCGCTACTCTCTTTTAGCATATTTAGAGCCTCTTCGATCTCGAGAGGTTTGTAAA
>WFUN01000051.1 GCA_015484905.1 Hydrogenimonas sp. | reverse complement strand
ATATTGATGATAACGGGTGTAAACGCCGGCGGAAAGACCATGCTTTTAAAATCGATTCTTTCATCTGCGTGGCTCGCAAAACACCTGCTTCCCATGAGATGTCGAGCCGAAGAGACGCGCATCGGTAGTTTCAGGCGTATCGAAGCAATTATAGAAGATCCTCAAAATGTAAGAAACGACATATCCACATTTGCCGGAAGAATGAGACAGTTTTCCAGGCTTTTTGGCCAAAACGGTGTATTGGTCGGGGTGGATGAGATAGAACTCGGTACCGACAGCGATGAAGCGGCAACTCTTTTCAAGGTGATAATGGGCGAACTTTTAAAGAAAAACATAAAGATCGTCATAACGACACATCACAAACGACTTGCTGCGATGATGGCCGCAGACAAAAATGTAGAGCTTGCAGCAGCTGTCTACGATGAGAAAAACAGGGTTCCAACTTTCACGTTTTTGCAAGGAATTATAGGCAAAAGCTACGCCTTCGAGACCGCAGAACGCTACGGAATACCAAAAAATATAGTTCAAGCGGCAAGAGTGGAGTATGGAGAAGATAAAGAGCGTCTAAACGAGCTGATAGAGCGTTCAAGTATTCTGGAAAACGAATTGAGAAAGAAAAAAGAGGAGATGGAGCGTGAAATTTCGGCATTGAAAATAGAAAAAGAGCGCTACAAAGAGATGCGTGATTCGGTAGAACAGAAACTGATAGCCCGCAAACTGGAGCTTGAAGCCATTTATGAGGAGGCTACGAAAGAAGCGAGAAAAGCTCTGAAGCTAAAAGATGAAAGAGAGATACACCGTACTTTGGGACGTGCGCACAAAAAGGTCCAAAAAGCGAAAATAGAAACCTTCAGGAGAGTAGAGACCTTTGAAGTGGGCGACATCGTGAAATACGGAAAAAACAGGGGTACTATAATCGCCTTAAAGGCGAAAGAGGCGACAATAGAGGTAGACGGTATCAAGTTTCGCGTACCGCTTGCACAACTAAAACACTCTAAAAGCCCGCCAAAAAGTGCAAAAAAAGGCAACTCCCATATTACGCTCGAGCGTGATCGTGCGAAAGCTTCCGTAAAACTCGACCTTCATGGTTTGAGAGTCGAAGAGGCCTTGGAAAAACTCGATAGATTTCTTTCTGACGCTCTTTTGGCCGGTTTTGATGAAGTGCTTGTATATCACGGCATAGGTACCGGCAGACTGGCCAATGCGGTTCGCACCTTTTTGAAAGAGCATCCAAGTGTAAAATCTTTCCATGACGCCCCTCAGCATATGGGAGGATTCGGAGCGACTATAATCGATCTTTAGCCTCTTCAATCCATCAAGTACCATTCTCCTCAGGTTTTTCCATAATTTTTGCACACACTTCGATATCTCTTGCGATAAACCTCCGGACAATCTGGGTCCAGTCTCGGTTTTTCTTCGTACATGAACCTCTGTTGATTAAAAAATATACAGTTTATGCATCTTTATTGCCTGATTAAAAAACAGACAACATGGCAAAAAAAGATCTGATAGACTATTGAAAACTTTGATCACAAGGGTATCGAGGAGAAAAAATGAGACTGGAAGCCATCGCAGCCAGGCATACCAAGCTTAACAAAATAGAGAAACTGAAAAAGATACGCACATATGAAGATGCATGGAAGGCTCTGTCAGGATATGCAAAAGAGGGTTACGATTCTATCGTAAAAGAGGATATTGACTACTTTCTCAAATGCTTCGGTATATACGACAGACCGGCTACCCCAGGCAGATTCATGATGAGAGTGCGCATACCGTCAGGTCGGTTGAAAAGCCCGCAGGCGCTTGCATTGGGCAATATCGCGAAAGAGTACGGCAAAGACTATATGGATCTTACTACACGTATGCAGGTGCAACTACGTCATCTTCGCATAGAAGATATTCCGAATATTGTAAAAAGGCTCGAAAGCATAGGTCTTACCAGTTGGCAGACTGGTGTTGACAATTTTCGTAATATTACGGCCGATCCGCTCGACGGTATGGCTTTCGACTCTCTGATCGATACGGCCCCTCTGATCATGCAGATGCAGAAGCTGTGGCTCAAAAAAGGCGAATGGGTTTCCACCCTGCCAAGAAAATTCAATACCTCCATAAGCGGTACCATGACAAACAGGTGTAATCTTTTCTCGAACGACTGCTGTTTTGCACTGGCTGTCAAAGATGGAGAGTACGGTTTCAATGTATATCTCGGCGGTAAGGTGGGAGCCGTCGCCGAATCTGCAGATATCTTTCTTCGTTACGAAGAGGTTTTGCCGTTTTATGAAGCGCTTATAAAGACTTACCGTCATTTCGGTTTCAGAGACAATCGTAATAAAAACCGTCTCCATTTTCTTATAAAAGAGGCGGGTATGCAGTCTCTTACCGAGGCCATCTGTAAAGTCGCCATGCGCAATTTCGACAGAGCCGGCGAAACGATTGTAAGGCAGCCCAGAACAGAAGAACGTGATGGCCGAATCAGACTCAAGGATGGCTCGTTCGCGCTTCATATGGTAGTGCCATCCGGTGTTTTCAGTGGAACGGCGATGATGGAAACGGCTGAGCTCGCCGCACAATTTGGCAAAGGCGAAATAAATATTTCGACTACGCAAAATCTCTACATACTCGGTATAAAAGAAGAAAATATTTCAAAAGTGTTGGAACAAAAGCCCTATGACCGTTACCGTTCCTTCGCAACCCCCTATTTCAATCAGATGGTCGCTTGTGCAGGTCTGGAGTCGTGTCCTTTTGGCGTAATTCCAAACAAGCCGGACGCGATTGAAATGGCTGAATATCTTTGCAAACATGTACCTCTTCCTGCAGAGGCATCAATTCGTATGCACTGGTCGGCATGCGTGAAAGGGTGTGGAGTACATGGACTGGGAGATATCGGATTCATAGGTTGCAAAACCAGAAAAAGGGGTGAGACGCTCCAGGGGGTTCATATACAAATAGGTGGCAAATCGACAAATTCGCAGGAAGAAGCGTATACCGTTTTAAAAGGGATACCGTTGAAAGAGGCAAAGTATTATGTAGCCGAGCTGGCAGAGGCGTATCGGTCATTTCGTAAACCGCGGGAGAGTTTTGAAAAATTCGAGAGTCGCGTGCTTCGCAGATATTCGAAAGGGGCGATAGAGTTCGTTTTACGCTGGAATGTCGAAGTCTGTATACCGGAAAGATATGAAAAACTCACTTTCGATCCCATGTGGAAGCCCAATGCGGAGCACAACGAGATATTCCTGCTTGGTCTGAAAATTTACAGATCTTTTACAGGACAACATGCATATCAGGGTATTCATCTATTCAATCCCATAGAGACGTCTGCGGCCAGACATATTTGCAAAATGAACCCAAAAATAGATAAAGCGCTCGGAGATATAGTAATGAAAATGATAGCGCCTACAAACAGGCGCTATGAAGTGTTTACCGAAATTATCAAAGCTCTTTCGGAACTTTGCGAATCGAAATTTTAGATAGAGTCTTTCATAAAAATAAGATAAAACTGTATATTTGATTCATATCAAATAGAAACAAGAGAAATTAGCATATAATTCAATTTATTGAGACGGCTATATATACATATTTTATATAGTGCACGGAATTTCGAACCCAATAAAGGATCAAAATGGAAACTTTACCCTCAGATGCGGAAAAAATCGAGGTGCCGGGAGCTACGGTCGATTTTTACAGATATACAAAAGGAGGTGTTACATACTATCAGTTCGACACCTCCAGATGTGGTCCTCCCGAACCGATGGTAAATGCTATGAGTGGTTTGAAGTTGATCGATTCACCAGACAAGAAGCTTGTTATGATCAATCATAAAAAACCTATGGGGCTTCTTGACAAGATCGGTAAAAATTATGACATAGAAATAGAAAATTTAGAAGATGGACGTGTCAAACTGATTTTTGGCTACAAAGAGGGAGCGAGCCAATTGGCCGATCTTAGCAATACAGCCTGTCACGGCTGAATCTACAAGGGGGAGTGCCGGGATGTTTCAGGTTTCAAAGGAGTTTGCGCCTCCATTTTCACTGATCTCGCCTTTTTTCAAGATAGGAGCTCTCTTCTATCTGGTATCGATGCTTCTTTTGCCTTTTTTCGGAGCGGACTCCACCTATTATGATATAACAGTGGCCGGATGGGCGCATCTGTTTTTACTCGGCTTCGTGATGATGATAATTTTCGGTACCATGGCCCAGCTTGTACCAGTGGTTCTTGAAGTGGGACACTTCAGTGTCGACTTCTATTATCTCATATGGCCGCTTCTTGCGACAGGGACGGCACTTATGGGAATCGGTTTCGTTTTTTCTCCATCTTTTCTGCCCTACGGAGGCTTGATGGTGCTTGTGTCAATGCTCATATTCCTTGCCGACACAATACTCACTTTGCGAAAAGTCGAACGAGTCTCTCTTACTGTCGCAACCATAGGCGCAACCAATGGATTTTTGCTACTTGGAATAGTTGTGGGTTTTGCTATGTCTTTGACAATAGGGGCAGGAGTTGGAGTAGATATACAAAAATGGCTCGGAGTACATGTAGTTTTAGTGCTCGGGGGCTTTGTCACTCTTACAATAGTGGGTATGAGTATGGTACTTCTGCCGATGTTCGGATTGTCACATGGTTTCGATGAAAAACCGGTAAATATGGCATTCAGGATTATGTGTGCAGGAGTAGCACTCTATTTCGTAGCGGCCGTTTTGGATTCCGAATCGTTACGGTTTCTATCTTTGCTCTCGATTTTCGCGGGCCTGGGACTCTATCTTTGGCAGATATGGCTTATTTACAGGACAAGAGCTCGTAAAGAGAGCGATATCTGGTTCAAGTCGATGGTTGTAGGTTACGGTTCTTTGGCGTTTGCACTGATTTTGGCTCCGATCGCTCTGATAGGGCGGTTGGAAAGTGTGTCTCTGGCTTCGGCATGGTTTTTGGTAATGGGGTTTTTTACGTTTTTGATTAACGGGCATCTTTTCAAAATCATACCTTTTCTTGTCTGGTTCGAGCGCTACAGTCCTCTTGTCGGCAAAGAAAAGGTTCCGATGCTTGCCGATATGATCCCACAAAAGCCGGGAGATTTTCAGTTTTGGTTCTCTGCGGCCGGAGTTATGGTTGCCGGTATGGGACTTCTTTTTGGCAGCGATATATTTTTTAAAGCCGGGGCCGCTTTTATGGCGCTAGGGGCCGTTTTTATGTTTTACTGTGTAATTTGGATGATGAATTTCGGTAGACGCTGAGCGCAATGGTGTATCTGAACGCCGAATATGCAAAATAGTTACGTGCAGGCAGAGAGGTCGTGTATAGGCAGGCCGGGAAGATGACAACAGTATGGAAAAGGAGTAGCATGGCTGAAAAGATAACTAAAGAACAGGTTTTTGAGGCAATAAGAAAGGTTGTAGACCCGGAAGTGGGTTTCAATCTCGTGGAAATGGGGCTTATATATGATGCGATCATAGATGACGACAACAATATAAAAGTCGTCATGACACTCTCTACGCGCGGTTGTCCGCTGCACCAGCTTCTTACACAATGGGTAAAAGATGCCGTCAAAGAGATTCCGGGTGCAGGAGATGTGGAAGTGGAGATTGTCTGGGAGCCGGAATGGAATATTTCGATGGCCGAGGAGCATGTCAAAAAGGCACTAGGTGCTATCTGAATGTTCGATGATGGTTTTTCCGGAACCGATTCGTACATAAAAGTCAAGACTCCAATAGCGGCATAAAAGATTTCTCTGTGAGCTTTACCTCTTCAAAACGGGTTGGTTTTTCCAGTCTTTTGGCATGAGCCGTTTCAACCGTTCGACCGGTATTTTAGAGGAAATGAAGGAGACTAAGATGATGAGCATTCTGCCCCAGACCAAAGTTGGCGATCTTTTAAAAGAGTATCCACAGCTCGAGGAGTTTCTGATCGGGTTGAACCCCAAATATAAAAAATTGAAAAACCCTGTTCTTCGACGTACCGTCGCGAAAATCGCCACTTTGTCTCAGGTGGCCAGAATCGGAGGATACAAAACGCTGGATTTGGTCAATAAGCTTAGAAAAGAGGTTGGACAGCCGCCCTTGAGTAGCCTGGAAGTGCAGGAAAAGGCGGAAGAGAAAGAGCCTGCGTGGGTCAAAGAGGCTCCGAGAAAAACGATCGATGCGAACAGACTTCTTGACGAAGAGAAAAATCCTCTTTCAGAGACGGCCAAAGCGCTGAAAGAGGTGGAAAAAGGAGATATCATATTGATAAAGAGCGACTTTTTACCCTCTCCGCTTATAGATACATTCAAGGAGCAGGGCCATGAAGTGTATGTTACCCAAACGCAGAAGGAAGAGTTTTATACATATATCAGAAAATCGTAACAATTTGCGGCCACAGCTCTTTTTGTAACAGGATTTTTTTGACACGCTCCTGCCAAAGTTTGCCAAAACGGGCCTTTTCCTCATCGGTGGCGCTGCCTTGCATAATTTTTTGCAGAAGTATCTGCTGCTCCGGATTGCCTGGAATGGATGAAGGGTTGTAATCGAGCCCGACACTTTTGCCGTTATCGATGCGTGTCAATCGAACGCTTCCTTCAATTTTCTGATCGTAGGTAAGACGGTTGTTTCTTGCAAACCTTCCCCCCAGACCTTTAAAGCCGCCTTCATTCGCCGCTCCTGTAACGAATCCTATGCAGCTGCCGATAACTCCTACGACCCCTTCATCAAGAGCGCCTCGCATCTGGACTCTGATGTTTCCTCTAACCGGCAGATCTTTACCATAGAGTTTTTCAAGCCCTATTGCAGTCATCAGCCAGGCTCCGGCCACCGTAGGGCAGGAGTGTCCGGCAAATTTAACCATATCGATATAACTGTACGTCATGATACCTTTATCCGCCGCTCCAAGAATTTCGGCCAGCGGATCGAATGTCTTTATCGGTTCGACAGCGTCGAAAAAATCTGGGTATTTCATAGTATTCCTTTCTCTTTTAGAGATTGATATATTTGCATGGCACGAAAAATATTTATACCATAAAGAAGAGATTCGGCTGCAAACGTAAAAGCGATGAATTTCCAGGAGTAGGGCGAGAAGAGCAGAAGCACTCCTCCCGCAAGCATAGCCCAATGGAGCCAAAGATGCCAAATGGCCCTTTTCGCAGGGATGATATCCCCCATCATCGGACACTCAAGTACACCTTTTGCATTTAGGTGAAACCATACAAGAAACGGTACTATCTTATAGCTCATGGCAAATATCACGCTAAGTACGAAGTAGCCGAACAGAAGAGCCGATGCTGAAAGTATCTGCTGCGATTGTGCAATCGCGCCTGCTGCGCCAAAAATGGCTGAAGCTGCGAGTGATGCCATGGCAGTGCGCCATAACCATACCGTAGCATCGGCTACCGGCCGTTTCCTCTGCATAAGTCTTCGCAGTGTAACGATAGCAAAAACCAGAAAAAACAGGGCAAAGAGAAGATCCGAGACAAAGGAAAGAGCCGGTATGAAGAATGAACCAAATGTATAAACAAGTAGAAGCGCAAAGATTGCCAAGGGGAAAATGTCTGTTAAAGTTTTGGGATAAGGCGGTGTCACATAGAACATTTCAATTACCTGGAACGCTACGGCCATAACGAGCAGGCCTATCCATCCCAGCAGCATGAAATGAAGATGAACCGATCGAAGAAGATTCAGGTCTAATCCTACATCCATATTCATGAAAACCAGTGCAAGCAAGAGTGCAAAAACGAGTCCGACACCAAGACTTGTTATGGAGAAAATCATCCCTTTTACAGAAGAGGTTTTGTTTTCCACGTTCATCAGTTTCGTCAACATCAAGAATATTACAAACCCAAGACTTCCGGTTAAAAAAAGTGTCGCCGGATGCATCAAAGAGTATAGGTCGAAATAGAATGCCGCGCTTAGCAGAAGAATTCCGGAAACGAAAAGTATATGAATCCATCGTGCATGGTAACGAGAAGCCTTTATGGTGGCACCGGCAAGAACCGGAAGCATCTGAAACAGAGCACCGATCATGGCCATTCCGGCGATACCCATCAACAGAAGGTGGACAATCGCCACTGTCTGTGGAGACTCCCACTGCAGAAGCGTTTTCGCATCGGCGCCTAATATAGCGGCGGCAGCGAGTATGCCAAAAAACGGGATAGTCAGATAGAACCGCATGATCACATCTATCGGAGGAGCCTGATCGAGAGAGAGGCCACGGTCAAACACGACAATACCTTTTTATAAGTTTTTTTAGAGTATCGCTACTGTTTTTGGCAAAAAGAATATGCCACTCTTTATCGGAAGCTTCGCAAATCTCGAAATAGAGCCCATGGCGTTCGGCTATTGCCAGAAGTGCTTTCGGGCAGCGGTGTATTACAAGATGAAAGCACTCTTTCGGCCCGAGACGGTAAATTATTTTGAGGGCCCGCTCAAGAGGTTCCGGGTGTGGCAGCCCCCGGGCATCCAACTCCAGAATCTCTACCGTGTTCAATGCTTCTTCATCTCTTCGACAAGATTTTCGGCCTTAGCTTCAAGTACTCTGTCGCACATTGCGTAAAGCATCTGTTCCTCTTTCATGTTGTGCTGTTGCAGCAGTATCATGAGAGTGTCCGCAGCCGAAAAAAAACGCTCTTTCTCTTTTTTGTCTATAGCCTCTTTCAGTTGTTCCAACAGTCCTCTTACTTGATCGTGTTCATAACGCATTACATTGGTGGGGCCCTCTTTGCTGCCCGTTACCTCTTCGAAAGCCGGAAACAGAACCTCTTCTTCTCTCGAGAAATGCTTCAGTGTATCTACCATAAACTCTTCAAAATGTTTAAAAGCCTCCTCGAAATCACTCTTGTTCGCAGCCTGCTCGACTTTTGCAAAAGAGTCGTCACAGTGCCGATGATCTTCTCTCATGTAATTGGATATTTTCATAATACGCTCCTATCGAAAAATAAAATATATTTTTGCCATCATAACGGCAGTAAGTATTAAAAACGAAACCAATATCCAGTCCATTTTTTTCCTGTCTGCATCCGATGCAGCATAGTATCGGACACATTGGATTTTCGTAAGTGGATTGTACTCAAAAAAATCTTTGAATTTGATTGATACATATCAACAAACACAACCGTTTTATATAACGGATATCGATGTCACAAATGTGTCATCGGGACCCGTGTATACAGGGCTTAGTGACACGATAGTGAGCTGTTTTTTTATGACTCGGCAAGTTAAAAAAGTTTACAATTTCAAAGTCCGGGAAATGAATCTTGTCATAACCGGGATACCTGCTTCTTTAGCTTGCACAACAAAGAGCAATTGTATTGAAGCTTGCAAAGCTTCCGACGCTCGGAGGAACATGTGCGCGAAAAAAGTGAAATATGGTTTTTTCGCGACATGTTCCGGGTCGAGTGGCCGCAAAAACCACAAAATAAAAAAATGTTAAAAGAATATAACGATGATGCTGAAAGAGATTCTGAAACGAGACGGAACCAAAGAGCCGTTTGCCCCCTATAAAATAGAAGATGCCATCAAGGCCGCTTTCAAAAGCCAGAATACAACCTATGACAGTACCATATTTTTCAATGTGCTCGACAGGCTGAAACAAAGAAGAATTGCAGCCGTAGAAGATATACAGGATATGATCGAGCAGGAGCTTTTCAAGGCCCGCTATTTTGAAGTGATGCGGGCCTTTATGATATATCGTCATACCCATAAAATGCAGCGAGAGCATATACTCGGTCTTGCCGAAGATACAACATTCGTAAACTCGACAGAGACTATAGAGGAGTATATTTCCAAAAGCGACTGGCGTATAAATGCCAACTCGAATACCGGTTATTCGCATGCCGGACTCATAAACAATACGGCAGGCAAAATCATAGCCAACTACTGGCTGGACAAAGTCTACTCCAAAGAAGAGGGGTATGCGCACCGCAATGGCGACTACCATATCCACGATCTTGACTGTCTTAGCGGATATTGTGCCGGCTGGAGTCTTCGCGCGGTACTCGACGAAGGTTTCAACGGCGTGAGAGGGCGCGTCGAGAGCCGTCCTCCCAACCACTTCAGAGAAGCTCTGGGGCAGATGGCGAACTTTCTTGGCATACTGCAGTCCGAATGGGCCGGCGCCCAGGCGTTCAGTTCGTTCGATACATACCTGGCTCCATATGTTTTCAAAGATCGCCTGAGCTATGTCGAGGTCAAGAAGGCGATTAGAAGTTTTGTATACAATCTGAACGTCCCGGCCCGCTGGGGGCAATCTCCGTTTACGAATATCACGATCGACTGGACCGTTCCGGAAGATCTCAAAGAGCAGATTCCAACACGCGCACAGAAGCACCTTCTGCGTGGAATAGAGGATAGAGAGCTGCTTGAAGAGGCGAAGAAACGGGATCCGCATATCTCTTCATTGGAGCAGATGTGCTATCGGCATTTTCAAAAAGAGATGAATCTTATCAACCGTGCATATTATGAGGTGATGACGGAAGGAGACAGCACAGGTCAGCCGTTTACTTTCCCGATTCCCACAGTCAATATTACAGAAGAGTTTGACTGGTACGGAGAGAATACCGACATACTTTTTGAAAATACGGCCAAAGTGGGTTCGTCATATTTTCAAAATTTTATCGGAAGCCAATACAGAAGGGACGAAAATGGAAACCTCGTTCCCAATGAAGAGGCTTACAAACCTGGACATGTACGCAGTATGTGCTGCAGATTGCAACTAGATCTTCGAGAGCTTCTCAAGCGAGGAGGAGGTCTTTTCGGAAGTGCGGAGATGACGGGAAGTATCGGTGTTGTAACTATCAACATGGCTCGTCTCGGCTATCTTTACAAAAACGACAAACAAGGTCTGTTCAAAAGACTTGTAGAGCTGATGGATCTGGCTAAATCCACCCTGGAGAAAAAACGTAAATTTATACAAGAGCTGTACGACAGAGGTCTGTTCCCTTATACAAAACGCTATCTTCCCGGTTTCAACAACCATTTTTCGACTATCGGGGTCAACGGTATCAATGAGATGATCAGGAATTTTACGGGAGATACCCTGACGATCGCGGATGAAAAAGGACGCGAAATGGCTCTCGAGATTCTCGATTTCATGCGCGACAGGATGAGAGAGTATCAGGAGGAGACCGGAAACCTTTACAATCTGGAAGCCACTCCGGCCGAAGGTACTACATACAGATTCGCGAAAGAGGATAAAAAACGTTATCCGGATATTATCCAGGCGGGAGAAGGGGAGAACATCTATTATACGAACTCGTCCCAGATTCCTGTCGACTGGACCGAAGATCCCTTCGAAGCGCTTCATCTGCAGGATGAACTTCAATGCAAATATACGGGAGGCACGGTACTGCATCTGTATATGAGAGAGCGTATCAGTTCAGCCGAAGCGTGCCGTAATCTTGTAAAAAAGGTGATAACAAATTTCAAACTGCCGTATATAACGGTAACACCGCTGTTTTCCGTTTGTCCAAAACATGGTTATATACCGGGAGAGCACGAGTTTTGTCCCAAATGCGACGAAGAGCTGCTTCAATCTTATGAAGAGGAGAGTAAAGAGTGTTCATCGTTTTAGCAAAAGATCATTCCGTCGTCAGTTTCATGAGGTTGCTGTTTCATACGGCCGGCATCACTATTCGCCTTGATGCTCAGGGTTTCATCTCAAATCGATAGAAAGGAGAGAGAAATGAATCGCAACGAAGAGTTACTTAAAAAACTCCAGGATCGCAGGACAAGATGTACTGTCTATACCCGGGTGATGGGTTATCACAGACCGGTGGAAAGTTTCAATATAGGAAAAAAAGGCGAACATCGCCAGAGAAAGCAGTTTGTTGAGCGATAGACAGATTTACGATATCACACCTTTTACTCACCTGGACTATCCAGGGAACCTTGCCTGCATAGTCTGGTTTTGCGGCTGCAATATGCGTTGTATGTATTGTTACAACAGTGATATCGTTTTTGCGAAAGAGGGAAATTACCAGGTAGAAGATCTTTATAACTTTCTTGAAAAACGTATCGGTCTGCTCGATGGTGTGGTATTGAGCGGAGGTGAGCCTACGATGCACGATCTGTTTCCCGTTTGCCGAAAGATCAGGCAGATGGGATTTTCGATCAAACTCGATACCAATGGCCTGAATACAGATATGATCAGAGATCTTATCAAAGAGGGGCTGATAGACTATATAGCTCTCGACTTCAAGGCCATGAACGGAAAATTTGGTTATGTTACTGGCTCCAGCCGTTATCAGAACTTTATCCAGACACTGCAACTTCTTGTCTCCAGTCAGTTTCATTTTGAGGTACGTACCACGGTACATGCCGATCTGCTGCAGCCGGAAGATATAAATTTCATGATGAGAGAGTTGAAATCGTATGGATACGAAGGTTCTTATTATCTCCAAAAGTTTGTGGAGACAAAGAACAATATTGCAAACCTGGAAAAACCGAAAAAAGACTTCGATGAAACGCTACTGGAAGATACGCTCGAAATAGTGTGGAGATAGACGGCTGTTTTTTTCATTCGGTTTTTCGACCCTTTTTCTCCTGGTTGTCTGTTGAGAGCAGATACCCCTGACCTGAAATGTTTTCTATAAGTCTCCTGTCGCTTTTTTGTCTTATGCGTTTGATGAAAGTTCTCAATCTGTCGTCGCTCACATCTTCTTGACCCCATAAAGCAGTTTTTATAGCTTCATTCGAGAGATAGTAGTTTGGACTGTGCAGAAGCTGTGCAATAAAACGGCTCTCTCTTCTGCTAAGATGCACCAACACCCCTTTTTTAAAGAGTTGTTCACTCTGAAGATCATATTCAAAAGGCTCGATGAGTTTGATTCTGTTCTCTTTTTTTATACGTTCCGCCAGTTCGCATAAGTATTTCAGCAACTCTTCAGGATCGAACGGTTTTATAAAATATTTCACAACTCCTACGTCGATTGCACCTAAAAGCTTCTGTTTGTCGCTGTACGCACTCAGAATTACCACCGGAGTGGCCTGGTTTTCCGATTTTATTGCAGATGCGAGTTGAAGACCATCCATTTTTGGCATTGTGATATCGGTAATGACAATATCAGGCTTCAGTTTCCTGTACGCCTCCAGGCCATCTATACCGTTGCTTGCAATTACAAATTCTGCAAAATATTCTCCGATTGCCTCTTTTAACAGTTTTGCAAGTGTTTTCTCATCTTCTACCAACAGAACGCGAAGTCCGGCGAGTCTTGCGCTACACGACATTTAAAGTCTCCTTTACCAATGGAATTTTGATTGTAAAACATGCTCCGTCATCGCAGTTTTCAACCTCTATACTGCCGGATAGTCCTTTTTCTACAATCATTTTTGACATAAAAAGCCCCAGACCTGTCCCCTTCGCAGAGTGTTTTGTCGTGAAATAGGGTTCGAAAATCTGTCCCATCACCGATTTATCGATTCCGCCCGCATTGTCTTTGATGACGATTTTGGCGAACTCTTTCTCTTTGAACAGCTGTATAGAGACCCTTTTTTCTTTTATATTCTTGTCCGAGAAGGCATCTTTTGCATTTTGAAGCAGGTTTATGACAACCTGTGAGAGCTCGTTGCTCACTCCTACCGCCATCAGGGAAGCATCGATGGATTTATCTATATGGATATGCTCTTTTTCCATCGCCTTGTGAAGAATCTGAAGAGACTCCTCAAGACTTTTTGCTATAACAAAAGCCTCTTTTGGTTTATCTGGCCTGAAAAAGTTGATAAAATCCTCTATCGTTTGGGACATATTCTGAATTATCGTTTTTGCCTCTTCGTATATCGCCTCGACCTGATCTTCGTCACCCCTTTTTGTAGCTCTTTTCATATTGAACAAAGAGAGGGTCAGCTCTGTAAGTGGTTGTCTCCACTGATGGGCGATATTCGCCATCATCTGTCCGAGGCTGGCGAATCTTGATTGCCAGAAAAGCATTTTCTGTTTCTCCTCGTTTTTCCTGACCTCTTCCCTGACTCTCTCTTCGAGATGTTTGTTGAGTTCGTAAAGTTTTCTTGTCTGCAAAGCGACTCTCTTTTCGAGAGTTCTGTTTAGTGCTTCCAGCTCTCTCTCCTTTTTTTCGAGAGCCATTTTGAGCTTTACCTCTTTTGTGACATCGTATCTTATTGCTATAAACTCTTCGATTTCACCATTTTCGTCGAGTATGGGAATAATAGTTGTATTTACATAGAAGGTAGAGCCGTCTTTGGCTCTGTTCATTACAGTAGATTTGAAAATTTTCTTCTGAAGAATAGTGTTCCAAAGGCGCTTGAAGTTGCTGGCAGGAACATCCGGATGGCGGACTATATTGTGATTTTTACCTATCAGCTCATCTCTGGTGTAACCGGATATTTTGCAAAATTCGTCATTGACGAATGTGATGATACCGTTAATGTCGGTTTTAGAAACAATGTTTGAGCTTTCGATAGCCTCTTTGTACTGTTTGAACATAGTGTAATTATATCGTGTTGTAACATTTTTCCCACTCACTGAATTCAGGTGAAAAGTAATTTATGCGCACTTTTTTGAATTCGCGCGTCGAATAGAGGTATCTATACTCGTTTACGTCTATCTCGTTTGCCATCTCTTCAACGATCTGTTCGACCTCTCTTTTGCTTTTTCCATGCACCATGGAAAAGAGGGGAAATGGCCAGTTGGGGAAAACCGGTCTTAAATAGCAGTGACTCACCGCACTGTAGGCGGCTATCGTTCTGCCGATCGTTTCCGCCTCCTCTTCCGGTACATTCCAGACTACCATTGCATTTGCCGTAAATCCAGCTTTGCGATGGTAGAGAATCGAAGCGAACCGTCTCATTATACCTGCCCTTTGCATCCTTTGCGTTTCAAAAGCAAGAGTTTCGTAATCGATACCGAGAGAGTCGACTAAGTGTTTAAACGGCTCTTTGAGTGGTGGGATATCTTTTTGAAGCTCTTTTATCATTGCATAATGGAGCTTTTCGAGTTTCATCGGCTCTTTTTTTAGAGTTTTCTGACGCTCTTTTTTAGCCCGGTCGCCTTTAACATCAAGCTGAACGGAGATTTTGAACATCTTTTTGGTAGGAAGTATGATGTATTCATCGCATCCGCTCTCTTGCGCAAGAATCTTTACGGTTTTTTCCAGACCGAATCTGGAGTCTGGTGCAACCGCGATCGTGAACCAGAGATTATAAGGGTTGTCCCGCTCGTAATTGTGGCTAACTCCCGGATGACGGTTTATGATTTCGGCAGTTTTTTCTATATCTTTTGTTTTGAAAGCGACAAGGGAGGATCTGTAACCGAGACTCTTGGTATCGAAAATAGCGGATGTCTGGCGAATGATCTTCTCCTCTTTGAGCTTTGCATACAGATTCAAAACCTCATCTTCACTGCTGCCAAGAGATTTTGAAAGGACTTCGAAAGGTCTTTGTATAATCGGGAACTCTTTTTGTATCAGAGTTAAAAAGTCTTTTTCCATATTTAAGTCACTTTTTTTACCTATTATAAAGTTTTCCGTGTTGTACTTTCCTTGACGGCTATCAACGGCTTTTCAACACTGGTGTGATAAGATAAACTAC
>WFUN01000050.1 GCA_015484905.1 Hydrogenimonas sp. | reverse complement strand
TCTCTATGCTGGTCAAAATATCCGATTTTGAAATCTCCACGCTTTATGGTGCCGCTGTCAGGTTTTTCACGTCCAAGCAGCAAATGGAGAAAAGTAGACTTTCCGCTTCCATTTTTGCCAACTATTGCTATACGGTCCTTTTGGAGTATTCGATTGGAAAAGTTGTGGATAAGCGGCTTGCCACCCAGACTTTTTTGCAGATGTTCCATTTCAAAAAGAACTTTTTTGCGACTAAATCCTTCTTCTCTATTGAAGTTATGTTTTTCTCGCTCGAGTTCAAGTCTGATTTTTCTAATGACAGAAGGGTTCTTTTTTGCCTGCTCACGCATTTCAAGTAGACGTTTTTTCCGCCCCTCATTGCGTTTAAGTCGTGCCTTGACGCCGCGACGCAACCACTCCTCTTCCTCTTTTAGCAATTTTAAAAGATTTTCATGCTCCTTGGACATCGCATGCAAAAGGCGCTCTTTTTGCTGCAAATAATTTTCGTATCCACCTTTGAAGCTTCTTAGTTTATGATCTTCGATCTCTACCGTTCTTGTCGCAATTTTATCTATGAAATAACGGTCATGTGAAATTAGAAACAGTGTAAACTTCTCTTTCAAAAGATACTCTTCGAGAAATTCGACCATATATACATCCAGATGGTTGGTGGGTTCGTCCAGTAAAAGTATGTCGGGTTTTTGAAGCAGTAAAGAGGCGAGGGCTACACGCCGCTGTTCGCCTCCGCTTAAGAGGTTGACCGGTCTTTCTTCGTAGGCCTTCAGGTCGAACTCTTTTAAAATCCGTTCTATTTTGTCATCCAAATTCCAGGCATTGTGATAGTCCAAAAAAGCTGTAAGCTTTGCATGCTCGTTAAGCAGAGTTCTGTTTTGAAAATCTTTTGCAAGTTTCTTTGATATCTCCTCATATCTGCTTTTCGCTTCATGGATTTCAGTAAGCTCTTTTTCTATGGCATCTTTTACTGTCACTCCCGCTTCAAAAACTGGATGCTGTGAGAGCATCTTTATTTTAATTCCCTGCTTGATTATTCTGCGGCCGCTGTCCGGCTCAATTTCTCCACTGACAATTTTCATCAGTGTCGATTTGCCGCTTCCGTTACGCCCCACTATCACAATCCGTTCATACTCATCAATATGAAAATTTATACCTTCAAGTATGATTTGTGATTCAAACTGTTTGTCTACTTCAAGCAGGTCGATTAATGCCATTGGCGCCTTTTCTTACAAAGATGATTTATATTTTTATTTTGAAAAGAGATTTTAACCTATCTTGGCTATAATCTCCATTATTCAAGATGGGGGAGAGCTTATGAAGGACCAGGGGAAAAAGATATGACAGAAGTGCTCTCCATTGTTTTTTTTATCTATATTCTTGTGAAAATTTATATCAGTGTTATGCAAATAGGCTTTGTCGCCCGCGCCAGGCAGATGAATCCGGTATTGATGACACCGGGTCGGTATATGAAGGCAGCCGACTATCTCATCTCGACCGAACGTATAAAAATCGTAGAGACACTGATAGAGTATGCGCTGTTTGTCTTTTGGCTTTCATGGGGGATTCGCTGGCTCGATACACTCACGTGGAACATGACTCCCGTTTTGCAGGCGGTTGTCGCCGTCAATCTTTTTCTGATCGTAAATTATATAGTTGAATTGCCTTTTTCCATCTATAAGACTTTTGTTATAGACGAAAGATTTAAATTCAACAATACAAGCCCGCATCTGTTTATAAGCGATCAGATCAAAGGCGGACTTATGACCCTTGCTGCAGCCTCCGTTATCAGTGCAGCAGTAGCCTGGATAATTATGAATGTTCCAATGTGGTGGTTTTTCAGCTTTCTTCTGATTTTTTCGGTTATTGTTCTCATAAATCTGCTCTATCCGACTCTAATCGCTCCGATGTTCAACAAGTTTTCGCCTCTTCAAAACGATGAACTCAATGAGAAAATAAAAAAGCTGCTTGAAAAAAGCGGATTTGAAAGCAAAGGGGTTTTTGTAATAGACGCAAGCAGGCGAGATTCAAGACTGAACGCCTATTTTGGAGGATTGGGAAAGAGCAAGCGCGTCGTCTTGTTCGATACACTGCTAAGCAAGCTGAATGATGATGAGCTGCTGGCAGTTCTTGGGCATGAACTTGGCCACTTCAAACACCACGATATCTACAAAAACATCATCATGCTGGGCGGTATTTTGTTTGTGGGATTTTATATATTTGGCCATATACCTACGAGCTTTTTTATGGAGCTTGGTATTCGTGAAACACCTGCAATGCTGATGATACTTTTTATGTTGCTGATTTCCGCTTTTCTTTTTCTATTTATGCCGGTTATCAGTTTTGTCAGCAGAAAGAATGAGTATGAAGCGGACAGGTATGCAGCAAAACAGTGCAAAGCTGCCAATCTTGTAAGCGCTCTTAAAAAACTGGTCGACGAAAACCAGAGCTTTCCCAAAGCGCATCCGCTTACCGTTTTTTTCTACTACTCTCATCCACCTATAGTGGAACGACTAAAAGCGCTTGGTGACAAAAGTGTGATTAGTGAAAGAAGCGATGAAGCGCTCAAGGGAGAGTGCAACCTGTGACAGTTGAAGAGGCTTTGGCAAAAGCTTCCGGAATGTTAAAAAAAAAGGTCTCCAGACCACGCTTGGAAGCTGAGATTTTATTGGCCCATTTTTTGGATTTTGAACGCATTGAAATTCATTTGGCCAGTCGTGAGACTCTTGAATCGAGTGAATCGTATTTTGAACTCGTAAGAAGAAGAGTCTGTGGCGAACCGATAGAGTACATAACCGGAAAAGTTTCATTTTACGATATAGAGCTTGAGGTTGGCCCCGGGGTTCTCATAGCCAGACCGGAGACGGAGATACTGGTCGATATAGCTGCCAAAATCATTCAGACTGAAAACATTGTTACGGTTGCGGAAATTGGAGTTGGAAGTGGTGCCATAAGCATTATGTTGGCCAGAAAATTTTCCGATCTTTGCATTATCGCGACTGACATAAGCGAAAAAGCACTCTTTTACGCCAAAAAAAATATTGAGAGGTACGCTCTTTCGGACAGAATAGAGCTGATAAACGGCGATTTGCTGGAAGGTGTAGAGAAGAAAATCGATATGGTAGTCTCCAATCCTCCCTACATCTGTGAAAAGTTTGAATTACCGCCTCCGTTGAAATACGAACCAAAGAGCGCGCTTATAGGGGGAGAGTCGGGGGATGAGCTCTTAAAAAAGATCATTAATATTTCAAAAGAAAAAAATATACCGCATCTTTTATGTGAGATGGGGTATGACCAGCGTCGATCAATAGAGACATATTGTAAATATAAAAAACTGCCGTCACCGGATTTTTACAAAGATCTTGCAGGCCTGGATAGAGGTTTTTATCTTAATATGAAGGAAAAAGAGTGAAGGTTTCCGACTCTTCAATCAGGCTGTCGATACCAAAATATATATGGGTTCCATATCTGATGCTTTTGGGTATTACGTTGGGTATCAGTCTGAATATCGGCGTTTTCGTGGCACCGACGATATTTCATGCCGATGATCTGTTGGGCACGGGAGTGCTTACGCATTATCAAGAAGGGCTCATAATGACCAGGATTTTTTTAAACAGCAATATTGTGGTTAATGTGACCTGTGTGGCCATAGCTATAGTCGAAGGATACCACTTTTTACGATTTTACCGGGATGCTGTAACATTTTATAGCGCTTTTGTTACGATCTGGTCAGGTTTACTGTTTACGCTTTATTATACTCCTCAGATTGTTGAGTTTCAGTCGCAGGGTGATTCGATACTTGAAAATGAACTGTTTAAAAATACACATATCGCGTCTGAATGGGATTTCAAGATATTTGTGGTAGCATTGACTATACTTTTGGGACGATATATTTACAGAAAAATCGTCTGATATTAAAGGGCTTGGATGATTGTAATCAAGGGCTTGAAAAAGAGTTTCGGTCCAAAGTGTGTGTTGAATGGGATAAATCTGACGATTCCAAAAGGAAAAACAACGGTTATTCTGGGGCTTTCGGGAGGAGGGAAATCTACAATTATAAAGCATATTGTAGGACTCTTGAAACCGGATGAAGGAGAGGTTTGGGTCGATGGTGAAAAGATTGAATACTCTGATGAAGAACAGATACTGCGTATAAGGAAAAAAGTCGGTTTTCTTTTTCAAAGCGGTGCACTGTTTGACAGTATGAACGTATACGAAAATGTCGCTTTCCCTTTGCGGGAACATACCGGTTTGAAAGAAGATGCGATACTAAAACGTATAACTGAACGTCTGGAAATGGTGGGGTTAAAGCCGAATGAGGTTATGCATCTTTTTCCTGATGAACTCAGTGGAGGCATGAGAAAGCGTGTGGGGCTTGCGCGTACCATTGTGTTAGACCCACAGATCATACTTTATGACGAGCCTACGAGCGGTTTGGATCCAATCACCAGTGATCTGATTTCACAGATGATTATAAGTCTTAAAAAAAGACTTGGTGTAACATCTGTACTGATATCCCACGACATCAAAGAGAGTTTCAAGGCGGGAGACTATTTCGCTATGCTGTATGATGGAAAGATAATAGAGACCGGAGATGCGGAGCATTTCAAAAAAACAAAAAACCCCTATGTTAGACAGTTTTTGGATGGGAAGAGTGAAGGTCCCATCCATTTTCGGAGCGTGGAGTAGGAGTCAGTCCATCTGGTTTCTCATCCAAGTCGGAATATCCAGTATCTCTTCATTGTCATAACCCCCGACTACTTTTACCCGTGGTGTGTTCGTAGGGATGATGGGTTCTTCTGATTCAGGCTGCATAAGCGTTATTTGGCGTTTGGCAGACTCTTTACCATTTTCTGTCGTCTTTTGCTCATCTTCAGTTTCAAAACCGGTCGCTACGATTGTGATTTTTACTTCATCCGGAGCGAGAGCTTCATCGGTAGTGGTACCAAAGATTACGTGTGCATCCTCGTCAGCATTGTCTTCTACGATTCCCATAGCTTCACTTATCTCGAGCAGAGGGTAATCTGGGTGTATATGGAAATGGACAAGTACCCCCATAGCGCCGTTGATATTCATATTGTCAAGCAGGGGTGATTCAATAGCATTTTTGACAGCTTCATACGCGGAGCTGGGTCCATTGGCTTCGCCAACACCCATTAGTGCAAGACCGCGGTGGCTCATAACAGTATTGACATCCGCAAAATCCAAATTTATGTCGTGTTCGCCTTTTGAGAGTATCACATTGCTTATGCCACTGACCGCACGTGCTAAAATATTGTCAACTTTTTTAAAGCTCTCCTTGATGCCAAGGTTTTTGTCTATGATACTCAACAGCTTTTCGTTTGGAATTACAATGATGGAGTCGCTCTCTTTTTTGAGCTCTTCCAGACCGCTTTCGGCCAATTTCTGACGTTTTCTTCCTTCAAACCTAAAGGGTTTGGTCACGACAGAGACCGTAAGTGCTCCCACCTCTTTTGCAGCCTGTGCTATTATGGGTGCAGCGCCGGTTCCGGTGCCTCCTCCAAGTCCTGAGGATACAAAAACTATATCGGCACCGTTTAAAACCTCTTTTATTGCTTCGAAACTCTCGAGCGCGGACTGTTGACCTATCTCTGGCTTCATCCCGGCACCCAGGCCTTTTGTGAGCTTCTCTCCTATCTGAATTTTATAGGGAGCTTTTGAGGTTTCAAGCGCCTGGACATCAGTGTTTGCAACAATAAGATCTATACCTTCGATACCCTGATTGATCATATGGTTGATCATATTTCCTCCGCCACCGCCTACACCTATGGCTTTTATTTTGGCGCCGCTGATAGTGGGGGATTCCTCGATTGAAAATTTACTGCTCACTCTTCACTCCTTTAAAATATCTGTGTCATCCAGTGCCACAGCTTTTTGATTTTGGTACCCAAGCTCTCTTTTTCCTCTTCTTGTGCAACCCTGGCAAGAGTCTGTTTTATTTCATCATTTTTAAGATTGCCCGGTTCTGTTTCATCCTGAGAGGTTAACGATATGTCCTGCATATCTCCCTCACTGGTGGAGCCCACCGTATCTTTTTTATGCAACATTCTTCTGTTTGAGTCTATCTCATATTGAGTATACCCTCCTGCGGCGTAACGTAATAGTCCTGTCACCGTTGAAAATGCCGGATCATAAAGTGGCTTGAAATCGCCTTCAAGATGAAGCGGCCTGGCTATACGTACCGGCATATTGTCGAAAATCGCCATTGCGAGCTCCCTGATACCTTCGAGCTTTGTCATGCCTCCGGTCAACACAATTCCGGCACCAATCTGTTCTTTGAGATTGCTTTTTTCCAACTCTCTGGCCAAAATCATCAGCGTCTCCTGTACCCGAGCCTGGATTACGTTGTATACGATTTCCAAAGATACCTCATGATTCTCTTCTTCGTCTCCTATAACCGGAATCTCTATCAGTTCGTTCGAGGGTGTTTTCAGCGAACCGTATTCGAGTTTTATCTTCTCGGCGATATGGAGTGGGGTATGAAGAGCCATCGAAAGATCGTTGGTTATATGGTTGGAGCCGACTGCAAGGAAGGTATTGAAACGGATGGAATTGCCGGAATGCACTACCATTTCACAGGTCGAACCTCCCATATCGACAACACATACGCCGAGCTCCTTTTCATCGTCTCCCAAAACGGATATGGCCGAAGCGTAACCGGCGAGTACGACACACTCAATCTCTATACCTGCCGATTTGACAGCCTTTTTCAGGTTACTAAGATTCGATTTTTGTGTTGTTATGATATGGGTGTCGACCTCCAGACGGCTCGCATTCATGCCGAAGGGGTCCTCTATGAACTCCTGTTCGTCTACTTTGAAGTTGTATGGAAGAACATGCAATACTTCGTATTCGTTTGGAATGTTGGCATTGTAAAGCGCCGTCTGCATGACGCGGTTTATCTCTTTTATACCTATTTCCTGCTGAGGTATATTTACGATACCGGAACTGTTGAGCGATCTGGTGTAAGCACCGGAGATGGAGATTATAGCTTTGTGTGCAACAGTACCAGATACCCGCTTGGCATCACTCAGCGCCTGACGAATGGACCGGGAAGTCAATTCGATATTGGTGATGGTCCCTTTTCTTACACCTTGGGATTTGGCGACTCCTGAACCTGTTACATGGACAGTGTTGTCTTTTTGTTCAGCGATAACAACACTGACTTTGCTGGATCCGATGTCTATGGCCAGGAGAGGTTTACTCACTCGCTTTCCTTTAGATATATTTCAACCGGGTATCGCAGCTGCAACTGTTTAATAAGAGCATCTTGCAACAGCGCCTCTTTTGTCTTATGTGTATTTTCCTCTATAAACTCACGGTTTTGTTTCAGCTTCTCTTTGTTAAGCAACTTCTGTTCCACTATCTGGTAGCTGACAGCTTTGTTGTCAAGAAGTATAGCCCCCTGCGCTTTTTTTGAGTAGAAAAGTTTTTGTAGAAATACCGCGGCTTCGTCATTTGAAAGAGGTTTCAGTTTGTCAACACTATCGCGTGTCAAAAAGTCAGAAACCTTGCCGTTTTGAAGGTTTGAGCTGATATTTTCCGCCAGTTTTATCAACATTTCTTTTTTCTTCAGCTTTATATAGTCGTTTTTTACACTCTCATAGGCTTCCTTGAAACTCTTCGGTCTCGGCAAAATTACATCTTCTATCCTGATTATGACATATCTTCCATCTTGAACTTTCGGCTTTAAAACCGTATGAGGTTCCAACCCTTCGATGGCATGCCATATTTCATCAGAAAACATGGGATCTTTTTCATTGAGAGTTACAGTCTCTTGTGGAGCTCTTTTCCCTTTTTTCAATTCTATATAGGCGAGTTGCGCACTCTTTTTCGATTTTTTCAGACGAAAAGCCGCCTCCACCTTTTTTCTGATTTTTTCAAACGGCAAGATCCTTCCATCCTTGTCGGTAAAGTCGGTACGGTTGGTTTTGTAAAACTCTTTGAGTTCAGCTTCATCCGGCGCCAATTCGGAAGGTTTGACCCATAGCAGCGATACTCTGTAACGCTTTAGAGTCGTATATTCAGACTTATGCTGTTCCCAATATTTTTCAAGATCTTTTTCGTCGATTTTTACATCGACATCTCTGTCTGTAAAGACTTTATAGCGTATTTTGTCAGCTATAAATATTGCGGAGCCGAAAGCCTCGGTTTCAAGAGGGGTTATACCCATATCCAGAAGATTCAAAGTTTTTTTGACGAGCAGTTCATTTCTTATGTTAGACTCGAAAGTTTTGGGTTTCATTCGCATGTTGCTTAGTATGGAGAGATAGGTCTGTTTATCGAACGTACCGTTTTTTTGAAAGGCCGGGATTGAAATTATCGCCTGTTGAACTTCATTGTCATCTACTATAATGCCGTGTTCGTCGGCAAAATTCCTGATTAGAGCCTGATAGATCAGAGACTGCAGAGCCTGTTTTTGCAAACCGAGTCGCTTTGCCGTTGCTTCATCAAGCTTTCCTCCAAGCGTGCGGTTGTACTGTTCGAAGATATTACTGTAGATATTTTGAAACTCACTCATCGTTACAGGAATTTTTCCTACAAGCGCGACATTGTTGCTCTTGCTTCCATATTGATATGTTCCCCACCCGACGAATCCTGCACCGACAAACGCGATAGTGCTGATCCAAATCGTTATAACGAGATATTTTCTATGTTTTTGCATCCATGTTATCATTCAAAGGCCTTTGGTAGTATCGGTGAGTTATAATTGCTTTAACAATTTTATTTAAACCGAAATTAATTCCGGTTTAAATTTGGTGAGTTAATGCCGAAATAGCGGTATTTTGTGATATTTTTACAGTCTGTCAAAAACTTTGACAAATGTTGACAACAGGTTTGCAAACAAGGAAAAAAAGATGAACAATTTCCAGATGATGCAGCGTGACCTTGCACATATTTGGCATCCATGCACGCAAATGAAAGATCATGAAACTTTACCGCTGATTCCGGTCAAATCCGCCAAAGGCGTATGGCTCGAAGATTTTGACGGGAACAGATATATCGATGCCATAAGCAGCTGGTGGGTCAACTTGTTTGGACATACCAACTCCTACATCGTGGAAAAATTGACAGAACAGGTGCATACTCTGGAGCATGTTTTGATGGCAGGTTTCACCCATGAGCCTGCAATACGTCTCGCTGAAAGACTCTGCTCCATCGCTCCCGGCAATCTAAACAGACTCTTTTTTGCGGACAATGGTTCAAGTGCAGTTGAAATTGCACTTAAAATGAGCTATCATGCACATCTGAACAATGGTGAAGAGAGGCCGATTTTCCTATCGTTGACCAACAGTTATCATGGTGAGACCATAGGCGCTCTTTCAATAGGCGATGTCGGACTTTACAAAAAGAGATACGAACCTATTTTAATAAAATCGATTCAAACCCCCGTCCCTAAAGACAGAAGTGAAGATGCCGCTCGCAGCGCAGCAGACCATCTTGAGTCGATTCTGCAGTTACACGCGAAGCGTATTTCAGCACTTATTGTGGAACCTCTGGTGCAGTGTGCGGGAAATATGCATATGTACCATCCACTCTATCTGACACTTGCAAAAGATGTATGTGCACGGTTTGGAATCCATCTGATTGCAGATGAGATAGCAGTAGGGTTTGGACGAACAGGAACGATGTTCGCCTGTGAACAATCAGCTGTGACTCCGGATTTCATGTGTCTTTCAAAAGGGCTTACAGGCGGCTTTATGCCTCTTGCTGCAGTATTGACAACGGATGAAATATATGATGCGTTTTATTGTGACTATTTGGAGTATAAAGCTTTTTTGCATTCGCATAGCTATACCGGAAACCCACTCGGTTGCAGTTGTGCAAATGCAGTGCTCGATCTTTTTGAAAAAAGTGATGTGCTGAAAAACAATGAAGGGAAATCCAGATTGATGGGTGAGCTTCTTGAACCGTTCAAGACACTGAAAAATGTCAAAGAGGTTCGTCAGACAGGCATGATTGCAGCTGTTGAATTAAAGGGCTACAAGCCTTACGAGAGAGTGAATCTGAAAATTTTTGAGTATTGCCTGAAAGAGGGGGTTTTTGTACGTCCACTTGGAAACGTACTCTATTTCATGCCTCCTTATGTAATTTCTGAAGATGAGATGAGGTATATGATACAAAGAGCATTTGATGCGGTAGAAGCGTTATGAAAAAAGAAATTATGATCGGAACGTCAGGATTTTACTATGAACACTGGAGAGGTGTTTTCTACCCCAAAAACCTTTCCAAAAACCGTTTCTTCGACTTTTACAAAGAGAGATTTTCTACCGTTGAACTCAACAGTACCTTTTATCATATGCCGAGGATCAAAACGACACGACACTGGTATGAAGAGTCACCGGAAAATTTTCTTTTTTCGCTCAAAGCATACCGCGGAATCACTCATTACAGAAAGCTTCATAACTGCGAAGACGAACTTTATAGATATCTGCATCTTATAAAGCCTCTGAAGCCGAAACTCGGAGCCATCCTCTTTCAACTTCCACCTTCTCTTCATATGGATTTTGAACTTTTAGAGGGATTTTTGAAAATTTTGCCTTCCCATTACCGTTTTGCAGTAGAGTTTCGACATGACAGCTGGCTTTGTGAAAACATATACAATCTTATGAAATCGTTCAATGTGGCGCTATGCATCAATGACTACGGCAGACGACAGATGAGTATGGAGCTTACAGCCGATTTCGGTTATGTAAGGTTTCACGGTCCTGATGGAAGATATGGCGGTAGCTACAGTTATGACGAGCTCTTACAATGGGCTCTACAGATCAAATCGGCTGCCCAAAAAGCGAAACCTGTTTTTGTCTATTTCAATAACGATTTCAACGGTTATGCCGTACAGAATGCCAAAACGCTGATGGAGATACTGAAATGAAAAATAGAGCGGACAATACAGATATGAAAAGCCCTCATATACCTGTACTTCTGGATGAGGTGCTTTGTTGTTTCGAGACCATGCCTGCAAAAGGAGTTTTTATAGACTGCACTCTCGGTTACGGGGGACACAGCAAAGCGATTTTGAGCAAGTTTGCAGATATTGAGCTAATCGGTATCGATCAGGATCCTGAAGCCATCTCCTTCTCGCAAAGAGCACTCGCAGATTTTGGCGATCGTTTCAAATCTGTTTACGGACGTTTTTCCGATGTTCTCCCGCAGATCTTGAACCAATATACTGTATGCGGCATTCTTGCAGATTTTGGTGTCTCTTCTCTACAGCTCGATAAAAGAGACAGAGGATTTAGTTTTCATTCTAACAGACTGGACATGAGGATGGGTCCACATTCCAAATTGAGTGCTTATGATGTCGTAAACCGGTATTCCCTTCAGGAGCTGGAGCGAATATTCAGGGAGTATGCTGAAGAGAGAGCCTACAAGAAGGTAGCGAGGGCGATCGTTGCAGCAAGAGACGAAAAGCCGATTGAAAGCGGAAAAGAACTTGCCGATATACTCGGCAGAGTTTTGTATAAACGTGGTAAAATGGATCCGGCTACGACACTGTTCCAGGCCATACGGATGGAAGTTAACGATGAGCTTGGAGAGATTAAGAGGCTTTTGGATACTTTGGAAAAAAGGCCACCGGCCGGTGCAGTTGTTGGATTGATCACTTTCCATTCGCTGGAAGATAGAATCGTAAAGCAGCGTTTCAGGAAGTGGAGTTCGTCATGCATCTGTCCACCGGGAGTATTCAGGTGTGAATGTGGCGACGACCATGCAATAGGAGATGTTTTAAACAGAAAACCTTTGACGGCGACGGAAGAGGAGCGGAGACGAAACCCCAGAAGCAGAAGTGCAAAACTCAGATGCTTCCATTTTAAAGATACAGAGGGTAGGGATGGATAAAAAGAGTAGAGTGAAAGGTTACGTGGACAATAATATTAAAGAAAAAATGGAACTGGCCGATAGTATAGATGAGACCGTTTATGATGGTACGGCAGATTGGCAGTTTTTATTTATCGTCGTAATCACGATTTTCATAACTCTCCTTCTTTTAATGCCAAAAATATATCTGCGGAATTCAATCTACTACGAAAGTCGTGCCATCGACCGTCTCGAGACCCAATATGGCGCTCTTTTGGAAGAGCATAAACTCCTTAGCCGCAAAGTCGAGGGTCTGAAAGTGAAAAACCAGATCCTCGATACCCTCTTTTAGGCGATCCGGATGATAGAAAAGTTTATTCGTTTTGCCATAGAAAAACCGATTTTAAACCATATTTTTCTCATATTTCTTTTTGTTCTTTCAATTTTTGCCTATATCAACATTCCAAAAGAGATATTTCCTCCCGCAAATCTGGACCGTATAAGCATCAGCGGGCACTATGCGGGAGCGAGCGCCGATTTGCTCGATAAGATGGCTGTCCATACAATAGAAGACGGGCTCAAAAATCTTAGCGAAATCGATACGATAGAGTCGGTCATAAAAAACGGCTCTTTCTCGATTGGAGCCGATATCAAACCGGGAAACGATGCCGCTCTCGCTCTGAACGATGTTAAAGACATCATTTCCAATATAAGACGGGATCTGCCTTCGGATATGGACGAACCGATAGCGAAGGTTGCAAAAAGAAGTTTCCCTCTTGTAATAATAGCTGTAGCCGGAAATGTGAATAAAAAGAGGCTTCTAAAAGTGGCGGAGAGCGTAAAGAGTGATCTGTCGGGCTTTAAAGATCTTAGCGATATTGTAATTTACGGTGATGCAGACGAAGAGCTGCTCATCGAGTTGGAGAATGAAAAGATAGATGCTTTTGGCCTCTCAAAAGGCTCTGTAGTCTCCACTCTTTCACAACTCTCTTCAATTTTTCCTATCGGTTCCATACGTCAACGTGGAGAGCATCTTTATGTAAGCACGATAAACGGTGAAAAGGATATCGGCAGACTTAGAAACACCATTTTGAAGATAGATGGAAAAAGGATTCGCCTCAAAGATATAGCCAAAGTGCGTTTTACGCTGAGCGATCCAAAGGAGATTTCGCATTTTAACGGTGTAAAAAACGTCTCCATATCTGTGAGCAAATCCGAAGATGGAAATGCCATCGCTCTCTCAAAGAAGATAAGAAAACTTCTTGAGAAGTATTCGAAAAGATATACGGATCTAACTTTTGAAGTATATACAGATACTTCCATATGGATAAAAAACCGCCTCAATACTGTTGTTTCCAATATTCTCTTCGGTCTTAGCCTTGTCTTTTTATCGATGCTGCTTTTTGTAAATATGAGAATTGCGGCAGTGGTTGCCATAGGGATACCGGTCAGCTTCATGATCGGCCTGGTCGCTTCCGAAATACTTGGCTACAGTCTGAATATGCTTACGCTTCTTGGGACTCTCATAGCGCTTGGAATGCTGGTGGATGAAGCTATAGTCGTAGCGGAAAATATATATCGCTACATCGAAGATGGCATCTCTCCAAAAGAGGCGGCAATAAAAGGTTCGGTGCAGATGTTTCCTGCGGTTCTAACCGCTACAATGACTACTGTCTTCGCCTTTTTGCCGCTGCTCATGTTGAGCGGCAAGCTTGGAGAGTTCATAAAAGTGTTGCCTGTCATGATAACGATACTGCTTTTAAGTTCTCTCTTTGAGGCTTTCTATTTTTTACCTCTGCACTCCAAAGATTTGCTGAAGCCTACAAAGGAGGCGGGTTTTACCAGACGTTTCTGGAAAAAAAATTATGAAATATATGCCTGGATACTTCGCCCTTTGATAAAATACAGATATCTCTCTTTGATCATTATGGTGACTTTGATATCTCTGGCAACATGGCTGCTTGCAAAAGATAGCAGATTCCAGCTGTTTCCGGATTTTGATACGACTCAGATTTATGTAAACGGAGAGGTCGATATAAATAACGATCTGCAGGAGAACGAAAAGATAGTATCACATCTGGAAAAAGCGCTTCTGAGAGGACTTTCCAAACAGGATGTCTCTTCCATAACAGCAGTGATAGGCCTTAAAGTAGACAGCAACAACAAAGGCGAACATGCCGATAATCTTTTTCATATTTTTGTAAATCTTCATGAACCGGTACCAAAGAACTTTTTCGACAGATATATAAATCCCCATCTTAGTCCGGAGTATGACGATACGGATATGATTCGTACTCACTCGGCACAGGAGGTGGCACAACAGATTCAAAAAATTGTGGAACCTTTCAGGACGATGAAAGACTCCTACGGTCCCCTTTTCAAAGAGCTCAATGTAATAGTGCCTCAGGCCGGTATCGTCAAAAGCGATATTGAGATCTCTTTTAGCGGGGATAGAGAAAAAGTCAAAAGTGCTTTGAAACTTCTAAAAACCGAGTTGGGAAAAATCGAGGGAGTTGAGAACATTACAGATGATGCAAAAGAGGGGGAAGATGAGTTGAAGCTGCGCATAAACGGTTACGGCCAGCAACTCGGGTTTACAGAAAGTATCATAACCAAATCTTTGCAACCCTTTTTTCTAAAAGGGGAGTTTGGAAAAATGTTCGATAAAGAAGGAGTTGTGAGAATACGTTTTGAAGATCTTGACAAGGAGCGTTACGAGACTCTGAAGTTTTTCGAAATAGAGGTCCCGGGAAGTGCCGAACTTGTCCGGCTAACAGATATAGTAGATTTTGAGAGGATAGGGAGTCTGGCAAAGGTTTTCAAAGTCGATGGTAAAAGAGTCAGTACTGTTTACGCTTCGCTTAACAAGAGTGTTATCACTTCGGCCGAAGTAATGCAAAGACTCTCTAGCGTTTTTGATTCCATTAAAAAAGAGGGTGTCACCATAGATATAAAAGGAGAAGAGAAGGAGAATCGTACCGTCAAAAAAGAGATTATACAGTCTGCCGTTATAGCTATTTTCCTTATATTCGTAGCGCTGGTTTGGATGTTCGATTCTATAGTGTTGCCACTGATAACCCTCTCTACGATTCCATTTTCAATACTCGGTGTTTTGTTGGGACATCATATCATGGGTATAAATCTCACAATGCCAAGTCTAATAGGAATAGTCGGACTTTCCGGAGTGGTTGTAAATGATGGTTTGATAATGATCGATTTTATCAAAAACACTAAAAATCTGGATGAGCTCATAAAAAGAGCGCAACTCAGGTTAAGACCCATTCTGCTTACATCCATTACAACGGTTTTGGGGCTCTCTTCGCTTATGTTTTTCGCCTCCGGCCAGGCACTCATTCTTCAACCGATGGCAGTTACGCTTGGGTTCGGCCTAATATGGGCTACGGTGTTGAATCTATATTTCGTGCCACTTCTCTTTTCGATTATATACAGAATAAGGGTTTTTAAGCCCTGACAGGGCCTTTTTTGCGTCAATTTAAGCTCCGGTTTGAGATAATATTCTTAAAGCTAAGGAGTGGATGGAAATGTTCAAGTATGTTGAAGCCAAAGATGAAGAATTGATAAAGGAAATTTATAGATTCAGGTGTCAGATAGCATGTGATGAGCTGAAAATTTTAAATAGAGAAGATTATCCTGATGGCCTTGAAACCGATGAGTATGACAAATACAGCATCCATCTTGCCATTTTGAATGAGAACGATGAGGTTGTCTCTTGTTTAAGACTTATATACAATTCCGCAATCGGCTATCCGACCCAAAATGAGATGGTAATAGAAAAAGACATTTCATTTATAGAGTCTGGTAAACTCGGGGAAATATCGAGAATATTCATCCACTCCAGATACAGGGATATGCGATCTACAAAAGTAATAATAGAGTCTTTGAAAAAAGAGGTTTGCAAGAAGATGATAGAGCTCGATATAGAGTATTCGTTTGGAGCGCTTGAAAAGTCTTTTCACAGACTGCTTAGGATATTGAATATGCCATATGAAATTGTTGGTAAAAAACAGATGCATGGAGGAAGAATGAGATATCCAGCCATATTATCAACTCAAAAATTGATAGAAGTCAATCACTACTTTAATGAGTTAATGGAAGAAAATGTGTAAAAGAGTTTTAAGTATATTTATTACGGCAGTATGCAGTTTTGCCGCCGGAAAAGAGTCATTGGTTGTCGATACGCTCGTTTCTGATATGAACACTTTCGGGAAACTGGCCGAATCTGTAAAGATGAGTGAACCGTTTCAGCCCTATATAGTCTCTGTTTTTCTCGGATATGAGCTTGAATCGATAGGTGTTTCCAATCTTCAGGAGGCGCTTGAACTGGTTCCAGGTATCGATCTGGCTACAGATAATGTAGACAATAAGCATATCGTATTTAGAGGATCCAACCCTTTCGCCTACGGACAGAGTAAACTGTTCATAGATGGAGTTGAAGTCAACAACATCTTTTTTGACAGTTACGGCTCTTTTCTCTCCATGCCAATAGAGATGATAAAACGTATTGAAGTAACAAGGGGTCCGGGAAGCGTAAGCGATGGAGTGAGCGCATATGCCGGCTCTATAAGGGTTATAACGTATGCGGAGCATCTGAAAGGAGAAAGTGAAAAAAACAGGGTTTTTCTTAAAAGAGGAACATATTTGCACAGGGTTGGCGGATTCACTTATGGATACGATAGAGAAAATTTTTCAATCTTTACGGAGCTCTATTTTCAAAAAGACGACAAATCTCTTCCTGTAGGAAAAGATGCTCTCTCCACGGGAATTTACGGCCCTTTAAATGTAGCGTTATCGAAATCGGGCAACGCTCCTCTTTGGATGAAAAACTACGCTGCCGCTATCAGGATGCAGTATGGAAATTTTAAACTGATTGGAAGAGCGCTTTACGACAAGCGCGGCAGTGCATATGGTATCAATGGTGCTCTTCCACAAAAGAGTGATCATACGAAGTTCCCTACTACATATTTGCAGATGGATTACGACATCGATGCCGGCAATTTGAGTTCGGTTGCAAGAGTGGGGTGGATAGACAGTGCATTCGAAAGTAAAGCAAAGTTATTACCCGATAATTTTAACGCAGGTGCAGGGATTGTATATCCAAATGGGTTTTATGGAGAACATGTTGCCAAACAACGGACTCTGTATCAGACCACATATGCTCAATACAGTGGATGGAGAGATCATATATTGAATTTCGGATACTACATAGAGTATATCGAAACATATAAGGTTGTCACCAGAACCACCGATCGTTTGACCGGCATAGGCATAGTGGACTATTCTCAAACATACCCTTTTTTGGATCCAAACGCGAACAGAAGAACATACCGCCTCTTTTTTCAGGATCGCTACAGGCATAGTGAAAAGTTGGCGGTTCAATATGGAATAAATGCTGAAAAAGTAAGCCATATCAAAACACAAATCAATCCCAGAATTGCTCTGGTATATCAAGAGGACCCTGTAAACATATTTAAACTTATATATAGCCGTTCAAGCAGAACTCCATCATGGCAAGAGTTGTATACGTTAAACAACCATGCCCGTGTCGGGAACAGAGATCTAAAACCGGAAACCGTAAATGCATACGAGATGGCCTATATACACAAGTTTTCAGTGGACTCTTTCATACAGTTGAATCTCTTTTACCTTCACAACAGCGATCAGATAAACAATATAAACCCAGACAATCAATATAGAAACAGCAGCAGTTCCAATATATACGGCATGGAGGCAGAGCTGAAAACACCCGTGGGACTGCATGGCACTCTGTATGCAAACTACTCTTACGCATATGGAAAAGAGGACCACAGGTATCCCATAGCCAATGCCGCGAGGCATATGATAAAAGGGTATTATCTGCACCAGTTTACGGACAAGTTGTCCGCAGGCATAAGCGGACAATATGTAGGAAGCAAAGAGCGTGTCTGGTATGACTACAGGTCAAAACTCGGTTCATATACCACAGTAGATCTGTCGGCAGGTTATCATGACTGGCGCTCCGGTCTTCGAATACAGCTTGCTCTCAAGAATATATTCGATGCAACGGTGAAATACCCATCCCCTCCATATAATTACGACAACGACTTTACGCAGGAGGGGCGTACTGTAATGTTGACAGTGGCAAAGGCGTTTTAATGCGCTATATCGCTATTTTGCTTATTTTCTTGCAATCGTTGTGGGGGTATGCTTACAACGAACTGCTTCTTGATGCGCAGAGTAGAATATATCCGAAACTGCTTATGCTTGAAGAGAACATATCTTCCAGGCATGAGATAAGCCCGATAGTGTTTACCGTTGTATATGCGCCGGAAGATGAGTTTGTAGCAGAGAGAGTGGTGCAAAAAATTGAGTCATATTATGACCACTCTTTTAGCGGAATCCCTTTTGAGGTAGAGATGTCTGCTTTCGATGAGCTGGAGCTTTCCAGGCACAAAGATGCCATTTATATTCTAAAAGGTGATGATGATCAGATGAAAAGGACGATAAAGTTGGCCATGAAGGAGAAGATACCGGTTTTTGTTTACGATTTTAAAGACCTGAGGTTCGGAGCGCTGTTTGCTTTGACGATAGAACAGTCTACCGTTATATATCTAAACAGAGCGGCTCTTCATAAAACAGGACTGCTTTTCGCTCCTTCGTTATATGGCATCGTAAGGTTTGTTGATGCGGAGTGAAACCGGATACTCTCTTTCTACCAAAATCATATTTTATGTTCTATTCGTAGCTCTTGTGGTCCTTGTTTCCATGTTTTTCGTTTTCGAGCATATAGGGAAAAAGACGCTTTATGAAGTGGAGAAGGAGAAGGCGAAACTGGTGGCAAAAATGTTCGCACCGCAGATAGGTATAAATCTTTATCTCGGTTTCGAAGACAAAGTGAACAAGGCGATTGAACAGATAATGACTGAAAAAGATATTCTTGCTGTTTACCTCGTGAAAGATGGAGAAGTTCTCAAAAAGGTAAAACGCAGTCAGAAAGCAGCCGCTTCACCTATAGAGACTTTTGAGATTCGAATGCCTGTATATGAACCGGGCGGAAGTAGACAGATTGCGGTTTTAAAACTTAACTATTCGAGTCTTCATTACAAAGAGATGGTAGAGAAGATGACACAGCTGCTGCTTATATTCTTTTCTATCGCCACCTTACTGTTTATCGCTCTTGCATATCAGATACGTCAAAGACTTATGCCGCTTAAAAAAGTTGCCGGTGCACTTGCAGATTATGATGCCAAAGGGGATCTGATGCTCGAGTGTGAGAGTGAGGATAGAGAGATTAAACTTATTATAAATGCTGTAGAAGAGATGCATGAAAACGTAAGTGCGTATATGGAGCTGCAAGAGAATATGAAACAGATTCTATCCCAAAAAGTGGAAGAGAAGACTGCTCAGCTATGGCAGCAGCTTCATACCGATCAGTTAACAAAACTCCCCAACAGGCGTGCGTTGATGGAAGATCTCTCAAAGCAGTCAGAAGCTTTGTTAGCCATCGTAAATATCGATGATTTTACCGAAATAAACGATCTTTACGGCCATCGTGCCGGTGATATCATTTTGAAAAATTTTGCCGATACCATTATGGAACTCGATGCGAATATGGTTTATCGAATTTCCGGCGATGAGTTCGTTCTTGTCAAAAAGGGAAAATTCCATTCCGAAGAAGCCAGAGCTTTTTTAAAAGAGGTAAGAAGCAAAATAGAAAAGACCCATTTCTACTATGAAGAGAACCGCGTCGATATCAGAGTTACTATAGGTGCCACCATTGAAGAGTCACCCATGATAGAACAGGCCGATATGGCTCTAAAGGAGGCGAGAAAACAGCGTAAACCTATCATGATTTTCTCTTCAGAATGGAATCTGGAGACGAGATACAGGGAGAATATCTACTGGATCCGCCAGATTAAAAGCGCTCTTTCGCAAAAAAGAATAGTTCCATACGCCCAGCCGCTTTACGATCTTGGAGCCAAGAGGATCAAAGGATATGAAATTCTTGTAAGACTGATAAAAGAGAACGGCGAGGTGGTCTCTCCATACAAATTTTTGCAGCTTGCGCAAAAAAGCTATCTTTACCATTATATGACTATGCAGATGGTTGAGGAGAGCTGCGCCTTTTTTCAAGATAGGAAGGACTTGACCTTTTCAATCAACCTCTCCGTTGAAGATATCCTCAATCCCGAAACAGTATCGCATATAAAAGAGAAAATAATCCATTACGGTGTGGCACACAGAGTCATTTTCGAACTTCTGGAAAGTGAAAATATAGAGATCTACCCGGAGGTGGAGAGTTTTGTCCGCGAGATGAAAGATCTTGGATGCCAGATCGCTATCGACGATTTTGGAACCGGATATTCGAATTTCTCATATCTGATAAAATTGAAAGTGGATTATATAAAAATCGATGGTTCTTTGATTAGAAATATACACAATGACAAAAATGCGCAAGTGATTGTCGAAGCGATAAACGATTTTGCAAAAAAGCTTGGAATACGTACAGTTGCGGAGTTTGTCAGTAATGAAATGATCTACGACAAAGTATGTGAACTGGGTATAGATGTTGCGCAGGGTTATTATATTGAAGAGCCGATGCAGCTGGAGAAGATTTGAAGCGGATGAGGAAAAGAAGATGTGGTATAATAGCGCTTTTGACGACAGAGGGAAGGATAGATAACAATAGATTATCGAATGGAAGCCCGGAATTTTGTGAAACAAAGAGTTGGACCGGTCATATTTTCGTTTGTCGGTTGTTGTAAAATTTCAAATAAATAATCAGGAAGTGCGGGTATGTTTTTTGAAGATGAAGAGGATATCTTTACCGGGGGTTCACCCAAAGCGAAATTTTTCGATATCGTTTATAATGCAAACAGAAATCTGGTAGAGTCCGAGCTCGATAAAATGGTTGAACGCATTTGCATTTTAGAGATGATACTCGGAGAGAAGATCGGTGAAGAGGCATTGGAAGAAGAGGTACGAAAACGCTCTTATGCGCTATCTTCGGAGCTGGAGAGTTGCAAATCTGACAAATATATAGAGTATACGGCCAATATTCTGACACAGAATGAGTAGAGTCTTTTTTGCAGCGACCCTGACTCTTTTGACTTCTCCACTTTTTGTTTTTGCAGGCGATACTATTTGGAACCATCAGGCTGCATTTGGTTTGAAAAAGGATCAATGGCAAAATGTAAAAATAAAGAGAGCTTCAAAGGTGCATCTTCTGAAGTTTCGGTGGACGTTGTACAAAAAAGGCGCTCTTGTAATGCATGTACTTTATGACAAAAAGAGTTATCAACCTCTTTTGTATGTAAGCCATAGACTGAACACTTTTAAAGTGGACCTTTTTTCAAAGCCGGACAACTCTTCGAGGGTCCAGTATGAAATACCATATGCGCTCATTGTTTTCAGAGCTTTCGATGAGAAGAAAAAGATGGCATATTTTGACTTCTTGATTAAAGATTACGGTCTTGGCGAGATTTTTTATGCGGAAGGAAAACGATAGGATTATGCTGGAGCGTGTAGAGTCACAGATGCGAAATTATATTGATGAGCTCTCAAACAGGGATATTTCCAAACTTTTTGAAAAGCTTCCTCATGGTAAACGGTTGCGCGCCAAGCTGGTTTTGAAAATCGCCGGGATGAACGAAGAGGCGGTCAGGCTGGCCGCCATCATTGAGATGATACACGCTGCGAGCCTGCTTCATGATGATGTAATCGACGATGCGATGATGCGTAGAGGAGTGGCGTCTTTAAATGCTACCGAGGGAAGTAAACAGGCCGTCATGATGGGAGATATTCTCTATTCCAAAGGTTTCGAGGAGTTGACCTCTTTCAACCCTCTGATCGCTTCAAGAGTCGCTTCTGCAGTAACACAGTTGAGCATTGGCGAAATGAGTGATGTGTGGCTTTCAAAAAAATTTCATTCGGATGAAAACGCCTATATGCAGATGGTATATCAAAAAACCGCGGCACTCATAGAAGCTACCGCGGCGGCGGCGGCGATGCTTGCTGGCAAAGAGGAGCATATCTATGCCCTGTATGGCAGGAATCTTGGAGTGGCATTTCAAATTGTGGACGATATACTCGACATTACACAAAGCAGCGAGCGTCTTGGAAAGCCATCAATGCACGACTTCGAAGAGGGTAAAACTACTCTTCCTTATATCTATTTATACGAGTTGCTCGATGAAGAGGGCAGAGCCCGCCTGAAGACTCTTCACGGAAAAAAACTCGATTATGAAGCCAGGGAGTGGATAAGGACGATGATGGTGGAAACAGGCGCAGTGCAAAAAGCCTTTATGTATGCAAAAGAGCTTGGAGACGAGGCTGTCGCACTGATGCGCGGTGTAGGTGAGAATTCACTTGCCGATATCGCTGCGGCCATGATTGAGAGGGATTTTTGATGCAGTACGTTGTCGTCAGCTATTCACATAAAAATACCGATATCGAAGTAAGAGAGAAGCTGGCTTTTCCGGATGAAAACTTAAAGAGCAAAGCGCTTTCGAGCCTGTTGAAAACCGAAGGAGTCTGCGAAGCGATGCTGCTTTCTACATGCAACAGGGTAGAGTTTCTTGCAAGTACATCCAACCCTTCAGCCACTCTTCATGCGATTTTTGAAATTCTTCATCTTCATAGCGGCCTATCCGTTGAAGAGCTTGAAGGCAGAGCGGATGTATACGAGGATGAAGGCGCCGTGCATCATGTCTTTTCCGTAGCTTCATCACTCGACAGCCTGGTAGTGGGGGAGACGCAGATCGCAGGGCAGCTCAAGGATGCATTCAGGTTCGCTTTTGAGAACAACTTCTGCTCCCAAAAGATATCCAGGCTTATTCATTACGCTTTCAAGTGTGCGGCGGAAGTGAGAAATACCACAGAAATTTCAAAAAATCCCGTATCGGTCGCAGGAGCGGCAGTGGCGCAGGCAAAAGAGGTCATGGGAGGCAACCTGGGTGGCTTTACCGGTCTTGTTGTAGGTGCCGGTGAGATGAGTGAAATTGTAGCGAAGCATCTTGTCGCCAATGGATGCAATGTCATAATTTTCAATCGCTCCGTAGAGAATGCCAGAAATATAGCCAGTGCCATAGGAGAGAGGATCGACATAGAGTCATTTAACGCTCTATCCGAGTATATCAACCGTTACAGACTTCTTTTTTCCGCAACGGGTGCCCCTTATGCCGTTATTACCGAGGAGATGGTCAAACCCGCTTCATTCGAGCGTCATTGGTTCGATCTTGCCGTTCCGAGAGATATCGAAGATATAAGTGACCCTACAGTCAATGTATATGCCGTAGACGACCTGAAAGAGATTGTAGATACAAATCTCGCACTTCGAAAAGAGCAGGCCAGAAAAGCCTACGAAATTGTCGGAAGATATACAATCGAGTTTTTCAAGTGGCTCCAGACACTGATGATCGATCCGCTTATAAAAGATCTGAGAGAGCAGGCCAGGCAGGCCGCGATGGCTGAGATAGAGCGTGCTGTCAAAAAAGGGTTCATCTCTTCAGACATACAGAAAAATGTCGAAAAGATCGTTCACAACGCTTTCAACAAATTTCTGCATACTCCTACCAAGCAGTTACGTGATGTAGCCGAACAGCCGCGTGCCGATACGATTATCGAAGCTATGAAATATATATTCAAAACAGATGCGGAAGTGAATATGGTCGACAAATACAGATGTGAGTTTGTAATGAAGGATGACATACGATAATGAGAGAAGGAAATCTTTTCCATATTTATGAAAGGGCCTATAGACTATGAGGTTTTCCAAACTGTTGATTCCAACACTTAAAGAGGCACCGAAAGATGCCGTTCTTCCCAGTCATATTTTTCTCGTACGCGGTGGATTCATACATCAGGTCGCGAGCGGAATTTATGATTTCCTGCCACTCGGCAAAAGGGTGCTCGATAAAATCCGTACGATTGTAAAAGAGGAGTTGGACTCTGTCGGCTGTCAGGAGGTTCAGTTGGGTTTTGTCACACCGGCGGAACTGTGGAAAAAAAGCGGCCGTTATGAGAAGTATGGAGCGGAGCTGTTGCGTTTTAGCGACAGAAAAGGAAACGAGTTCGTTCTTGGACCCACGCATGAGGAGATGATGGTCGAACTTGCCGGGCGGTTCGTCAGCAGTTACAAGCAGCTTCCAATAAACCTTTATCAGATAAATCTTAAATTCCGCGATGAAGCGCGGCCACGTTTCGGTCTGATGAGAGGGCGTGAATTTATAATGAAAGACGGATACAGCTTTCATACAGATCGTGACGATATGGTTAGAGAATTTGAACTTATGGAGAAGACCTACCGTAGAATATTTACGAGAATGGGGCTTGATTTCAGAGTGGTGGAAGCTGACAGCGGAGCTATCGGTGGTGAAGGAAGCAAAGAGTTTATGGTGCTGGCAGAGAGTGGCGAAGATACGATAGTAATTTGTCAAAAGTGCGATTACAGTGCCAATATAGAGGCTGCAAAGCGTGCTGAGCCGGAAAATGTTCCGGAGGCTCCAGAAGCTCGGCTGATGAAGTTTTACACTCCTGAAGTCACCACAATCGAAGAGTTGGAGAGTTTTTTTCATGTCGATCCCTTCTATCTTGTAAAAAGTGTTGCCAAGAGAGCTCTATATGATGGAGGCAGAAGCGAAATAGTTCTTTTTTTCCTGAGAGGAAACGAAGAGTTGCAAGAGACCAAAGCAGCCAACAGCATAGGTGCCAATGAACTTCTTGATGTGAGTGAAGAAGAGCTGGAAGCTGCCGGGATTGTTCCAGGTTTTATGGGACCGGTTGAAATCAAGCGCGATATATCGACCCAAGAGAGTGACGATACGCCATATGTGATCCAAAAAGCCGGAATGAACGCGAAAATGGTTTTTGATGAGAGTCTGAAAAATGCATCCAATATGATATGTGGGGCAAACGTAAAAGATTACCATATAGTGGGAGTCGATTTAAGTGTATTGAAAGATTTGGATTTTGAGGACCTCGTACAGGTAAAAAAAGAGGACAGATGCATAAAGTGCGGAGGAAAACTGGATTATACCAAAGGCATTGAAGTCGGCCATATTTTTCAGCTGGGAACGCGCTATTCGCAACCGCTCGGTGCCCGTTTTCTGGACAAAGATGGAAAATCCAAACCATTTGTCATGGGGACTTACGGCATAGGAGTCAGCAGACTTTTAGCTGCTGTGATAGAGCAGCATCATGATGAAAGAGGGTGCATATGGCCTTCTGGTATTGCACCATTTGAAGTAGTTGTTGTCATAGGCAATATAAAAGATGAAAACCAGGTCTCGGCCGGAGAGAAGATATATGAAATACTGAAAAAAAGAGGAGTGGATGTCGTTATCGACGACAGACCTGAGCGATTCGGTTTCAAAATGAAAGATTTCGAACTCATAGGCTTTACTTATGCCGTAGTTGTGGGTAAAAAACTTTCCGATGGGAAAGTGGAGATTGTAAAACGGGCCGATCTTGGTCGAATAGAGGCAGATGTCGATGAAGCGGCCCAAAAAGTAGCGGATATGCTGCTATGATCTATTTTCTGATCTATCTTTTTTTGGAAATATTCATATCAGTTGAAATTTCAGCTGCCATCGGCCCTCTGTGGACCTTCGTAGAAGTCGTGGCAAGTGCGATATTGGGTTTGATTCTGTTGACAAACTTCCGTTATACTTTTTCGGAAAATATGCGTGCCATGATGGCTGGAGAGATAACACCGGAGTCTTTTCAAAAACAGAATCTCGCTGCATTGGTGGGAGCCATTTTACTGATAATTCCCGGTTTTTTTACCGATATAATCGGGGTGTTTTTGCAGTTTGGCATCTTTTCAGGTTTTATCGCCAGAAGATTGCTCAAAAAAAGGGGACCACATAGAGGGTCTCATATAGATGAAGAGCCCAAAGAAGGAGAGTGCGATGTCATTGATGTTGAGATTATTGAGCATACTGATAATAGGAAGTAGTCTTGCGTTTGCAGCGGTAGACAGCGACGTTATAGACTTTGTCAAGAAAAAGCTAAGACAGAACAGAGGAGTAGAAGTAAAGAGCGTCAAGATAGCCGAAAAGCTTCCTATTCCGGGAGTAAAGGGATGGGCTGCGTATGTTGTAGAAGCGGATATTGAACTCAAAAGAGGAAAAGAGAGCCGCAGAATAGATTTCGAGACGATTATTTTCGTAAGCAGAGCTCTGATGGCAACCGAGCTTATTGACAGAAAAACCGGTATGAGTATTCGTTCCATTTTGCAGCCGAAACTTCCTGATGACATTTACGCAAAGTCCCATCTTCTTTATGGAGATATGAATGCAAAACACAAACTGGTTCTATTTTCGGATCCACTATGCCCTTTTTGCAGAATGTATGTACCGGATCTGATAAAAGCTGTAAAAGAGAATCCAAAAGAGATGGCGCTGTTTTATTATCATTTGCCATTGAGTGCAATCCACCCGGCTTCGGATACTCTCGTACGTGCAATGGAAGTCGCGAAGCTTATGGGTAGAAAAGAGATAATAGAAAAATTCTATTCTATCAAAATAGATCCTGAGCTTAAAGATGAAAAGAAGATTCTCGAGATAGTTGAAAAAGAGACGGGTCTGAAAATCACACCTGAGCAGTTACATGACAAAAGGATAGAAAAGGTGATTCTCCATGATAGAATTACAGCGCGTAAAATGTTTGTGACTGGAACACCGACTATTTTTGTCGATGGTAAAAAAGATGTAACCAGAGACAGATACAAATCTTTTATAAAGAAGTAAACTATGAAGAAACTGATTATCGCTACACGAGGAAGCCAGCTTGCTTTATGGCAGGCCAAATATGTGAGGTCTGAATTGGAAAAAGCGTTTCCGGATATTCTGATCGAACTGGAAGTTGTGACATCTACCGGGGACAAGATTCTTGACAAACCGCTTGCGTTGATTGGCGGCAAGGGGCTGTTTACCAAGGAGATAGAGGATGTCATGCTCGAAGGACGGGCCCATCTTGCAGTTCACAGTCTCAAAGATGTACCGACATATATGCCCAAAGGTCTGAAACTTGCAGCGGTTACAAAACGTGATGACATTCGCGACTGTTTTCTTTCGCATAAGTATAAAAACATCGACGATCTGCCACAAAGAGCGGTTGTCGGGACTACCAGCTTGCGTCGTCAAATGCAGCTTAGAGCCATACGTCCGGATCTGAAAATCAAAAATCTACGAGGAAATGTCAACACAAGATTGCGCAAACTAGCAGAAGGCGAATATGATGCGATAATTCTCGCTTATGTCGGTATGAAGCGCCTCGGACTGCTGGAAGAGGTTCCCTATCATGATCCGATCGACGATAACGTTATGATACCTCCTTCCGGACAGGCAGCATTGGGCATAGAGATCGTAGACAACGAGGAGATTGAAAAAATAGCGGCAGTACTCAATGACAAGGATTCGGCACTTGCGGCGAAAATAGAACGCGATTTTATCGCAAAGCTCGAAGGCAGCTGTCAGGTTCCTATTGCGGTAAACGCCAAAGTCTCTACAGACAGAGTAGTGGTAAGAGCGATGGTCGGTCTACCGGATGGGAGTGAAATTTTGAAAGAGATTATAGATGCGCCGTTGAACGAAGCGCACGATCTTGGAGTCAGGCTTGCCGACATTATGATAAGAGCGGGTGCAAAAGGGCTGCTTGCACGGGCGGAAGAGATGGCTTTCAAAGAGGAGCGGTGTGAGCGACTCTGATTATAACAGATCAATTTTGCATTAATAAGGATTTGCATGGCTACAATGCAGAAGTGGCTCGAGATACTTGAGCGCGATGGATATCTCAAAGTCATCGAAGAGCCATGTGATGTGGAGCTTGAAATCGCCCATATTGCCTACGTCGAGGTAAAAAAAAGACCTTCACGGGTTCTTCTTTTCAAAAGGCCTGTCAATCGTGCAAAAGGGATTGAGTACGATATGCCTGTAGTTATGAATATTTTTGCTAACTATGAAGTAACAGAGAAGATATTCGGGCGACATCCGGATGAAATCGCAGATGAGATAGAAGAGCTTATGCATATGAGGCCGCCTGAAGGGTTCATTGCAAAACTATCGATGCTTTCTAAACTGTTCGCTCTTAAAAACGTTTTTCCAAAGCGCCAAAAAGAGCGGGGGCTGTGTCAACAAACAGTAAAAATAGCTTCCCAGATAGATCTGGACGAAATTCCCATTTTAAAAACATGGCCCGAAGATGGCGGGCCGTTTATAACGATGGGGCAGGTCTACACAAAGAGCCTCGACGGTAAAATGCAGAATTTGGGTATGTACAGGCTGCAGCAATACGATAAAAGAAGACTGGGAATGCATTGGCAGATACATAAAGATGCCAGTCACTTCTTTGATCAGTATAAAGAGGCTGGAAAGAAGATGCCCGTTACAGTGGCTATCGGTGGCGATCCTCTGTATATCTGGTGTGGACAGGCACCTTTGCCTTACGGAATGTTCGAACTCATGTTATACGGGTTTGTTCGCAATGAGTCGGCGAAATTGGTAAAGTCCATAACCAACGACATATGGATTCCTGAAGATGTGGATATCGTCATAGAAGGAGAAGTCGATCCGCAACGGCTGGTTACAGAGGGGCCTTTTGGGGATCATACCGGCTATTATACCCTCAAAGAGCCATATCCCGTAATGGACGTTACTGCGATAACCATGAAAAAAAATCCTCTCTACCAGGCAACCGTAGTAGGCAAGCCTCCTCTTGAAGACAAGTACATGGGGTGGGGAACGGAGCGTATTTTTCTGCCGCTTCTCAAGACTACCGCCCCGGATCTCATAGACTACCATATGCCGGAAAACGGAGTTTTTCATAACCTCATCATAGCTAAGATGCAGACACACTACAAAGGACATGCCAAACAGTTTATGCATGCTTTCTGGGGCGTGGGGCAGATGAGTTTCGTCAAACATGCCATATTTGTTGGAAGCGATGCTCCAGATCTTACCGATTACAAAGCTCTCACCGAGTATATTCTAAACAGAATGGAACCCGAGTCTTTGCTGATTACGGAAGGGATAGTGGATGCGCTCGATCACTCCAGTCCCGAAACGCTGGTTGGTGGAAAGCTGGGTATCGACTCTACAGGTGAAGAGATACCCGGCGGCATCGGGTCTCTTTTGAGCGATGCCGAACTTCTTGAAGTAATGCAGGCGATAGATACCTCGGTGAGGGGGCTCAAACAGTATTTTACCCATACGAAGAACCCTGTCTGTATTGTCGCCTATGACAAGAGACGCTGTGTTCAGGAGTTTTTCGACGATATAAAGGCACTTCATGCGCATATGAAGATATTGATTGTGGTCGATGCCGATAAAAACAGTCTTGATAATATATATATGCTTATATGGCGAATAACAAACAATATCGACGCTTTGAGAGATGTGCGCAAAGAGCCGTTTATCATGATAGATGCTACAGATAAAAACGAACTGGACGGTTATATGCGGGAGTGGCCAGGTGATGTTCTTTGCGACAAGAAGGTATTGGAGTCTCTTAAAAAAAGAGGCCTTGTCGAGATAGATGACGAGTTTGTCAGACGTTTCGGAATTTTATAGGGTTTTCAACCAGTCGATTATACGGACGGTTACATCGTCGGCTGCTTTGTTTAGAGCGGCCACAGCTCCTTGCGCGTTTTTTTTCTCCGCATCAGCGGCAGCTTCGAAAAGTTTTGTTGCAACTGTTTTGCCGTTTCTGTTGTTTATCAGTGTTGCAAGTATGCAAACGCTTCCTTTTGAATTTTCCCCACCGTTTAAATCATGGACAAAATCGAGAATTCCTATTTCAAGTATCACTTCGGCATCCACGGCGGTAGTACTTCCCGTTACGCTTTTGGCAATCCCGGAGTTTTCAATAGCTCTCAACAGTTTTGCTTCAAACATGGTCGTAACCGTATCATACCATCGGCTGTAATTGTAGGATTGTTGTTTGTAGTTCTTGTCAATATAATATATAGAAGTACTTTCGCTGACTCTGGAAGGAAGTGTAAATGCCAGCTTCAAAGAACCAATAACAGGAGTACTGACGGAGCTGTTTGTGATACCGGAGGTTTCCTGGGAGAGGTAATAACTATAAGTAGGTGGGACTTTTTTTACAGAACAGCCGGCGAATGAAAACATGAAGCCGACTATTATAAATAATGTGGCTATTTTTTCCAATTTTCTCACCTCGTCTCCTCTCCGGGCCCCGGATTAGGCTCGGCCTCTTTGAAAAAGAGATCTCTGGGGCTGTTTTTTATCATAAGCGCATCTTCTTGCAGTTGATAGATCAGTGTCTGAGATGCGCGCAGCAGGGCGTTTGACTGAGCCAGAGTCTGCTGCAGCAGACGGTGAATGTCGAGATCGCCTTTTTTTATACGATCTATAATAAGCTTATTCAACTCTTTGAACGTGTAGGCACTATCTTTTAACGAAACAAGAGTTCTGTTTCCTTCGTTACCGATATTTATAGCCGCTTTTCTGACCGCTCGGACCATTTCAAAAATCTCATCGCTTTTTTTCGAGGCTTCGGTGAGGTTATGCAGAAGAGTGTTTATGTTTTCAATATTTTTTTCATTGAGTATTCTGTTCAATGAGTAGGTGGAGTGATCGATATTTGTCATTGTATTGTTGAAGTGTTTTATATTCTCTTCACTAAAAGCGTTATTGAGCCGGTCCAGAGCTTTCGAAATCTGTACGGTTAGATCATTTACCGAAGTGCCTATCTGTGCGAGAGTAGACGGTTTTGACGGGATTACTGGAATTTTGCCAGAAGAGCTTTTTATTACGGGAGCGCCTTTTTTGCCTCCTATTATCTCTATATACGCAATTCCTGTTATTCCGGTAAAATTGAGTGTCGCGTACATGCCTTCACGGATAGGAATATCTTTCGGTATCTGCAACAGCAGGCGTATGCGTGTCGGATCGTCCGGATCTATATGGATCTCTTTGACTTTGCCGATATTTACACCCATATACTTTACAGCACCGTCCGATGGAAGACCCGCAACTGACTCTTTCATATAGGTATAGTAATATGCGTACTCCTTTTTATTGCTGTATTTTCCCATCCACAGAGCGAATAAAATCGCCCCTGCTCCAAGTAGAAAAATAAAGAGGCCGACTATGGTATAGCTGGCTCTGCTCTCCATCAGCCCGTCTCCTTCAGCATCGAATTTATCCTGATTTTGGCACGGTTGCCGCCAAAAAAACGGTGGATAAACGGATGGTCGTTTTTCAAAATCTCGGTAAGAGTTCCTTCCGCTACGACACGTTTGTCGTCCAATACGGCCATTCGGTCCACTACATTGAAAATCGTATCGATATCGTGGGTAATCATGACAATAGTTAGCCCGAGCAGCGAACGAAGCTGAACGATCAGATCATCAAAAGCTTCAGCACTCACAGGATCCAGACCCGATGTCGGTTCGTCGAGAAAAAGAAGCCTCGGGTCCATTACGAGTGCGCGTGCGAGTGCGGAACGTTTTATCATTCCGCCACTCAGTTCGCTTGGATAGAGTTTTCCCACTTCCGGGTCAAGTCCAACCATTTCGAGTTTGGAGTAGACAATTTTACGAATCGTCTTTTTTGACAAGGATGTGTATTCATTGAGCCATACAGCGATATTCTCTTCAACGGTCAACGAAGTAAACAGCGCTCCGAATTGAAAAAGAACGCCCCACTCCTCTCTGAGCTTTTGTGCCCCTTTCTGATCTATTCGATTCAAATCGTAACCCAGTACTTCCAGTGTACCGCCGGTAGGACGCAGAAGCATTATCATCTCTCTAAGAAGAGTGGTCTTTCCTGAGCCACTGCCGCCTATAATCGCGTAAATGTCTCCATCATACACGGTCATACTTACATTTTCGTGTACCGTTTTGTTGCCGAAACGTGTATAAAGATGGCGTATTTTTATTATCTTTTTCATATATTGAGCTCTGTAAATATGATGGAAAAGAGTGCATCCATAGCAATGACCAGAAATATCGAGTTAACTACGCTGATCGTAGTGTACCGTCCTATGCTTTCTGTGTTTTCCGATACTTGAAAACCCCGAAAACATCCAATCGAAGCGATTATGAAAGCGAAAAACGGAGTTTTGAAAAGCCCTACGAGATAGTGCTTGACATCCACTTCGTTTTGCAATCTTTCCAGAAACTGTGAAGGTGATATGTCGAGTTGAAGTTTTGCTACCAGCAGGCCGCCGTATATTCCAATGATATCGGCAAAAAATACAAGAAGAGGGAGTGATACAACCAGAGCCGCTACTCTTGGCAGAACTATAAAGCGGAAAATTTCGAACCCCATTGTTTTCATTGCGTCTATCTCTTGCGTTATTTTCATTACGCCAATCTGTGCTGTATAGGAAGATCCGCTTCTGCCGGCAACGATGATTGCTGTAATGAGTGGTGCGAGCTCCCTTGGAATGGAGATACCTATCATATCGACAATAAAAATGTTGGCGCCATACTTTTGCAACTGAACGGCGCTTTGAAACGCAATCACTACTCCCACAAGAAAAGCGCTGAGCGCCACTATCGGGATTGCCATAACACCGGTTTTGTATATATTGGCCGTAGTCTCTTTTGTACGAAATGTCGAAGGGTGCAACAGTGTGCGTGAAAAGGCGGCTGCAGACTGGCCCAGAAAATTCATATAAAGAAGAAAGTCGGCGTAGAGTGTATAAGCCTGTCTCCCAAGATTTTCGAAAAGTTTCGTAATTATGGAAAAAGAGAATGCCTCATGGCCGGAAGCTGTTGCCGTGAACCGTTTTACGAGCCGAAACATACGGCAAAACCAATCCGGTACATTGACAGTATGCACCGAAGCGTTTTTTTTCAAATCATCCCTCAAAGAGAGAAAAAAGACCATTGCCCCCGTATCTATCGATTTCAATCCACCCAAGTCGACAACTATCTTTTTTGCATAGGAAATTTCATGTTGAATACTTCTATATGATTTTTCGATCATATCAAGAGATCCGATACGCCATCTGCCAATAATTGCAAGTTTTACCGAGCCGGTGGAGTCATGGTAGATACGGAAATATTTCTCTTTGCTCATGAAATCCATTCTATCCAATACAAAATTATATACAAATAAACGGATAACGGGGCCAGAAGCCTCTATCTGATTTGTAACGGTCGTTATAAACAAGACTTTATCATCAACACTCTATAATTAGATTATCAAATTTGGGTCTTCCAAAATTTTGGAGAGATATTGAGAATCGATAAATTTTTGAGTTGTGTCAATCTGGTCAAGCGAAGAACGGTTGCACAGGATATGATAAAAAATGGTGTTGTATTTATAAACGGCGTACTTGCCAAGCCTGCAAAAGAGATAAAAGCGGACGATATAATCGAAATCCGTTACTACAAAGGCCCGAGACGCTATAGAGTGCTTGCAATTCCCACGACCAAAACCATCCCAAAAAGTGCAAAAGAGAAATATGTTGAGGAGCTTTAATGACTTACAATGATGCGAAAAGCGCTTTTGAAAGACTCTTTTCAGGGCGTATGGATGAGTCGGAAGCGAGAGATCTGTTGATCGAAATGGCAAAGAGAGGTGAAAGTGCGGATGAGATAGCGGCTGCAGCGGAAGTTATGCGTGAACACTCCATAAAACTTCCTGTTCCTGAAGAGCTTCGCAAAGAGCTGATAGACAATTGCGGAACAGGAGGAGACGGAAGCAATACCTTCAATATCTCCACAACAGTTTCCCTTCTGCTTGCTGGTGCCGGATGCAAAGTGGCGAAACATGGCAACCGTTCCATCACCAGTCGTTCCGGAAGTGCGGATATGCTCGAGGCGCTTGGTATTCGTCTCGACCTTGCACCTCACCAGCAGGTAGAGATGCTGCAAGAGTGTGGCTTTGCTTTCATTTTTGCCGTTTTGCATCATCCTGCCATGAAATTTATAATGCCGATAAGAAAGTCCATAACCCATCGTACCATATTCAACATACTGGGCCCGCTTAGCAATCCGGCCGGAGTGGAAAAACAGCTTATAGGGGTTTTCGACACATCATTCGTTTCCAAAATGGCACAGGCTCTAAAAAGGCTCGGCAGCAAGCGTGCAATGGTGGTCAGCAGCCTCGATGGTCTCGATGAGATTTCGCTCTCGGAACTCAGCAAGGCGATTATGCTTGAAGATGGTGAGTTGAAGGAGTTTTATATAGACCCGGCAAAATTCGGTATTGCGTCCGCACCGCTCGAGTCTATACGCGGTGCTGATGCCGTCGAAAATGCCAAAACAACATTTTCGATATTGAGTGGAGAGACTAAAGGGCCAAAACGAGATATTGTTCTTATCAATGCCGCAGCCGGACTGATTGTCGACGGTTTGGCAAGCGATATGGCAGAAGGGCTGCAGATAGCTCGTGAAACGATCGATTCCGGTCGGGCCAAAGCGGCTTTGGAAAAAATCATTCAGGTTTCAAATGCATTATGAGAAGAAAATAGAGGCATCAGTCGATGAGCTGGACCGTGTGGTCGAAGAGCTTGAAAAGAGCTTGCCTCAAAATGCCGTGATTTTTTTAAAGGGTGACCTGGCAGCCGGAAAAACGACACTGGTAAAAGCTCTTGCCAGATCCAGGGGATACACAAAAGCGGTAACTTCGCCGACATTCTCCATACAGCATATATATGGGGACGATCTTTATCATTACGATCTTTATCAGTGTCCCAATGACAGATTTTTTGCCATAGGCCTTTTGGAAAGTCTCGAAGAGCCCGGATGGCACCTGATAGAGTGGGGAGACGATTCGCTTAGAGAGCTTTTGTCCAAATACGGTTTCAAAACGGCGGTTGTGGAGATAACGGGGGAAAATGAAAGCCGTAACTACAGGATTGAAACAGATGCATAGTCTCAGAGCCGAAAAACTCAACAAAACGATCAAGAAAAACGTTATCGTAAGAGATGTCTCTTTAAAGCTTAATACCAAAGAGGTTGTAGGACTGCTTGGTCCAAACGGTGCAGGCAAAACAACTACCTTTTATATGATATGCGGACTGATAGGTGTAAGCGACGGACATGTGTATATAGATGATGAAGATGTTACGAAATATCCTTTGCATGTACGCTCGAGACTCGGCATAGGCTATCTCCCCCAAGAATCGAGTATCTTCAAAGATCTGACGGTCGAAGAGAATCTGCAAATAGCGGCTGAAGCGGCCAGGCTCGATAAGACAAATGCGCAGAAGAGAATAGAGAATCTGCTGGAACTGTTCAATATAGAACCTATAAGAAACCGCAAGGGCATCAGGCTCAGCGGAGGAGAGCGAAGGCGTGCAGAGATTGCACGGGCTCTTGTGAGCAAGCCAAAGTTTCTTCTGCTTGATGAGCCTTTTGCAGGGGTGGATCCAATCGCTGTCATCGATATACAAAATATCATTAAACAGCTGCTGGAGCTCGATATCGGCGTACTGATAACCGATCATAACGTGCGTGAAACACTTGGTATCTGCAATCGTGCGTATGTAATGCGCTCAGGCGAGCTGATGGCTGAAGGGAGCGCAGAAGAGATAGCTGCCGATACAAATGTGATAAAACACTATCTTGGGGAGCATTTTACGTTATGAGAAGCCTTTTTGCCGATTTTAAAAGGGAGTGAACAGGTGAAACTTCGCCAGAAACAGAGTGTACAGCTAAAAACGAGGCTCTCAAGTACACTGCGTAGCTGGTTGCCGATACTGCAATCCGGTATCGAAGAGCTTGAAGAGAAGCTGAGAGAATATGAAAAAGAGAATCCCTGCATCTGCGTACATTCCGGCTTTGAAGAGCAGTTTTATACATCCTCTTTTTCAAGAACTTCCCAAAACGCTGTTCACTCTTCCGGCAACGATATGGTAGAAACTCTTACTCTAC